>JAGASX010000007.1 GCA_017621525.1 Clostridia bacterium
AAATCAATGGTCTCCACCAGCAGGGACAACCCAATATGCAACATATGATACAACACCAAAATCAACTGAGGGTGCTGATAAACTTTGGCTTATGAGCGTAGCAGAAGTATATACACTTCTTGGCGGAGGCACCATAGGTGCCGACGGCACAATTGCGTCATCATGGAGCACAGAAGTAAGAGCCGGCTGTAACTGGGATGCGGATAATACTTCGGATTATTATTGGCTTCGCTCTCCTAACCCTCGCTATTCCGACCGTGCGTTCGGTGTCCTCAGCAGTGGCGGTTGTGGCTACTACGGTGTTGGCAGTACCTGCGCTGTGCGCCCCGCTTTCAATCTTGAATTGGGCGGTGGCAATACAGAAGAGGACACCCCAGTCAACGCCGAGGACGTTCCTTATTTAGCATTTACAGTAATAAATGAAAATGAAAAAAGTGTTGAGGTTTCATTGGATAGAAGTGCATCTGTTCCAAGTGATTTAGTTATTCCGTCTCATGTAATTATGAATGAAAAACAATATACTGTTACAAGTATTCCAGATGCAGATTATGATTCTGGGCAAGCGTTGCAAGGTGTAAGTTGTAATTCTCTTACATTGCCAAATAGTTTAAAATATATTGGTAGTTTTGCGTTTTATGCCGCCTCTATAAATAATTTGTATATTGGAAGTGGCATTGAGCATATAGCTGCAGGTTCTTATATAAATCATGCTGTTAAAAACTACAACACTTATGAAAATGGGAAATATTTAGGAAGCGAAACGCACCCTTACATCGTGTTAGTGTCTATTGATTCAAGTACTATTGTTTCAGCAAAAATTCATGACGATTGTAAAATAATATTTAGTTATCCAGTAGGTGGAGTCCAAGGAGTATTTCAAGGGTGTAGCTCTCTTAAAGAAGTGGTTTTGCCAAACAATTTGTCTCAAATAGGAATCAATGCTTTCTATGGTTGCACATCCCTTACTTCAATCACAATTCCAGATAGTGTAACAAGTATAGGAGATTCTGCCTTTTATGGTTGTACAAACCTTATTGAAGTGAATGTAAAAGCAACAAGCGTGCCAATCGGGAGTGGCGATATATCTGGGTATGGTAATATGTTTGATGGGTGCTCTTCATCACTTAAAATTTATGTGCCAACGGCAAGTGTAAGTGCATACCAAACGGCAGAATATTGGAGTAATTATTCAAGCCAAATTCAAGGGAAAGATTTTTAGATAAAAGCGGGTTTTAAATAACCTGCTTTTTTGATTGCCTTGTAAATTGCCGTCCCCGCAGGGCGGGGAAGGCAACTCCCTCCGGCAAGGCTGACGCCTTGCCACCTCCCTCGGAGATGGAGGTTTGAGCCTCTTCCGTCGCTACGCGACACCTTCCCCAGTTTCGGGGAAGGCTTTTTATAACCAAACCTCGTGTATCTTGCCTTCCTCATCGGGTAAGGCTTTTTTATAAATAGGTTATGATAAAAATGGTATTATATAGATTAAAGAGAGTGAGATTATCTCGCATAGAAAAAATTTCTAATTGTGGGTGTGGTAAAGTTTTTTCAAAAAATTTTTAAAAAGTTGTCATTTTTGGTTGACTATTTTTGAAAAGTTGCATATAATAGTGCTAACACTCTTGGTACGAGAGTGCTAACAAAAGTCGAATTTAAAGGATAATCTATGGAACTATCTGCACGCAAAAAACAAATTTTATGCATGGCGGTTGAGGAATATATTAAAGATTGTTCCCCAATCACAAGTGGTGGCATAAAAGAGGGGGCAAGTTTAGATTGCTCCACCGCAACCCTCCGCAATGAGTTGAATGCTTTGGAGGCTATGGGCTTTTTAAAGCAGTTGCACACTTCAGGCGGTCGAGTGCCAACGGCGCAGGGATACCGCTATTACGTTGAAAGTCTGCTTGCCAATGTAAATGTTGAGGACGGCGACCTTGAACGTGTGCGTGGTGTGATTTCTGGGCGAACAAGTTCGCTTGACGAAATTGTTGCCGGCATTGCCAAGGTGGTAAGTGAGGCTACAAACTATCCAACGGTTGTTATGGTGGACGGATACCAAAATTTGGTGTTAAGTGAATTTAAAATCATTCCACTTCTTGCTGACAAAATTATGGTGCTTATTGGCACAACTGCCGGATATATCACCCAAACGCTTGATGTTGTTGCTTCTGGCAAAGATTGTGAGGACGCGTCAGCCTATCTCACCAAGCATTTTAAGGGTGAAACAATTGGTTTTATGATTGAAAATATCGACCAATTTGAAATGGGCATGCATAGCGAGATTGAGGCATTTTCATCGGTTGTAAGTTCGCTTATTGACGGGCTTAAACGAATGAACAGCCAAAAGAGGTTGTCGGTACGCAGAGAGGGCAGTGCAAAACTTTTGGAAAGCAAAAGTGAAATTGAGGACGCCAAAAAGGTTTTAAATGTTCTTGAAGATGAAAAAGAACTTTCAACCATGTTGGAACTTGACGGCAAGGGGAACATTGAAGTTGACATTGCAGGTGATGAAAACAATTCTTGTTCAGTCATCAAGGCACCAATTTGCGTAAATGGGCGTCAACTTGCATCAATTGGCGTGATAGGCCCACAACGTATGGACTATGCGGGCATAGCGTCGGCGCTTAAAGTTGTGATTGATAGTTTAAAAGATTTAAAAGGAGAATAAATGTTCAGCGAAGAGATTGAAAAGGAAGAAAAGTGCGGTTGTGGCTTTGGTGAAGAGTGCAACTGCGGTGAAGAATGTTTAAGCGACGAGGAAAAAGTCTGTGAGTGTGGCGAAGAAGAGCATGATTGCAAGTGCAAAGAGGAATATTTGCAACTTGCACAGCGTGTTCAAGCAGACTTTGACAATTTCCGTCGTCATGCCCTTGAAAATGTGAAAAAGGCACGCATTGATGGGCAAATTTCGGTTATAGAGGCCTTTTTGCCATGTCTTGACATATTTAAAGAGGCAAAAAAATCTATTACTGATGAAAACGTTTTAAAGGGCGTTGAAATGGTGGAAGATAAAATTTCATCTTCGCTGAAAGAACTTGGGGTTGAAAAAATCTCATCAATTGGTGAAGTTTACAACCCTTACAAGCACAATGTCATTGCTGTTGCCCATGTTGAGGGGCAGGAAAATGATGTAATCATCGACGAATACCAAGCGGGATACACATTCGCCGATAAAGTAATTCGATATGCAAAAGTCATCGTCAATAAAAAGGAGGATAATTAAAATGGGAAAAATTATTGGAATTGACTTAGGTACTACAAACTCTTGTGTGGCTGTCATGGAAGGTGGCAAGCCAACAGTTATTGCAAACGCAGAGGGCGATAGAACAACCCCTTCTGTTGTTGCTTACACAAAGGACGGAGAGCGTCTTGTGGGCAAAGTGGCAAAGCGTCAAGCAATTGTCAACGCCGACAACACAATTCAATCAATCAAACGCGAAATGGGAAGCGACTATAAAGCAACCTTAAATGGCAAAGAGTACACACCACAAGAGGTTTCTGCTATGATTCTTTCAAAACTTAAAAGCGACGCAGAGGCTTACCTTGGCGGTGCGGTAACACAGGCTGTTATCACCGTGCCAGCATACTTCAACGATGCACAACGTCAAGCAACCAAAGACGCCGGCAAAATTGCAGGTTTGGAAGTTTTAAGAATAATCAACGAGCCAACTGCTGCCGCACTTGCTTACGGCCTTGATAAAGGTGAAAACGCCAACCAAAAGATTTTGGTTTATGACCTTGGTGGCGGTACATTTGACGTTTCAATTCTTGAAATTGGCGACGGCGTTTTTGAAGTGCTTTCAACTGCCGGCAACACTCGCCTTGGCGGTGATGACTTTGATAACCGCATTATTGACCTTTTGGTTGAAGAATTTAAACGCACAAACGACATAGACCTTTCAAAAGATAAACTTGCTATGCAAAGACTTAAAGAGGCTGCTGAAAAGGCAAAAATTGACCTTTCTGCAACACCAAAAACAACAATTTCACTTCCATTCATCTCTGCCGACGCAACAGGGCCAAAACATATGGAAATGGAACTTACTCGTGCAAAATTTGATGCAATCACAGAAGACCTTGTTAAAGAAACAATCGACTGCACAATCAAGGCACTTGCAGACGCAAAACTTGAGGTAAGCGGACTTGATAAGGTTGTTCTTGTGGGTGGTTCAACACGTATTCCAGCCGTTCAAGAGGCAGTTAAAAACTTCACAGGCAAAGAGCCTTACAAGGGCATCAACCCAGACGAATGTGTTGCCGTAGGCGCTGGTATTCAAGCGGGCGTGCTTGGCGGAGAAGTAAAAGACGTTCTTCTTCTTGACGTAACCCCACTTTCACTTGGAATTGAAACTTTGGGCGGTGTATTTACAAAACTTATTGAAAGAAATACAACCATTCCTACAAAAAAATCTCAAGTTTTCTCAACTGCTGTTGACAATCAACCGGGCGTTGATATTCATGTTCTTCAAGGGGAACGCGAATTTGCAAACCAAAACAAAACTTTGGGCAGATTTCAACTTTCAGACATTCCACCTGCTCCACGCGGTGTACCTCAAATTGAAGTTACATTCGATATTGACGCAAACGGAATTGTAAAAGTTTCTGCAAAAGACCTTGGTACAAATAAAGAGCAAAACATCACAATCACCGCATCTTCAAACCTTAAAGAAGAGGATATTGAAAAGGCGATTAAAGAGGCAGAGGCTCATGCCGAAGAGGATAAGAAAAGAAAGGAACTTGTTGAAACTAAAAACCAAGCCGACAACATGATTTATGGCCTTGAAAAAATGATTAAAGAAAATGGCGATAAACTTGAAGAGGCTGACAAAACCAAACTTGAAGAGGCAATTGCAAAAGCAAAAACCGATATTGCAAGTGATGACATTGAAGTTGTGAAAAAAGCAATTGAAGAACTTACAAATGTTTCAAACGGCATTGTTTCAAAAATGTATCAAGCGGGCAACCCAAACCCTAATGGCGACAACAACGGCGACAACGGAAGCGACCCAGAAGTTGTAGTTGACTAAAGATTTCTTTACTTTTCTATGTTAGAAAAGTAACAAAAGACTCGGGGGGTTGCGATTCCCCCCGAACCCCCACAAACGCTTTTCTATAAGGAAGTGATTTAAAAACCACCCTCCGGGATGGATGTGTCAAGCCGTTGAGGCATGACGGAGGTAGAACGCAACCGCATAAGCCTCCTGCGAGCCCGCGGGAGGTGCCCGATAGGGCGGTGGGTGTCATCAAATATAACCCAATAAAAACAAGCCCCCTCCCGAGGGGGCTGTCGAGGCGATGTCCTCGACTGGGGGAGAACGCAACCATATAGAAACATATTTTAAAAGTCGAATTGCCAATTATTGGCTTAAAGGTAAAAACATGGCTAACAAAGATTATTACTCTGTGCTGGGCGTCGATAAAAACGCCAGCGAAGATGAAATTAAATCGGCTTATCGCCGTCTTGCCAAAAAGTATCATCCAGACCTTAACAACACCGAAGAGGCAGCTGCCAAGTTTAAAGAAATAAACGAGGCTTATGAGGTGCTTGGCGACGCCAAAAAACGTGCCAACTATGACCAATTTGGCTCTGCCGAGGGCAATCCTTTCGGCAATGGCGGTGGTGGCTTTGGCGACTTCTTTGGCGGTGGCGGAGGCGGTTTCAGTGATATTTTCAGCGATATTTTCTCTGCTTTTGGCGGTCGTGGAGAGCAGGCAAGGGCAAAGGGAAGTGATATAAACATTTCCATAGACCTCACCTTTGAAGAGGCTTGCTTTGGCTGTGAAAAAAATGTTACAATCACCCGCCACGATAAGTGCTCTGCCTGCCGAGGCACAGGTGCAAAAAACGGCACAGAATTTACCACCTGCCGAGAGTGTAACGGCACAGGGCGTGTGCGTTTTCAACAAAACACCTTGTTTGGAACAACTATTCGTGAGGCTGGCTGTCCAAAATGTAACGGCACAGGCAAAATAGTGAAGGAAAAATGCCCAGAATGTAATGGCAGAGGGGAACAAAAGGGCAGTAAAACCATAAAAGTTAAATTCCCAGCCGGCATAGATAATGGGCAAACCTTACGTATGCGTGGCGAAGGAAACGCTGTTCCAAATGGCGATAGTGGCGACCTTAACATAAAAGTTTCGGTAAAACCACATAAAATTCTTATCCGCAAAGGCAATGACCTTTTCATGGATTTATACCTACCTTTCACCACAACGCTTTTGGGAGGTAAGGTGGATATTCCAACACTTCAAGGCACATACTCACTTAATATTCCAGAACTTACACCAAGCGGAACGGTTATGCGTATTAAAAATAAGGGCGTAAAGGCACTTCAAAGGGAATTTTATGGCGACCTTTTGGTTACCATAAAGGCAGAGGTTCCAAAGGGATTGGATAAAGAAACAAAAGCCCAACTTACACAAATTGCTGAAAAACTTGGCGACAACTCATACACCAAATACAGCAATTTCTTAAAAAATATGAAATAAAAGGAAAACCTCCTTTATGCATAGAAAAAGACCGATTTTTATTCGGTCTTTTTTTTGTTTAATAAACATCTTCATCGCTGTTAAAATAATCTTTATTAAAAAATTCATGTAAAGAAATTCCTGCACCTATGCACAATTTTTTAATGGTTAAAATACTTGGATTTTTGCTTCTGCCATACATAAAATCAAAAATTGTTGATGGTGTCAAATTGGAATTTAGGCAAAGAGCGGTTAAACTGATATTCTTTTCTTTAATAACCTCTTTAATTCTTAATCTTATTGCTTCATCTAATTTCATTCTATACCTCTACGGACTTTCGTAATAATTGTATAAAGATTTAAGTTTAATTTCTTACGAAATACCGTAAATCGATTGACATGGTTTTTTGAAATATTTATATTTAAATTAGGAGATGATATGGCAGTAGCAACAATAATAGGAGATAAAGAGTTTATTCCGCGTAAAGGTTTTAAAAAATGTCTTATTGAAGTTATAAGAAAAATAATTATTGAAAATAATATAAGTATTTTTTTGGTAAATTATGGAGATTATTTTACTAAATATTGTTTGAAAATTATTAAAGATTTAAAGAAAGAGTTTTCTTTTTTGAAAGTTATACAAATTCGAGATGCGGAAGTGTTTAGTGTTGAAGTGTATAATAAATTTATAGCAAAATATGTAGATGAGATTATACGTCCTAAAAGTTTAGAAAATTTAGGGCTATATGAATATTATGAGTGTCATAAATACGCCATTGATAATAGTATTTGTGCTTTATTTTATTATAATAAAAATTGTAGGCTACCTATTATGGCGTATTGGTATGGAGATAAACCAGAAGAAAAATTCAGCATTAGAGGCGTATACTCTTATGCTGAATCTCAAAAGAAAAAAATTATAAATGTTTTTGATTTAAATAAAATTTAAATTAGTTATTTGACAATACACTTACAAGGGCAAGGATTGTGGTTACTGCGGTGTCGCATCGCAAAATTCGCTTGCCTAAACTTACGCTTGTGGCAAGTGCTTGCAATTTTTCAACTTCCTCGGGTGCAAAACCGCCCTCATTGCCAACAATAACCGCAATTTTTTGCTTATTTTCCAAAATTTTTGCGTCAAAAGGGATTGTTTCTCGCTCATAGGCAAAAATCACAAGGTCATATTCTGCAAGGCAAGGCAAAATTTTTTCAAAAGGTACAACATCTTCAACCGGCACAAGCATAGAACGCTCGCACTGCTTGCAGGCTGTCATAATTTGGGTGTCAACTCGCTCTCTCTTAAAATTTTTCATCATGGTGTAGGCACTTGTAAATGGCACAATTCGGCTTACACCCAACTCTACACTTTTTGCAAGAATTTCATCAAAATAATCTTTTTTTGGTAGCATTTGAAAAAGGGTTATCTCTCGCTTTGGCAGTGCAGGGCATTTTTCAACACTTTCAACGCCCGCTATGCAACTATTTTTGCCCATTTTTTCAATCACGCAATAATAATCGTTTTCGTCATTTACTGATGCAATAATTTGCTCTCCCTCACGCATACGTAAAACTTTTGATAGGTGAAAAAACTCTCCCTCTTCAATTACAATTTTGCCCCTATCCAATCTTCCAAAAAATCTTTTCATAATATGTCCTTTTATAAGCATTATATCATTTTTATTAGAATTTGCAAATTTTTTTACACAAAATCACTTAGTTAAAAAAGATGTGAAATGTTTTCACATCTTTAAACTATTATCTGCACCTTTTTGCAATGAAGTATCCGCTTAAAAAAAGCAGGGCGTCGTTGCAATTTTGGTTGTGAGGTGGATAGTGGTTGCCTTTGCAAGGACGGTGGGTTGGTCTGTCGTAGCTGTTGCAATCATCTTCCCATTCATCAAAACAAGGTCTGTTGCAAGGTTTGTGGTTTGGGCGGTTGCATGGGCGTCCGCAAGGGCGAGGGGCGTTTTGTCTGCGTGTGCAGAAGAATTTACCCTCATAAACCTCATCTTCCATTTGATAATTTTCATGTTTGTTGCAGGTGGTGTCAAAACCACTTCCCCATTCATTTGTATTGTCTGGATAGTAGTTTTCACCCCAGTTTGAATTGAAATTATTGTCGAACTCGGCAAATTTACCGCGTCTTTGGTTAAAAAAATTCATAAAAATCTCCTAAAAATTCTAATTGATAAAAAAAATCATAAAATACAATGTGATTTCATTTATTTCAGCCCTATTTGCAATCCTTGGCACAGTGCTGGGCTCTGGCTTTGTAAGTGGCAAGGAAATTGTGGTGTTTTTTTCTCGATTTGGCTTGTGGTCATATCCGGCAATCGCCATAGTTTTTGTGCTGTTTTATTATATTTTAAAGGCACTTTTATCTGCCTGCGAATGGGTTGGAAAAACATTTAAAGAAAGCAAATTTGCCCTTTCGCTTAACCTTATTGTTTGCACAATTTTTTCTTCGTCTATGTTTGCTGGCGTAAGCGATATGCTGGGCGAGAACAAACTTTTTTATTGTATTATTATGGCAATAGTTTTGGCAGTTTGTTTTGTGGTTTCAAAAAGGGGAATATCATGCCTTGATAAAATAAATTTAACTATGGTGCCATTCATGTTTGCCACCCTTTGCGTTATGGTTGTAAAACTTTTTTGCAGGGGAAGTGCAGAAATTGCCTCCACCTCTTTTGGCGGAGCGTCGGTATTTTACGCCGTTTTGTATGTTTTGCTTAATACCTCCAATTCCTGCCTGCTGTTTGCTGAAATAGGCAAGCGATTTTCCGCCAAACAAAAAGCACGATTGGCGTTAGTGTCCGCCCTCGTGCTTTCGGTTATGTTGGCATTTGTAAACACTGCACTTCTTATAAATCCCCAAGTATTGGGTGAAAATATGCCACTTCTTGCCCTATTCAATGGGGCGTTTGGCGTGGTTGTTTCCTCTGCCATTTTTGTTGGCTGTTTAACAACTCTTTTTTCGCTTATCTATGGTTGTTCTTCTTCAATGCGAGGGCTGTGCAAAAATGAAATAATAATTTTTTTGATAAGCGTTATCACGCCGTTTGCCATAAGTTTTTTGGGCTTTGGCGCAATTGTGCAGTGGCTTTATCCCCTTGTTAGCGTGCTGGGGGCGATTTTGTTGTTAGCCGTTCTTTTTGTACCTCTTTTCAAGAGGGGCAACAAGAAAATACATTCCACCCGCAAGCACACAAAGTAAAACTATGCTTGCCATGACAATGTCAAGTTTTAAAATTTGACTGCCATAGTTGATAAGGTATCCAAGCCCCGCCTTGCTGGAAAGGTATTCACCCATAATGGTGCCAACCCAACTCATGCCGACGTTGATTTTCAGCACCGACACAAATTCGGGCAGGGCGTTTGGTATGATAAGTTTGAAAAGAATTTGAAATTTATTTGCGTGCATAGATTTCATCAGCAAAATTTTATCGCTGTCGCAAGCAATAAATGCATTAAGCATAGAAATGGTTGTGATAATCACACAAATAAGCACACACATAACAATTGTTGCCCCACTTCCGGAGCCAACCCAAAAGATAATCATCGGGCCAAGCGCGATTTTGGGAAGAGAGTTCAGTATAATTAAATACGGTTCTAAAATTTTTCTTAACCGCTCGCTCCACCACAGCAGAACGGCGATTATAAACCCAAGCGCAGTTGCAATTAAAAATCCAATTAAGGTTTCATACAAAGAAGTCCAAATGTGAATGAATAAATTGCCACTTCCGGCAAGGTCAACAATGGTTACCGCAATTCGAGATGGACAGGAGAAGAAGAAAGGGTCAATCGCGCCCACTCCTGCAAGAAGTTCCCACAAACCAAGAAAGATAACAAGGGTTGCAATCTGCCAAAAGCCAACAAAAAATTTGTCTTTCCTTTGCCTGCGAAGAAAGTTTCGCCTTGCAGAGGAGAAATTGTTGTTCACCTTTTTCATTAAAGTAATTCTCTCCAAATCAGTTCAAAATAATTGCCAAATTCTTTGTCCTCACGCCTGCCAAGCGGGGTTGCACCAGAAAGGTTAAGCAAAACCTCTTTTTTCACTTTTGCGGGGCGTTTGGTAAGAATAACCACCTTGTCGGACATGCTGATTGCCTCTGATATGTCATGCGTAACAAGCAGAGCGGTTTTTTGCTCTCGCTTTATAATCTCATGCACATCATCACAAACCTTCAACCGCGTTTGAAAATCAAGGGCAGAAAAAGGCTCGTCAAGAAGCAACAATGCAGGCTCCAACACCAAAGTCCGTATAAGGGCAACCCTTTGCCTCATACCACCACTCAACTGACGGGGCTTTTTGCTTTTAAATGCGTAAAGGTCATACTTCTTTAACAACTCTTCGGCAAACTCCAACTTTTTTTCGTCCTTGTGCTTTTTCTGCAATTCAAGGCCTAAAATAATGTTCTGCCAAATTGTACGCCACTCGAACAAATGGTCGCGCTGAAACATATACCCAATGCGTGCGTCATGCTTTTGAATTTTTTGCCCGTCAAGCAAAATTTCTCCACTTGATGGCACAAGCAGACCGGCAATCAAAGAAAGTATGGTTGTTTTTCCACAACCGCTGGGGCCAACAAGAGAGGTAAAAGCACGCTCTTCAAGCGAAAAATTTACATCACTTAAAGCCTCAATCTCACTTTCTTTTGTTTGGTAAAAATATTTCACGTTGTTAAGTTCAAGCAACTTTTTCATTTGTACGACCTCTACACTATCAGTTTAGAAAGAATTTTTGTAAATGTTACAAATTTTTTGCCTTCCCCGAGCCCGGGGAAGGTGTCGCGTAGCGACGGAAGAGGCTCGTTTAAATAAAACCTTATCCCGTCTTCCTTTGGGGGATGAGGGAGGTTATATTCCCTCGCTAAGTGTTTTTATACCCTATAATTCTGTCGAAATTTGACTACCTTTGTCGAACGGAAAAAACCGCCTCAAAAACGTTTGACAGCCCCAAAATTGAGGGGTAGAATGGGGGTGTAAATACATGAAGAACCCTTTTCTTAAAAAGAAAAAGGTCGGGCGACCATTGGTCGCAAAAAGAGGAGGAAAAAATGTCTACAAAAGTAAGACTTATAAGCGCAATATCCATGTTTTGCCTTGTGCTTTCACTTATGATGGTGGGCGTATGGGCAGTGCAATCAGCAACTGTAAATGTTGGCGGTACTGTTACATTCAATGCAAAGGATATTTACGCAACAATCACCGGTACGGTAACAGGCTCGGAAGAAAACCCAAAACTTCAAACCCTCAACTATTCAGCAAAAGGTGAACCAAGCGATACCGAACTTGCCTCTTGGAGCAACAACCTCAATTTCACCGATGACGGCCTTATCACCTTTACTATCAATGTGCAAAACCTAAGTGGTGAAAGAAAACTTTATGTTATTGTAAAAGATAGTTCAACCGCACACAGCAACATAACCAAAACTTTAAAGGTGAAAAACGGCTCTGCCACACAAACCACATACACAAGCGGAACAGAAGTGGAAATAGCAACCAAAACAACAGCCGTTTACACATTCTCATTCAAGGTGAATGATACAAACGCTGGCGCAAACCTTACATATAAGTTTGAATTTGACCTCCGCGATGAAAAACATGAAGAAGAGGCTTCGGCTGTAGACCTTAAATACGACGCCGACGCAGGATATTACTATGTTGAAATGGGCACATATAATAACTCAGCCGTACGTTGGAGATTGGTGGGAATAAAAGAGAACGGAGCAAGCGAAACAACCAAGTTTACCAGCTCTACTGCACCAAGTGCAGGTTCTGTTGGAACATTTATACTTGAAACGCTTATTGATTACAAGGCATTAAACAAAACCTTTGATTCTTCAGATAACGATTATGCAACAAGTGATATACGCACATACCTTAACGGAGATTACAAAACATTCTTAAACCTCACCGATGATGCAACATACAATGCAATAACAGCAAGAGAGATAAGCGACCTATATACAGATATGGCATGGAGAACAGATGATAACTATCAAGTAGAAGATATATCACTTCCAAGCGGAGCGACCGGAGCAGATAAACTCTGGCTTATGAGCGTAGCAGAAGTATATACACTTCTTGGCGGAGGCACCATAGGTGCCGACGGCACAATTGCGTCATCATGGAGCACAGAAGTAAAAGCCGGCTGTAACTGGGATGCGGATAATACTTCGGATTAT
>JAGASX010000008.1 GCA_017621525.1 Clostridia bacterium
AAACTCTGGCTTATGAGCGTAGCAGAAGTATATACACTTCTTGGCGGAGGCACCATAGGTGCCGACGGCACAATTGCGTCATCATGGAGCACAGAAGTAAAAGCCGGCTGTAACTGGGATGCGGATAATACTTCGGATTATTATTGGCTTCGCTCTCCTGACTCTTTCCTTTCCTACGGTGCGTTCGGTGTCCACGACAGTGGCGGTTGGAACAGCTACCGTGTTGACGTTAACCGCGCCGTGCGCCCCGCTTTCAATCTAAATTTCTAACGACAATTTTCGATAAAAACGTTACACTTAAACAAAAATAACCCCCTATCGAAGTTAGAAAATATAAAATAGGCTGTTTAAAAGCCTATTTTTTACTCCTTCCGTCAAGGCAACCTGGGGAGGCACCAAACAAGTTTAACGCGGACACGGCAGGGATAAACCCATGCCTAACCGCTACTTGTTCGGTTCCCCGTCCCAATCTCCCTCCTTCATAAGGACGCACTTACGTGCGGTTGATTTTGTGCCACCTCCCTCAAAGATGGAGGTTTTGTATGGAAGATTTAACACATAACATCAATAAGGGTTATTGGTGCGTTGGTTGGGTTGTTGATAAAGGGTATGTTTTCACCCTCTGCAAGGGTTAGGGTGAGGTTTGCAAGGGTTAGGTTGGCGGTGTTGGCAGAGCCCGCTATGGTGAAAATTGGGGCGTTGTATGCGTTTATTTGCGTGGCTTGAGTTTGTCCGTAAATTATAATGTTTTTGTCTGCCGGCAGGGTGATTGTTTTTGAAGTGTTGTAAAAGCCCTCGGCAAGCATTATGCTGTCGCCGTCAATTGCATTGTCTATTATACTTTGCAGTGTTGAAAAATCTTCTACAATATATTTTGCGTAAACGTTCACTTCTTGGGTTATGGTAAAATTTTGGTAGGAAATTTGCACGGCGGTTGAATTGTACGAAAATGGCGTTGTGTCCACTATAAAGTCGGTGATTGCCTGTGTTTTTCCGCTGGCGTAGGTAAGGTTTACCGTCATGCCTGTGCAGTCAAAACTTTCGCCAACATAATAGTTTAATTTGTTTGCTGGGGTTGAAATTGCAATGCCGTTTGCAAAGTCTGGCAAAACGGTTATGTTTATTTGGGCGGTTAAATGTTTGTATTCAACATAAACTTGTGAATTTTGGGTAAGCACATCAGGTGCGATAATTTGATATTCACCTGTTGCAAGCTGGCTTTCTTTTCCGCTTTCAAAAAATGCAGTTACAATAAGATTTGTTGAGTCAAAACTTTGCCCCTCATAATACTCGGTTTTTGTATAGGCTGTATCTAATTCTATTTTAAAAACCTGTCCGTCTGTAACATAAATTTCACATTCGGCTTTTATGTCGGTGTCTTTTATTTGTGCGGTGATTGTTGTTTGGCCGTATGCTTTGGCGGTAACTTTACCTCGTTGATTTACCGATGCAATTGTGCTATCTTCGCTTGACCAAACAACCCAATATCCGTTTGCATTTTCTGGTGAAAAATTTAATTGCAAATATGTTGTGTTGCCTAAAAATAATTCAACTTCGTTTTGGGTGAATGAAATATTTTCAACGGGCACATTTTTGCTGCCACAAGCGAATAAAAAAATAGAAGAAAATAATAAAAAACAAGTTAAAAATGTATATTTTAATGTTTTCATACCTATTTTTCTCCTATTTATTTAATTTTTTTGATATTTTTTATTTAATAAAATTTAATTGTTATTTTTAAATAATTTTTATGCCGTGATTATGCTTTAATAAAATATTTAAGAAAATATTAAAAAATTATTTTAAAAATATTTTTTTTTATTTATTTTTGTGTATTTTTTTTTTGCATTTTTAATTATTTAATAATTTTTCGTAATTAAGTCCCATTGCATCTTTCATTTTATTAAGGGTTTCTCTTGCGTGTGCAGAGGCAATTAAAGAATTTTCAAACAGCATTTCATATAATTCATTTATGTGTTTTAAACATTCTTCACGTCTTTTTCTTATTGGGGTAAGAAGTTCATTGATTACATTATTTAAGAAAAGTTTTACCTTTACGTCGCCAAGTCCGCCACGGGTGTAGTGTGCTTTAAGTTCATCAAGGTTTTTATATTCTGGCAGGTATTTTTCAAAATGAGCGTCATTTGCAAATGCATCAAGATATGCAAAAACAATGTTGCCTTCAAGTTTGCCGGGGTCGTTTACGCGGATATGGTCTGGGTCTGTGTATGCGGACATAATTTTTTGTTTTACTGTTGCCTCATCATCGCAAAGGTAAATTGCATTGCCGGCAGATTTTGACATCTTCACCTTGCCGTCAAGTCCTGGCAGGCGTCCGCAAATTTTATCTTGTGGAATTATTGCCTTTGGTTTTGCAAAAATTTCTTCCTTTGGTTTATATGTGTAGTTGAAAGAATTTAAAATTTCATTTGTTTGTTCAATCATTGGCAGTTGGTCCTCGCCAACAGGCACAATTGTTGCGCCAAATGCCAAAATATCTGCCGCTTGTGAAACAGGGTAGTTGATAAAGCCAATTGGCAAGCTGTTTTCAAAACCGCGATGTTTTATTTCTTCCTTAATTGTTGGGTTGCGTTGCAGGCGAGAAAGGGTAACAAGGTTCATAAAATAGGTTGTCATTTCGGCAAGTTCTGGAACACGTGATTGAATGAAAATTGTAACCTTGTTTGGGTCAATCCCCGCAGAAATATAGTCAATTACCACTTGAATAAGGTTGTTTTTTACTTTATCGATATTGTTTGCGTTGTCGGTAAGGGCTTGGGTGTCCGCCACCATGATATAAAATCTGTCAAAATTTCCCTCTTCTTGAAGTTCTACGCGTTTTTTAAGTGAGCCAACATAATGCCCAAGGTGCAAGTTTCCGGTTGGTCTATCGCCTGTAAGAATGATGTTTTTCATAATATTTTCCTTTTTTTTGATTAGTTTTGTATAAATTTTAGCCCTTATACCCAATTTTGTCAAATATTTGTGGGGGAATATGTGAAAAATATGCTTATATTTTCTGCTTTTATTTTTATACTAAACTTAGTTGAATTTATTTGTCTTTATAATAAATTATTTGTATAATATAAATATCTAAAACTGCCCCTTTGGGGCAAAAGGCAAAGAGGAGTACAAATTATGGTTAAAAAATTTGTAAAAAGCATTTTTGTTTTGTCTATTCTGCTTCTTTCAGCAGGCTTGGCATTTTTTCTGCCAAACACCTTAAAGAAGGCAGAGGCAGAAGGGACAACCCTTTTGGCAGAGGGCAAAGAAGAAAAAGTCGACAGTCCTGTTAAACTTTACAATGACGGTGAACTTATTGAACTTACCGCACCAGCAACAGGCTCTTATTTTGGACATACTGGGGTTTATAAAATCACTTCGGCAAACGACCTTGCCTATGTTGCATACATGGTAAACAAGGGTGATACAAACTATCAAAGCGGTGTTTACTATCAAACTGCAAACATCGACCTTGAAGGCAAACTTTGGACGCCAATTGGTACATATACAAATCCTTTTAAGGGAATTTACTATGGCAATGGTAAAACCATTTCAAACATTTCAATAACTGACGCCTCTGTGGACGCAAACACAAACTCGGCGGCAGGTCTTTTTGGTAATACAAACGCTGCCTCTCTTTGCGATATTGTTCTTGCCGGAACAACTGTTTACAACACAAATAAATCTTCGGCGTCTTTGGTTGGCTCGGCAACCGGCGGTGAAATTATCAACTGCTATGACAAAAGCAGTAGAATAGGCGCAAATGGCGTGGCCATGTCTTATGCCGTTGGCAAAACCTCAAATACATATGTTTTCCTTGGTGGCGCTGTAAATGGGGACACTGCCGAATATACAAACGCAACTGCAATTACAAATGCTCTTCCAATCAACAGCAGTAGCACCGGACTTAAAAAGGGTTATGTTGGTTTTTACAAAATTGAAACCGGTGATTTTATGCGTGCAAACAGCACATGGTATGAAAGCAAAGTTGTACGTGTTCTTCTTTCAAACAATGCAACAAGCCCGGCGGTTTATTCTTACACGCCTATAAACAACCTTTACCAAAACACAATTCCTGTTTTAAGGGAAAATGCTGGCGACAACAACATATATCCAATTTTGCAGGGTAGCAAGGCGTCTATTCCTCAGGCATCAACTTTGCAAATTTCAAAATCCTTTATCACAACAATTTCTTATGCAAGCAACCAAACAATCAGCGTTTATCTTAACTTTGGTTATGGCAATGGGCGCTCTGGGCAATATAATTTCCAATACGACCAAACTTTCAGTTCTTACTACACATTAAATACCCATATGAATAAGCGCGTGGGATATGTTTTTGAAGGACTTTATAATGCAACCTCTTTTGTTGAACAAAATAAAATGAATGTTACCGGTTATGACTATAAAAAATCATTCCCAACTGCAAACTCTTCTTACTATTACAATTGGAGTGCAACTGGCGGACAGGACGTAACCGTTCAATTTGCAATTGCAAATGATGAAGGAGGCGTATTTACCACCGCTGCGGCGTTAAGGGCGGCTATATCTATAAAAAGTGCCGCCGGAGTTACAGGAACGATTGACAACATTAATAGTTATCGACGCGTAACTTCGGTAGTCAGCGGTGAGGAGGTTACGGTAGACTTTTCTCTTAACCCAGGTTATACCTTAAAGGCGTTTACAAACAACGAAACCACTGTTACAATGGACGAAACAACCAAAAGGGCAGATGTGCCAAGTGGTGTTTATGTAAACTTCCTTAACACAACAGGAACTGGCAGTGATTATACAATCACAAATAAAAATAACGATTCATACAACAAGGCAACAGCCGTTGCAGCCTATAATCAAGAAAGCGATTTATACACCATTTCAATAAACAACATTGTTGGCGACGGCGGAATGGTTTATGTTGTTATTGGCAGAATTGAATATGAAATTGATATAGAGCCAATTTTTGTTAAAGAGGCAAATGAGGCGGACATTCCATATCAATGGAGAATTATGAATGGCACAACACCGGTAAGCACAATTGCCGGCGTTGCAAGAATTGTTGGCGACACTCTTTATGTAAGACGCGGTGAGGCGCCAGTTCTTCGTATTACAACAAAATTGAACACCGACAGCAGTGCGGTTGTTATTGCAATTGCATCATACAGCGGTATGCAAACCCAACCAACCGAGGGCACAAAAAGCGACCCACGCTTTAATTACTATCAAACTTGGATTGTAAATAGCGGTACTGTTATTGGCAATGGCAATCTTACAATGCGTCTTGGCTTTTGCAAGTCTATGATAACCATATCTTCTGTTGACCAAAACGGCAACATTTTTGAAGATGATAATGTTATGGCAAATGGGCTTTCTACCCAAGTAAACGGAAGCAGTGAATATCTTAACAACTCTACCGGTTTTCTTATTTCTATGAACACAAGCGATAGCATACTTGTTAAAAACAATGGATACTATCAAGTTTCTGCCATAAAGGTAAATGGCAGTGCGCTTACAGGTATCACTCACAGCGCAGACGGCACAACCTCTTCTTGGTCAGGCAACGTGTTTAGCGTGATTTATGACGGAAGCGGTGTAAACTATAACGTTGTGGTGGAATATGATCTCCGCTCGTTTAGCCTTTCTTATGAATACTATTTTGAAGGCACAAAACAAACTGCAATTTCTCCACTTCTTTCAACAACAACCAAAAATGGGGCAACAACGCTTACAAGTACATCAAGCATTGCACCAACAACCGTGCTTACCATAACAAACACAATGACAAACCTTGGCAAAGGCGTGTTCTTTGTGCCAACCTTGGCGGTGGAACTTGCCTATGTGGATAAGGACGGAAAAACAATCACCCCTGCAACAGGTGTGGCTGGCTATCGTACAAGCACAATCTCAAAGGGCTCTGCCTCAAACGGAACTTTCAACTATACACTTAATCTTGGCACTTACAATACAGTTGTAAAATTCTATTTTGAATACAGAACTGTTTCATTCTCTGTAAACAAACTTCAACTTTTAAATGGCGATGGTACAACAAGCGAAGTTACTTCTGGGCTTGTTGCAATTTCTCCAAATCTTGAATTTCAATATAACTTTGCATCAGGCACAGCAAGCCTTTCATCCGCAAACCTTGGTGGTATTCAAATTCACAGCCAATACTATTTGCTTGGCTGGTATCTTAAAAACGGCAAAGTTGCAGTAACTGACGTTTACGCAAGCCTTTGCAGTAATGCACAAATCATCGCAGATGTGGTGGCGGTTGGCGCACAAAATGCATCAGAAAATTCATCAACTTTCACATATAACGGCGTAAATGCATATGTTCAGCAAAGAATTGTTGAAGTTAAACAAGCAACCGGTACAAGAGGCAATGGTCAGTTCTATCTTTCAGACAAAACAACCGTTGTAGACTCTTACCTTACAAATGCTGGAAGCGTTGTATACTCGCAAGAACTTGCAGTTTCAAACTCTGTTTACTATAATTTGGGACACACTTTTGCAAGTTGGAGCGTGCCACTAAACAGCGGAAGTATCACCAATGGCAAATACTCAATCACCGGCAGTAACTGGTATGCCGTTTTCCGTAAAGCAAATGACGGCTCGGCTGTTTCTATTGATGAAAGCGGATACCAAACTTGGTCAGGTTTTTCAACTTTGACCAAAGAAACTCGCTCGGTTACACTTACCGCAACTTGGACAGTTATTGAATACAATGTTTCTGTTGATGGCGTTGCAAGTACAACCGTTAAAATCGGCGAAGTTATTTCTTACACAACTGTAAGGGAAAACAAAGACGGACAGGCAACTTACACAATTGGCTCTCATGAAGTAAATGGCTCGGTTAAACTTGGTTATGTTGTTGTTGGTTATGACCTTGCCCATGCAGGCGGTGAAGAAACAATTGCAATGCGTGGCGCTACCATAGCAAACGGCAGATACGCCCTTACTGCAAGCAACTTCCTTGCCTTTATCAGTGATGACAACAGATTTGAGGTAAACAGCACTCCAATTTCAATCACCACAATTCGCGAGGCTGGTACATACAAAATTTACCTTGAAAATTCTAAAAACGGGTACTTCTCTTACACCTACGATAAAACCGCACTTGAAAACAAGGGTTATGGCGGGGTTGAAGATGGAACTATATATATTATAGTTACATTTGACTCTTCTGCCACAAACCTTAAAAAGGCACTTGATGAAAAACTTATTGTACCAAACAGAACAGGATATACCTATTCTGGCTGGGTACGCTCTGTGCAAGGGGAACAAACCTCAACGGCGTTCAGTTTAACAGCCATTTACACAGACACAAAAGATATTTTCATTGTGCCTACATGGTCGCTTAAATCGCAGACCGCACAAAGTGGACTTGACTTTGCCGATGACGTGGGCAGTTTGCGAAAATTTTATGTTACAAACGCACACGACGTGCTTAACGGCTCTCTTTCTGGTACAAATGTTACCGCAACAGACAGCGTTGATAAGGCAAACCTTGTTCTTACCAACGGTGAAAAGGTAACTGGCTATGGTTATGAGGTAACATTCAATGGCGAAACTCGCACCTATGCAAGCCAAACAACCCTTAATATCAACATTTTTGAAATTGCCGGCGAAGTTTCTGTTAAATTCTATATCACAATTCAAGACGTTGTAAACAAAAGCCCTGTAAACACCTATACCGCGTTTAGCAGTGCGGTAACTTTTGAAATGGTGAAAAACAGCATATATATTTACGACGCAAATCTTTGTTCTGTATACAATGGCACAAGCGAGTTTGTTGCAGGCGAGGCAAATGACTTTGGTAAATTCTTGTATCGCTATGATTGGGACGGAACAGACAGAGCCTCTGGCGAAAAAACTCCAATTGGTGCAACAAGTGCTTTCTTTACAAACTTTGCAGTTGCTGGTGGAGTTTACACCGCAGGTGCAAACCGCACACTTCGCATGGGGCTTAACTTAAACGTTTTTGGCACCAAAGACTTTACACAAATTTTTGATAACGTACAAAAAGACAGCAAAGAATATTTCATTCTTAACACAAGCCTTACAATTGAAAAAGCAAAAATAAACATAGCCTTTCCAAACGGCTCGGCATACTATGTGCCAAATGTGATTGCAATTGTTTATACAAATGCGTCGCCTTTCCAATTCAGCGTGGGAAGCAAAACTTTCACATATACTTACAGCCAAATCACACTTCTTCCAAACGCACCTGCCGGCGTTTACACAGGCAGTGAACAGCACTCCGCCGACGTAGGTAAGTTTATTGTAAATGGCCTTACGGTAGAGGGATACAGCGACGAAGAGCGTGATGCAAACTTTGAATGGGTAATTTCAAAAAACAGCACATTCAAACTTCTTGACAGCGCCTCTGCACTTAAATATCAATATCTTACAAAATATCTTACCGCAGAAAATGGGGCACTTAATTCAACCCTTGCCGGCGTTTATGGCGGAAAGGCGGATACGCTTTCTGTAACCGATGTTGCAATAAACGGCGTGTCTGTTGAAATTTCAAACAAAAGCCAATTCACCGTTTACCATGAAAATGATGTTGTGCTTTCTGTTGCAGGAAATGGCACTATGGAGATGTACATATATATAAATAGTTCTCTCCTTTCATCAATCAGCCTTAAATTTACCGTTACAATCAACCTTTCATCTTCTCGCAGTGAAGTGCTGTTCCCACTGACTTTTGGCACAAACAGCAATGGCACAAGTTACAGCGATGAATTTGACGGGGCAGAGGGCTTGCTTTCAAGCGAAGAAACAATCTCTTACGGACAATCAAGCAAAACAATTTACGCAATTCTTACAGATGTTGTAAAAGTTGCTTTGAATTACAATGGCGGTAAACGCGCAGACGCTGTAAACGATGTTGTTTACCTGTCTGCTGTAAGTGGAGCGTTGCAAATGGACGCACCAACTTATCCATACGCAGGCATTTCATTTGGTGGCTTTACTTCACCAACGCTTGACGGCCTGACCATTGGTGTAGGCGGTGGTAAAATGACACTTTCAACCACAAAGGGTGGTGCAACACAAAGCCTTATCGCAAAATGGAACTTTAATGAAATTATTGCAACCCTTCCAAATGACACCATAACAAGATACGCAAGCGAAAAAGGCATTGCACTTGGCGTTGATGAGGTGATTGCAACAACTTCACCAGAAATTTTTGCAAACAAAACATATTCGCTTTCTTCAAATGGCACAAACTTTGCGTTTAATGCAACAACTGCCAAGTTTGAAGTTAAAAATGGCGACGGCTTTGCAACAACCGACATGAGCGGAAGTTATACAATTGTGTTAAACTTCACATTCTCTGACGGCGTGCAAGCACCACAATCACAAACAAAAACATTCTCATTCACCTTAAACATTCTGGCAAACACAATTGAAGTGGCATACAATGGCGGAGAACTTGTTTTCAACAACTCAAACCAAGCAAACACCATTGCAATTGACTTCACACTTAACGGGGAAGATAACGGCAGTGAAATGCTTGCCTCACTTGCAACAAGTGATAGCACAAGTGCAAAACAATGCGTTTATATTGCAGGCACTCCAAACCTTACTTTAAGAAACGCAGGCGAGTACACAATTACATTTAATGTTGTAAGCAAATTTGGCGGGCTTTACTCTTTTGCAAACGGCACCGACACAACTTCGCTTACACTTACAATCAAACAGTTTGAAATTGTGCTTGCAGATTATGCCGACCAAATCAACCTTGCCAAAGTTTTTGGTCAGGAAGATGAAAACCCTCTTAAAGCGACAATTGTTATTGCCCAAAATGGTGATGACGCCGTTGCGCTTTCATTTACAAGGAAAGAGGGCGAGGGCATTGGCAACTATGCACTTACCTTTAAAGAAATTATCGACAGCGAAGATAAAATCAACTATGTTGTAAAAACCGACGGCTTTGACAGAGATTATCAAATTGTTATTCCGTCTGGCAACTTAAAGGTGGAACTTCTTTCTGCCTTTGCCTACACATACAACGGCTTTGCTTTGGGCGGATATGCAGTTTCATACAATGGCACAAACTATACACTTTCTGCAACTGCCGGAAGTGAAAACCTTGCCGTAACATTTGATATGTACTATATGAACGGCTCGGCAAAAATTCAAATTCCATTAAGTCAAAGGGAAACTTATGCCGGTTTTGTGGAATTTACCTCAAACGCAGATAAAAACGCGGGCTCTTATTCACTTTCTGTAAGACTTACCTCTGCCGGCAGTGATTGGGCGGGCGTTGACATGGTAAACAGCCAAAATGCAATCATTTCAGTTGCAAAACGCACACTTACCGTAACTGCCATTGAAAAGGTATTTGACCAAACAGCAAACTTTCGTTACAACAACAAAAATATGGCAGGCAATACCGCATTGCTTACTCTTTCAAATGTTGTAACTTATGCTGACGGCAGTTTTGATGAAATTGAAATTACCGGCTCTCTTGCCAAAGAAACAGTTGGCGTGGCAAAAGTTGTAAGCATGACAATAACCAACACTTCAAACTATACACTTGCTGATTTTACTTCTCTTAACGCAACAATTATTGCAGACAACACAACTACAATCACCGCACTTCCAACAAACAGCACGCAATTTGACTATGGTGTGTTTACAAACGCACTTACTACAAGCGAAATTGCAAGCCTTGTTCCACTTTCATTTAATAGTGGTGAAATTGGTTTGGCTTATCTTGCCATTTCAAACGCAACCCTTACCGGAAGCGACTTCTCAACAGGCGGATATGCAATTGTTGGCAGTCATACAATCACATTTACAATTTCTTCAACAAACTTCACATTTGGTGGGGCAAGAGTTGACGACCTGTCGCACGTTTACACAATGACGGCAGAGGCAACAATCACAATCAACCCAATTGCGGTTACAATCACCAATTCTTCACTTAAAATCACCAAGCCTTATGACGGAAACGCAAATGTGCTTTCAAAATTTGTAGGGCAGGCTGTAAACGCAAATGGCGGATACTACACTTCTTCTCAAATTCTTGAGGGCGACATAATCACTGTAAACAGCGGTGTTTATGAAAACGCACTTATCGGCCTTAATAAGCTAATCACCCTTACTTATGCAGAGGGCGACGACAGCGCAAACTATATCATCACAACAGACGTTGTGGGCGATATTACAAAAATCACCCTTACATATAATAAGAAAGGGGATACAGAAACTTTTGTTGACGGCGTTAAAGAATTTGGCAACTCTGCGCCAATAAAACTCGAATATTTGGGCGACTTTGACGACATAATCAACGCTCTTCTTAGCGAGGACACATTCCTTACCCGCGTTGGTTACACCCAAATCGGTTGGAGATACAATGGCGTTTCACTTGCCGAAATAAATGAAAGCCAAAAGGCGCAAATGCTTCAAGCGGGCGTTGACGCAGGAAATGCCGGCATCACAATTGAGGCTGTTTGGCAAATTTCAACCTTTATTGTAAAAATTGAAACAAATGACAGGGCAACCTCATCTGTAACACAAACAGCGGTTGAATATTACGCAGACCTTAAAGATATTGCAATCACCGCAAACATTGGTTACACCTTTGAGGGCGCAACTGCAAACAACCAAAACGCAACTCTTACCGTTGGCACAACAGGAAGAAGAGAGGGTAAAATTAGCCTTGAAACCATTGTTGGCGACATTACAATCACAATTGTTACAGAGGAAATTGAGGTTAAAATCATCATTGACTACAACCCTCCAATGGATTTAGATGTTCTCACCGATGACGCATCATGGGGCAACGCTCGTGAAAGAGTGATGACATATACCCAACTTCTTTCAACCGACCTGCCTGTTTTACGAGTAAGCAAAGAGGACACATTTGATTTCAGCCACTGGACACTTTCAGACAGAACAAGCGAGGGCGCAAACCTTTGGACACGCATAAATGGTGCATCTCTTACCGCTGACAACCTTGACGGCTATGAATTTGTTGCACATTGGGCAGAGGCAGAACTTGAACTTATAATCAGCGCTGAAGAAACCGCCATAGTGGCAGTTTATGATGATGAGGGACACCCTCTTACCGCCACCGACGGCGTATACATTTTGCACTATCTTGACACATTTGTTGTGGACATAACCCACGATGATTGGTACAAGTGGACAAATGTTACAATCGACGGCGACTATAATTCAATTATTGGCAACCAAACTGCAACCAACGCAAACAGTGGAAACTTTACAGTTGTGGAAATTGGCTCTCACATGACAATCAACATTGTAAGTGAGGCAATAAAAGTTGTATTTACAACTTCTTACATTTGCCCAGCATCAACCACAATTGCACAAGCATCTGGCTCTGTTACAGGCACATACACAGCAGACGCCGGCATGGAAACTATGGCTGACGTACTTGGGCAGTATTTGCCAAAAGCGGGCACATTCAGGCAAGAAAGTTGGCAATATGGTGCAAGCGAAATTGAGTTTACTTCATCTGCACAAAATGTTATTACAACCATTCATGGAAGTGTGCCAACAAGCGACATTTCTATTGAACTTTCTGCAAACTTTGTTGGGCTTGACTATACTGTAACCTTTGAAAAGGGCACAGCACCAGAGGCAGAGTTTACCGGTGATGACGCCGGCGCAGTTTCTGCAACAAGGGTTTACAGATACGGCTCACCAATCACAGATATGCCAATTCTTGACAATGACGGCAAGGATTACATTTGGATTAGTGGGGCAAATGAAATCTTCTCGGTAGGCAAAAACTTTGTTACAAGCCTTGCAAACGCAGACTGCACCCTTACACTTACCGCAGAATGGGAAAACATACCTTACAAACTTTATATCACACTTGACGAAAACGCAGACAAAGTAACAGATATGAAAGCAGACGGCGTTGCTGTTGGCGAGTACATTCAAGTTATTTTGGGGGCAACACAAGAAGTTTACTTCACAATTCTTACAGGTTATGAACTTGACCAAACAAACACAACAATCACAGCCGGAAACGGGGAAACTTCACTTACTTTCAATGGCAATGTGCTTACAATTGTAAATGTTATGGCGGACACCCGCGTAAGCGTTGCCGTTAAAGCAAAAGACTATGTAATTTCAATCAACCAAACAGGTTTTGAAACACTTTCAAACGCAACATATAATGTAAGTTATATGCAAAACATTTCATCAATCTTTGACGGACAATCATTCACCCGCGTTGGATATACAATTTCTGCACTTACCTATAAAGGTGTAAACTTTGCATCATTTAATGGCAGTGCGTGGACATTTAATGGTTTCTACGTTCAAAGCGGTGCTTACGTTTATGACGGCGGGCTGGAACTTGACATTGTTTGGACGCGTGATGAGGGCGCAAGTCAATTTACCCTTTCCCTTGACAGCGTGGAAAATGTTTACTACAACGGCACAGAGCAAACAATTGCATACTCTTCAATCATCATAAATGGTGGCGAAACCTTTGCAATTGGCAACACCTTTGCAAATGGAGAGCGTGCAAAAGAGGCTTACTTCTTGCTTGATGAAAGCAAATACACAGCCCAAAACGACTTCTCATTTGTATACAAAAATGCAATTGCAGGTGGCAAACTTGTGCTTGTGATTGTTATTGAAGATGTTGTTGGTGGCGGAACTTACAGCCTTACTTCAAGCGAGGTGGAAGTTTCAATTTACCAAACAAATGTTGTAATCAAAAATGCAAATGTTTATTCTTACTATACAGGCAGTGCCAATGTGGAACTTATCTCTGGTGCAAGTTTTGGTGAACTTTACTATCAAGATAAGGTTACCGCAATGGGCGAACTTGAAATTGCAAAGGTTGAAATAATTGACCAAACAGGCAAATATTGGGTAAGCACAACTGCTGGCAATTATGAAGTGAAATACTACTTCAACACAGCATCGGGCTTTAACGCAAGCAACTATACCGGTATTGTTAAAGAGGGTGGTTTCTATACCCTTACAACCGCCGGCATGACTGACAAAGTTTATGCACAAATTACACAATCAAATGCAACCATTCAACTTTCTGGCAGAGGATACGCAAACGGCAACGTACACAAAGTTGACAATGCCGAAGTAAAATTCCCTGAATATGTTTTGGGTGCAAATGCAACAATCAATTCAATTTATACGGCAGGTGCCGAGGCTGGCAGATACAGCCTTACAAGCGACTTTACAATTGATGTTGACATCACAAATGGGGACGGCGAAGATATTAAATTCAACTTCACATTCTCAATTTCTGGCGACTATTCAATTGTTTCAACCGCTTACGCCTATGAAGTTGTTGCAAGGGCAAAAGATTTTGCGGTTACAGAAGTTACTGACGCCGATGAAATTCTTTCTCTTACTTCAATTGAATATGAGGGCACAAAAATCACTTTGGGCAGTGAAAATGTTGACTATTCTGTAAGGGGAGAACTTATCTTCTCAATTTCAGGCAATGGCACAGATAACCTTAAAATTTTGGTTACAAAGGAAAAGGCTGTTTCACTTTCATTCAGCCTTGCAGGAAATACCCCTGTGCTTGCTTGGACAAACACAACAGAGGTTTCTTCTCTTACTTCACTTCTTCAAAACCTTGAAAGCGAGGGCGCCCATACATTCAACGCAACATATTCAACAGGCGCAAACCTTTACGCGGTGATGACCGAATACAAGGCTGTGCTTCAAAGCCTTGGTGATAAGGGTGGCGATATGGGATATAAATATATCGCACGCGGAACAACCCTTGCCCTTGACACTCCAATTGCATGGACGGGCTTTGACTTTGCCGAGTGGGTTGTTGAAGATGACCTTACAGTTGTTGGTAATGAAATTTCACTTGACAGAGATGGCACAATTGTTGCCTCAACCGCAAGGGTGATTTGGGAAATTGCAACCCCAACTGCAACCCTTGACAACTTTGCAGGCAGTGCACTTTTTGACGGTGGCGAAATTGAAATCACCTTAAATGACGTTATGTCTGGTGGTTTAACCAACGAAAACCAAAGCGAACTTACCTATGCCTATGAATTTTTAAGAGGCACAACCTCACTTTCAAAAACACAAAGTTTTAAGGTGGCGGGGCTTATCTCTTCAAGCGGTGAATACACCTTAAAAGTTACCGCATCAAAGGCAGGCTATGTTGCAAAAACTGCAAACTTTACATTCAATGTGTCAATCAGCGGACTTGTTTTAAATGAAGTTATATTCGACGCGGACACATTCACATATTCAAACAAAGATTTTGCAAATGATATTTTAATTACCTTAAAGGGCTTGTTTGATGACAAATTCACTTTGGCAGAACTTACCAAAGAGGAAAACCCATACTGCTATTTCACAGTTGACAGAGGCATAATTAAAAATGTTGGCACATTCAATCTTACCCTTGTGCTTGACAGCGACGTGTTTGACACCGCAAGCATGGGCGAGTTTGAATACAATTATCAAATAACCGTTGAAAAGGCATCTATTCTTCTTAAACAAAGCGATATTCCAGCCGAGCACAGCGAAAAACTTCTTGGCATGGAGGACCCAACTTTCACATTCAACATAACAATGTTTGAGGGTGAAAATGCGGAAGAAGTGGAAGTTTCACTCACCCGCCAAAGTGGCGAAAACAAAGGCGAGTATGCGTTTACTGCAATTTCAGTTGCATCTGCAAACTTCACCGCAGATATGGAAGAGGGCTTAATCTTTACAATCAAACAGGCAGAGGGCGCACTTAAAGTTGTGCTTGAAAATGAAATTTCTGCCGTTTACAGCAAAACAATTCCTGTTATTGAAATTGCATATAATGAAGAGTTTGGCCAATGGATTATGTCGCTTGGCGACAGTTCAACAAACCTTATTCTGCTTTACCAAAGCGGTGAGGACTTTATTGAAATTTCTGGCACACTTTACAAAATAGCGCTTGAAAACATTTCATTCTCACTTGATGAGGCGGTTGACGCAGGCACTTATGACGCGGGCAACATGAAGTATGCTGGCGAAGGCAACTTTACAGACTTTATTGTTGCCGGAAGTGTAAAAATTGCAACACGTGCAATCACTTTGGCAGGCATCACAAAAGTGTTTGACAGAAATGAAAACATAATTGCAACCACAGAAAATCTTAGCGGTCTTATCGCGGGCGACGACGTTGCCCTTACCGGTAAATACAAAACCATGACAGTTGCAAATGATATTGAACTTACAAGCCTTGCCCTTACCGGCACTCGTGCGTTTAACTATCATATTGTTGCAGAGGGCGCAACAGGAGATATCACTCCACTTGCAGTAAATGATGTGGTTGTGGAAATTTCAAACGACCAATTTGAATATGGTCAAATTTCAAATACAACACCATCAAGCGAACTTTCTTCACTTGTTGGTGAAATAAAACTTTCACTTGATGGCAATCTTGGCGACCTTTCACTTGACTTTATATCTGTTGAAAGCCTTGCAATTTCCGGTGAAGTTTCAACCGCTGGATACCTTAACGCTGGCAGTGCAGACATTGTGATTAAATTCGCATCAAACAACTTCTCTGGGCTTAAAGCAGAGGGCTATTCAGTATCAATTTACCTTACTCAAAAGCAACTTGACCTTTCAGCAATGACAATTGTGAAAGACTATGACAAAACCGCCACCTTGCCAAATGACATTGCAGGCGAGTTTGCATCTTACATTTTTGCTGGTGATGATGTGCAAATTGATATGACTTTAAGTAAGTATGAAAATGCAGAAATTGGCACAAACAAGGCAGTTGCCATTGTGCTTGCGGGCAGTGATAGTGCAAACTATGTTGTACTTGACAACGTAAAAGGTACAATCAATGCATACTCTGTAAAACTTACAGTAAATGCAACAACACAGCATGCAGACCTTGTAACTGACGGCGCATTTGTAGCCGACGGCATTATGCCAAATATTGGCAGTGCAACCTTTAAAGTGGGCTATCCAAGCACAGAAAGTGCAAGTGCGGTTATGGCATCGCTTACACTTCCTACAAGGACGGGTTACACCGCAACCGGCTGGAAGTATTATGACGGCAACGGCTATACAGCGCTTACAAGTGAAAACATTTTCTCTTTCCTTGAAAGCATTGTAAATGACCAATCACTTACAGAAAAAACTGCAACAATTTACACCGCTTGGGAGATTGAATACTATTCAATTTCAATCAGCGGAGAAAACATTGCATCTTATCAAGTTTCTTCAACAGACATAGCGGCATTTGACGAAAACGACAAAATTAAATATTTCAGCGACGTAAGCATAGACTTCACCGCAGAACGCGGATATAAATTTAAGGCATATATGCTTGCAAGCGGAAATGCCGGCGGACGCAACTTTGATGATGTTGGAAACAACACTTCAACCATTGCGATAAGCCAAATTGCGTCAGACCTTGCTTTGGAAGTTACAACCGAAGAAATTATGGTAACATTTGCAATTGAAGCAAATATACCAGATTATACTACAAGAACAGACACAACCGACCTTGAAAAAACATTTGCATACTCTCTTCTTTCAACTATGACAGAAGATGATATTGCTTCGCTTTCAGTTACCGAAGGCACTTACAGCCTTGTTGGGCTTTTGTACAACGGCTCTGACACAATAGGCGACAAAACATTGCAAGAAATTGTTGATATTGTTGATGAAAATCTTGCAACAGACCTTACAATCAACTTGCTTGCAAAATGGGCGGGTGAAGAATACCAAATCACCTTTGATGCAAATGGTGGTACACTTGTTGGCGACAGCCAAATAGACGCAGTTTATGGCAGTGCGTTTGCAGTTTCATTCCCAGATGCAATTAAAGACGGATATATCAAAGCTTGGGTTGACCATGAGGGCAAAGCCTATACAGAACTTGACGTGTTGACAACAATTGGCACGCTTGGCGGGGACGGAAAGTATCACCTTACTTTCACTGCCGAGTGGAGATATGCAGACTTCAACCTTACCGTTGCATTTGAAGAAAAAATTTCTGTAAAAGTAAATGATGAAGAAATTTTAAGCGGACAGACATTTACGCTGACCTATGGCGACGAGGGTGTTAAAGTTGAAGTGTCAGTCGAGGCGGGATATTCATTCTCGGTTGACGACAGCAGACTTGTTGGCGAAATGACACAAGAAGGAAATATCTTTGTAATTAAAAACCTTACAGCAGACAGCGTGATTAAGTTTAACAAAGTTTGCATTGACAATACCCTTACCCTTACCCTTACCCAAGTTGAAAGCATTTTGGTAACAATTGACGGGGAAGAGGCACAAAGCGGTGAAGTGATTGTTGTAAAAACAGAAAGCGTGGCAGAAATTGTGCTTACTTCTGTGAAAGGTTATGAATTTACACTTGCAAACATCACATTCACTGGAAGTGGAACGCTTGACAGAGAAATTTCAGCAGATAAAGGCACCCTTACCCTTGTTTGGAGTGGCTTTACCGCAGACGGCGAGGCAGAAATTTCAGCAACGCCATCAACCAACACAATTACAATAGAGGACGTTAGTGCATACTTTATGACACTTACCCTCAACGGACAGGCAATTGCCGTAACAGGTGGCACATTTGCAATTAAAACTGATGAAGAGGTTGCAGTTGCAGGTACACTTAAATATGGCTATGAAAACGCAAGCATTTCAACAGGCGACGTTGATTATGTTAAAGCGGGAAGTGTGGATAACACATTCAACAACAGCGATAAATACTTCTACTTTACCGCAACACTTACAAACATAAATGACAGTTTCAGCGTTGCACTTTCTGCGACAGAGCGTGAATACACATTTGAAGTTTCTGTTAAAGAGGGCATGGAGGCATTTGGACAAATCACCTCTACAACCCCTGTAACTGTTAAGTTTGGGCAGACGCTTGAAATTGCACAGCAAGAACTTCGCTATGACTATATGTTCAATGGTTGGGAAAGCGGTGGAGAAATTATTTCTACTGACGCGGTTGCAACAATTGTTCTTGATGAAAGCCAAAAGGCACTTCTTGAAAGCGTTGCACACGGCGAAAATATTTCAATTTTTGCGACATATATTAAACGCACAATAAATGTAACATTCTCTGCGGGCATTTATGGCGGATACAGCCTTATCCAAGATGGCCAAGAGATTGCTTATATTGAAACCCAAACATCAGTCGTTCAAGAAATCATTTTGGGCATAGACCTTGTAATTCAACTTGTGCCTGATAAAGGTTATGAAGTTGACCTTGTAAAACTTGACGGCTTGGCAATTTCACTTGCCGACCATGGCTATACAGAAACTGACAAACTTGTTACAATTTCAACTGATATAGACAATCCATTCACAAGCGTTGATATTTCATTTAAGGCAAGTGCACTTAACATCACAGTGCTTGCCGGTACAAGAATTCGCTATGAAGAGCACCTTGGCACAGACGCCGGTGGTTGGATTTACGCAACAAACTCTCGTGGTGAAAGACTTGATGACAGCGTTTACAAACAAAATGACGGAGAACTTATCATTGGCGCAAACTATAAGTTCAGCACATACACCGATATAAAAATTTACTTTGTTGCAGTTGCAAAAACCGGCTTTGCTTACACAATCAGTTGCGATACTCCGGGCGTTGTTATCAACGAAAGCAACTTAAACGGCACAAAGGTATATTCATTCAGTGGAATTAAAGAAAACATCACAATCAAGGCAATTTTCATTGCAAAAGAAAACAGCGTAAACGTTCAATTTGCAATGCAAGGCGAAAGCGAAATTGCTTACGCAGGTACAATTGCCGTTGACTCTTCAAGTGCACTCGTTTCGGCAAGTCCAAACAGAGGCTCTCACCTTGAAATTGGCGTTGTTACAAGTGCAACACTTTCTCTTGAAGTGTACTCTTCACTTGCATACTCACTTCTTGCCGATGAAAATGGATATCTTGTATACTCAATTGCATACAAAGGCGATGGTTTCTTTGAAACTGTTACCGTTGGTATGCTAAGTGCTATGGATAGGGTTACAACAGGTTTCAGTTATGGCACAACACTTGAAATTCCAAACATCAACGCAGATGCAACCATTTACATTTACGTTGTTCCGCAAGAATACACACTTACCTTTGCAGTAAGCGATATTGAATCTGTAACCATGACAACCAAAGTGCATTATGGTGAAGAATTTGATTTATCAAGTCTTACCGAGGAAGAACTTGGCATTATATTCCCAGAACGTGCAGGCTTTACATTCTCTGGATACTACACAAAACCACTTGGTCAAGGCACAATGTACATCAACGGCAAGCATGAAATTGTAAGCGTATGGCTTGAAGACGGCTTTGAATTTAATGGTACAATCTATGTTAAAGATGACGGCTTTAATATGGAAACCAATTCATTCACCCTTTACGCTGGTTGGATTTTCAATAGGGCGGTGGTAAATATTGAATTTACACCTGCTGATGTGCAAAATGTTGATGAAAGCAAAACTGTTGCCGATATGATTTCAAACTATCACAGCATAACTGCTTGGACAAGTCAATATTCAAGATGGTATGTGGAAATTTTGATTGGCACAAATGTTGAATTTAAAGCAATCGACTTTGACGGATACGAGTTTGAAAGTTGGACACTTTACTTTGAAGATGAAACAGAGGGCGTAGAAAAACCAGCATCATTCACACTTATGGACATCAAGTTTGGCACATACACCTTAAAGGCTGTTTACAACCCAACTTACACAATGCAAATTCAAAACCTTAACAATGGCAAAGATGACGGCGGTGATTCATATTTGGTACAAAACGGCGTTCGTATCACAGGAAAGAGTTTTGATAAAGATGAAATTCTTACACTTAAAAGTGTGCCTAATGAGGGATACAAATTCCTTTATTGGATAAACATTGATACAAACGAAAGATATATGCCAACCATTGACGCTATGGGTGAGGCAACTTACACATTTGCACATCTCCGTATTCTTCCACTTAAACTTAAAGCGGTGTTTGTGGGCAAAACGGTTGTTGTAAACCTTAATACCGAAAATGCAACCCAATATCACACAATCCGCGAAGTAACAGTCAACGGCAAAACTGTTGATTACTCTTCACCATTCAATGCTTGCGTGGGTGATGAAATTAAACTTTACGCTCGCAAAGCGCTGGGCTTTGGCTTTGAATTTATTGGTGCAGACTTCGCAGAAGAGTTTAACGACATAACAAACTACTATACATTCTCTCACACCTTGTCAGTTGAAAACCTGCAACCTTTCGGGGCAGATTCTTACCTTATCAACATTTCGTTCAATGCGGTTAGGGAAAAACTTAATCTCTCATTCGGTACTGCGGTTGATATGGCAGAGGACGATACCGAAATTGGCAAGGCGGGCGGACTTCGCTTTAAAGACGCAACAGGCAAAATTTATGATGTTGTTGCAGGCAGAAGTTATCAAATAACATTTGGCGATTCAACCCAACTTTTAATTGATACAGAAACCAACTATCGCATTGCTTACATTTTGGTTAAGTGTCCAGCAACCTATGATGCAACCGGCTGGCTTACAGACGGCAACCTTGTCATCGACCAAGACTTTGTAAGTGAATACTATTCAAGAAATATCGAAGTTGTAGTTTACTTCCAGCGTCTTGTTTGGACTATGGATGAGTTTAGGGCAGATACCTTTGCCGGTGGCTCTGGCACAGAGGCTGACCCTTACCAAGTTGCAACTCCTGCTCAATTTGCTTATGTCGCTTACCTTGTAAACAACGGCATAGAGAAAAATGGAATTAAATACGCCGATGCACACTACGTTCTTATTGCTGACCTCGATTTCAGGGGCAAGTATTGGGAACCTGTGGGCACAGAAGAAAACCCATTCAATGGAACATTCGATTTGGGCGAATATGAAATTAAGGGTGTTACACACTATAAGACATATTCAAATCCAAAAACTTCTTACAGCGGGCTCTTCTGGCACCTTGGCGAAAAGGCGAAGATTATTCAAATCAACAATACCGCACTTGTGGCAGGTATTGTTGGCGGAGTACTTCTGCTTATCCTTTTGATTTTGCTTGTTATTTACATTGCAAGACGTCAGGCAAAACGCAAACGACAAGAGATTGCAAATGGATAACTTAAAAAGAAAGTCATGGAATTTCCATGACTTTTTTTTGTGCCAGCGAGAACAAACACACTTTCTCTCTGTCCAAGCCCTCCCTTGTTCTTCTGCCTTCCCCTTTAGCCGTGGGGAGGTGGCACATAGTGCCGGAAGAGGCTCAACTTTAAGTTAAAAGTGAAAAGTGAATAGTGAAAAGGTGTGCTCCGCTCCGCACGCTCCGCTTATAATGTTGAAAATATAAAATCCACCAAAAGCCTTCCCCGGCGGGAAGGCTTTTTATAAAAATATTCAAAAAACATTGCCATTTTGCTTGACAAAATGCCAATGGGGGCGATTAAGTATCCAGAGACTAGCGAAATAAATAGCAATAAATAAGCCCAAATATAAGGCATTTTCTTATATTCGGGCTTTTTATATTTTGATATAAATATCGTATTTAGTTTCTTCTTTTACAGTTGTATTGCCTTTATATCGTCTAGTTTTAGTAAATGTTTTGCTGAATATCTTAACACAAGTTTCTTCGCCTTCAACTGCTTTATATTTAGTATAATTGAAAGCAATTTCTATTTTATCATTGTAAACAACAATTTCTTTTACTAATAGATTTATCATATTTTCAGTGCTTTGTTTTAGCGAGTATTTGAAGTAGTTAGCAATTTCTTCTTTTGTAAGCATTGCTTTTTCTTTTGATTTAGCAACCGTGATTTTCTTTTCAAGTTCTCGCTTTTCTTTTTCAAGTTCTTCAAGTCTTGATTTGGTTGTTTCTGTAAAGATGCCTTTTTCAATAGCACTCATTATGTTTGAAATAGATTTCATAACACTTGCCAAGTCTTGATTTAATATGTTTACAGAGTTATCTTCATTAACTCTTTTTTTATGCACATTGAAAACTTTCTCTACAAACATTGAAATATTGTTTTGTGTTGCAAATACTTTTAAGATTGCTTTGTTTACAACTTCTTCTAAAAAATCTTTTCTTATTATTTTAGAAGGGCAGGTCTTTTTATGATTAGGATTTGTATCATAGCATTTGTAGTATCTTAATGGCTGTCCTGTATTTGACTTTGCACTTAACGCATAAAGTTTTCTTCCACAATAGCCACAAAATACTTTGTTTTTTAGAATAAAGACAACTGCATCAACTTTACGATTTCCGTGTTTATTCTTTTCAATCTTTTGTCTAGCAAGTTCGTAAATGTCTTTATCTAAAATAGGTGGGTATATCTTATCATAGACTTGCCCGTTTACTCTATAAATACCTGTGTATTTTTCTTGTCTTAAAATATTATGAATTGTGCTATCTAAAAATTGATTACCTTTGTTTCTAATTCCTTGTGCATTTAATTCTCGTGCGATTTCTCTAACTGCTTTGCCATTTACATAATCAGTAAACATTCTTACGACAATTTCAGCTTCGTCTGGATTGACTTTTAGTTTAGCACCATCTCTAACATATCCAAAGTTTACATAACCACCGATAAAGTTTCCTTTTAGTCGTGTTTCGTTCATACCACGCTTTGTCTTTTGTGAAAGTTCTTCCGAGTAGTATTGGTTCATACCTTCAAGCAAACTTTCTAATAAAGTGCCTTCTGGTGTTTCTGGTATATTTTCAACTGCTGACAAGATTTTAATTCCATTGTCTTTAAGGTGTTTTCTGTGAATAGCCATTTCGTATTTGTTACGAGAGAAACGGTCTAATTTGTAAACTAAAACATAATCCCAGCTTTTCGCATCACTATCTTTTAGCATTCTTTGAAAGTTTTCTCTCATATCGTGAGTTCCTGTAATGGCTCTATCAATATAAGTGTCAAGAATTAAGATGTCGTTTCGCTTTGCAAAATCTTCGCAAACATGCAACTGACCTTCAATAGATTGTTCAGTTTGTCTATCGCTTGAATATCTTGCGTAAATGACTGCTGTTTTCATTTTTTATCACCACCTTTTAATAAGTTGTCTATATAACTTTCAAAGAGTTTATAGGTTTCTTTGTAAGGTGATGAGTCAATATCTGTAAATACAACTCTAATTCCGTTCTTTTTCATATCGTTTTTGAATTTCAAAATCTTTGAAAAATTACGACCTAAAACACAAGCCGAATAAATGATAATTGTATCAATATTAAGATGCTTGCATTCTTTCTTTAACTGTTCAAACATTGGATAAGTTTGAAGTTTTTCGTTAGACAAATCAATGTAGGTGTTTATAACTTTCAAATTATGAATTGTTGCACATTGTTCACAACTGTATAATTGTTCTGCAATGTTTGGTTCATACTTCCTATAAGTAATGTGTCTTGCATAAATAACTGCTTTTTTCATATCGCTTTACTCCTTTTTTATTTTTAGGGTATAGCCCATATTTCAAAAACACTATGTATTGGTTAGTGCTTAACTGGTTGAAAAGTAGTACAATTTTTTTATTTACAAGACAAAGTTTGTAAACAATAGTATATTTTCTTTTCTTCTCAACTTGTCCTATTAACATGGGTAAACTCCTTTTTTGTCTTTTTTTTGACACTTCAAAAAAAAATCAGGGAATGGGGCAACAACCAAAGATAAAGAAAAAAAATATTGTCTTTGTAATTTTTTATTTTAATTGTTTAAGCGATAATTTTTTTCCTTTGGTTAAGGGGCAACATTCTCTGATACAATCAAGCATCAAAAAGATGCGATACGAATTGGTAAAGTTTACCCACCAACAAACAAAGGACAAGTTGTCGTGATAATGCTACTTTTATCCTAAAAATACTAAATGAAAATTATTCAATACAAAATTGCTACCACCTTAACACTAGTTGAATACCAACTAATACATACAAATTTGAAAAATGAAGTAGTAAAGTGTTGGTAACGAAAAGGAGATAGCAATGAAGAAGAAAGAAAAGATTAAAGTTGAAGATTTGTTAGATTTATCATTATTAACAGAAGGGCAACTTCAATGTTTAGCAGAAGAATTTGAAAAAATGATATGTGATTTTTATAAAATGAAACCAGACAAAAAGCCCCCTTGACAAAATTAGACAAAAAAAATTAAAAATGGTCAGTATAAACTCTTGACTTTTGGGGAAGGGCAACCTATAATATGAGTGTATCGTGGAAATAATTCCACGATTGACACAAAGGAGAAATCCCTATGAGAACTAAAAGTTCAATTTTAATGGATAAAATTATAGAGTTTATTGACAGTGAATATTACGCAAAGGGGAGAACCCCAACTATAATAGAAATTGCGAGTGCTTTAAAAATATCAAAAAGTTGTGTTGGTAACTATTTAACTGATATGACACAAAAAGGTTTAATATCAAATAAAGGGGGTAGTCGTGGAATTGTAACAAAATCTATGCAAAAGATAAGACAAGATACAGTTGAAGTTGCAGTTGTGGGCTCTGTTGCCTGTGGACTACCATTACTTGCCGAAGAAAATATAGAGTGTTATCTTCCTATCTCAAAAGAGTTTTTGGGCAGTGGCAAATATTTCATATTGAAAGCAAATGGCAATAGTATGATAAATGCAGGTATTTGTGATGGCGACTATGTAATTGTAAAGCAACAAGAAACAGCAGAAGAAGGTCAAATTGTCGTAGCTCTTATAGATGATGAAGCAACCTTAAAAAGATTTTACCGAGATGACAAGCAGAAAAAAATACGACTTCACCCAGAAAATAATAGAATGAAAGATATGTATTTTGATAATGTTGTTATTCAAGGTATTGCTGTAAAGGTTATTAAAGACCTAATATAATCGTGTTAATAGCATAAAGGTTTAGCCCACTTTGTGTTGTTATAAAGAAACAAAAGATAGCAGACTCGGGTGATGGAGTTCCCGACCACATTTTAGTTTACTAAATCCAAACTTTTGTTTTTATGGGAAAGGAGATGTGTTTATGAATAAGTCAAGTTCTAAAAAAATTAGAATTAGATGTCCTGAATGCACCAACTTTATGCAGGCAACCATATCTGCAAATGGTAGTGCGAGTGGACAATGTCCCACTTGTAAAAGTGTGATAGTAACAAAACAACATTCTGTAAAAGAAAAGCACATTAGAATTATCAAAAATTGTAATGTGTAAAAATTAAATTCCGTTTATACTGCAAAATTAAGGTCGGGCTGAAATAGTGCTTAAAAATAAATCCTTGTTCACTACGGTATAAGCAAGATTCGTGTAAAAGGGTATTAAATAAAAATTACGCCTTGACGGATAATAGTTTTTTGAAAGGAACTATTGCTCGTTGGGGCGTTTTTCTTTATAAAACTCCCCAGACTGAAATTTTAAGTTAAAAGGAGATTTGTTATGATAACAGTTAAAGAAATTAGAAATGATTTGAAAGATATTAAGTATTATTACGCAAGAAAAGATAAGATTGACAAAGCTTCTGCGAGTATTGGGGTGAATGGAATTTATGAAAAAGTTGAAAAATACAACAAAGCAATTTGCAAAGCACCACTTCGTATGTATGACTTATATGTTGGTCTATATCAAGAAAACAATACATTAGAGTCTTTGGCAGACAGTATTTGTTATTCTTTTGAATATGTTGCGAAACTAAATCAAAAGTTGGTTAAGTTTTTTGAAAAAGTATTAAATGAAGAAGGAGAGCAGTTATGAAATTAAAGATAGTTGAAATACCAGATTTCATTGAAAATGCAGATAATCTTTACAGAACGAAACATTACATTATTAAGCAAGTTCTAACTCTTGATAATGAAAGTTTGGAAGGAACTCATATCATTAGTGCAGACACTTTTTATAAGAGAACTAAAAAGCGAGATAAACAATTTGATGTGTTGTTCTCCGACACTAATCATAAAAACGGAAAAAGATTACCTTGCACTATGTGTTCAAGAAAATATGTTGATTAAAGAAAGAAGATAGCTATTTGATATGGCTATCTTTTTTTTGTTCCTAAATCTTAACTAATCAATACCAAATTATACAAAAACAGCACTAGTTCTGCACTAGTTCTATACTACTTCATACATGGTTTTCAAAGCATTTCTTTTATACAATAGCAGTGTAATCAGTTGACAGGCAAACACAACCGATTGACTTGCGTGAAATTTCGTAAAGGTGGCCACCTACGCTATATATCGCAAGAAACGATTTGTTTTAATAAAGTCCTAAATGCTGGTTACAAAAATTACAACTTAATATTTTGAAAACGCTTTGCTAACGGCAATACGGGCAATTAGAAAAAATTTATTTTAAGGAGATGCAAATGGCAAATAACAATGAAAGGCGTTGGTTCGTGCCTAATAAACGAGCTGAAAGTTATGCAAGTGAGCGTAAAGCAAAAGTGCATCAAAGAGGTCAAAAAGAAGGGCAGAAACTTACCGACTATGAAGCAGGTATGCGTTCTGGATATCTTCAATGTCAATCAGACCATGCAGGTTTGTATATTTACAAAAAAGCATTAAACGAAGGCAAAACAAAACAAGAAGCTAAAAAACTTTCAAGAATTAAAGGTAAACATAAAGGGGGTAATAAATAATGGCTAATAAGAAAGAAAATCAAATTGTAGTAGAAAGAGAAACTTACGAAAAAAATGGTAAACAATACTTCTCATATTTCGTAAAGGGCAATGTTCGTGGTAAAGATGTAAAAGCCAGTGTAATGCCACTTGATATTGGTGGTTATACAGTATTAGATATCGTCTTTGGAAACGAAATGAAAGCCGAGTTGGTATTAAATCCTTATGAAATTAAGGACGAAAAGACAGGAACCGTTATGAGTGGTAACACTTATTCAGTTCGTTCTGTTGACGAAAATGGCGAAATCTACGAATGCAGAATTAAGCCAGCAAAAAATTCAGATAAATCATTGTTAAATATGATTTTGAGATAGGAGTGTGATATATGAACGAAAAACTAAAAATAACTTTATGGGTTCTTTTAGGAATTGTTGGTGCTATTGCACTATTCAGTTTGATTGTTGTCATTGGTTGTTCTGTTAATGGACTAACTTTTGGTGAGCAAGTGTGTGAATGGTTTGGGGGTAACGCTGGAACTGTTGTTGATTCAGCTGAACAAGTAGCCGAAGCAATTACTGAAACACCTATTGCATAAGGCTAAATCTAAATGAAAAACTTAATCATTACAATTTTAATAATTGTTCTGGTGGTTCTTTTCGGGACTTGGCCATTGTCAATCCTATCAAAAGTATTTGAGTATATCGGCATTGCTCTTGGTTGGCTTGCAGATGCCTTAAATCTCTTTGGTTGGAACGGCATAGTTTAATACGAAAGCACTAACTAGAACTAATAATTCTATTTAGTGCTTTTTTCTTTTTTCAAAAATCTATAAAAGGAGAAATATATGAAGACATTAAAAGTTATTGGAAACTGCTGTTTTGTGTTTCTCGCAATAATTGGTCTTTGTGTAAGTCTTGCTTATGGATACTATCATTTCTTTGTTAAAGATGTTACGACAGGAACTAACTATATAGACAATCAAATTGCTCTTGATATAGTTGCATCTGACGACTTAACGGAAGAACAGAAAAATGAGTTTGAAGAACGATATTTTATGGAAGCAAACTTTTTTAGTAACGCTAAAAATAATGGTATTGCTTTGCAAGAATTAAAGTTTAACTATTTTACAGATTATTCTTTATCTTCTAATGCTTATCGTTCAACAGGTATGCAATATTTAGGGGACTTAAAACAAAGTGATTTAATTATTACTGAAACAACAGAACAAGAAGCACAAAGATACGAAAGCACTTCATTCAGTTATTACGACACGACTAATGGTGTTAGTTGGGAAGGCAACAAGTTAAGAACACAACTTAATCGTGAAAGTGCTTTTACTATCAAAATTGATAATCGTGCTTTCCAGATCCAACTTACAGGAACTTATGAATGGACTACTTACAAGCGTAGTTGGTGGTCTTTATGGCTTTATAATCAACCTATTACAAATATTCTTTATTACAACTATTTGAATGTTTTTGCAGATTGTATGGAAGCTATAAGAACTAATAATCAAGGTTATGGTGATTATTATATTACGGTTGATTTAAGCGAGTATTTTACTATTCGTGAGTATGACTTGGAGTCTGGAAAATACAAAGAAGATAATGTTACAGATATTATCAAAAATTATTCAGTTTTGAAATTCCACTATGACGAGAACGGCGCAAGAAATAGCACACAATCATTGTTCGGTATTATTGACTGCAACCCAAGTTACGATATTGTGGAAGAAGAAATTGATACAACTTATTGGCAAGAAAGAATGGTTTATACACTTAATGAAGATGACTTTTCTTACAGATACAGTGATGTTTATCAAGGGTATTTTCTTTCGCTAAATATGGATACAAAGAAAATGTTTGATGAAATGCCAAGAGCAAAAGTCAATGTCAATATTGATTTACAAGCTCAATATTTGAAAGATAAAAATATCAATATTGTTGGTCTTGACTACAATGCTTTTGAAGGTTTTGAAATTGATACTCTTACAATTAAAGGTCAAGCACAGAAATTCTATTTGCTTGAAAAATCATTGTATGACACACAATTACAAACATTTAAGTATTCAAAAGGTTTGGAGTTTGATATTGCTCCAAATGCGACAAATAACGAATATCAGGGGGTAGAACTATGAAATGGTATACCTATTTAATCTGCTTTATTTTGATAGTGGTCGGTGTATTTTGTGGCATTGAACTTTATCGTGAAGTAAAAGCAGAAAGTTATGTAAACGGCTCAATAGATATTTCTAATAAGTTCAGTCAAGAATCGTTTAACTATTCAAGCACAAGTGTCGTTTTCTATCACGATTTATATGACGATACAGACACTTATAGCTTTGAAAAAGATTTGTTGAAAGTTGACGATTTTAATGGAGAAAAGAAAGAATACAAAGTTATTTTGAATGACTATGTATTGATTGGTAGTGAAATAAATGCTGGTTCAGTTTTCTCTGTTGTAAACATGGACTTTTACGATACAAACGGAAATATTGTCTGCAACTCTACTATGAAAATATCTATTCAGTTTTTAAGTAATAAAACACAATTAACACTCGTAACGACAGGACAGGAAAGTGCTAGTTTCTTGGAACAATACTTTTCTGACAATGGTATTCGTTTAAGAGTGATAGAAATTTTATAAAGGAGATTTGTATGGAAACGAAAAAAGTATTAAGCATAATATTTAGTTTGTTATTTGTTGGTGCTTTTGCTTTCGTTCTCGTGTGGGGTATTACAAACTTCAATAAAGTTCAAGAAGGTTTATCTGGAACGGGACTTTATACACAAGAAGATTTGAATAAAGCATACGAAGATGGATACGATAAGGCATTAACCGATAAGGCTGAATATGAAGAATTGATTAACAGTTATAGAGATACAATAACAACTTTGACCGACCAAGTAACTCTTTTAACTTATGCTAATCAAGATTGTGAAACTCAAATAAAGAACCTTACTGAAACAAAGCAAGGTTTAGAAACACAAGTTGCTAATTTGACAAGTATTAAGAACCAAAATGAAGCAACAATTACAAGCTTAAATGCTGAAATAGTTAGTTTGGAAAAACAAGTTAAGACATTAACTGAAAGCAACGAAGATAAAGATGAAGAAATTGCAGTTTTGAAGAATCAAATTGCTAATTTACAGGCTTTAATATCTCAATTACAAACAACTAATGCTCTTAATGTAGAAACTATTAACAGCTTAAATGCTCAAATTACTAATCTTAATGCTCAAATCAGCGACCTTACAATGCAATTACAAAACAATTCAAGCAATGTAATCGCATTACAAAATCGTATTGCAGAACTTGAAAGAACGGTTGCGTATTACGAACAATATATTGCAAATCTTGAAAATGGCGAACAGGTTGTAGCGACATTTGAATTTGCAGGAAGTGTTTATAATATTCAAATACTAGCAAAGAACAGTATTGCAACTGTAACAACTCCAACTTCTACCGATTATGTTATCTTTAACTATTGGACTGTTGATGGGGTGCAAGTAGATTTATCTACTTATCAAGTTGAAACAAATACAAGATTTGTAGCAAATGTAACTTACAAATATGATGTTAAGTTTGTTGTAAATAATGAAGAATATGATAGTCAAGTGGTCGTAAAAAATGGTTATCCAACACTACCAGCAAATCCTGTTGTTGAAGGATATGAATTTGACGGCTGGACTACTAATGGTGTTGATATTGTAAAACCTAATACAAGTGCTGTAACTATGAATACAACTTATTATGCAAAACTTACAAAACTTCATACTGTAACATTTATGTATGAAGATTGGGTAATGGAAACACAACAAGTTAGAAATGGAAGTTATGCAAGTGCAGTTAGTGTAGAAAATACAAACTATAAGACATTTAATGGTTGGTTGTTAAATGGTGCAAAGGTTGATTTATCTACTTATAAAATTACAGGTGCAGAAACTTTTGTTGCTGACATTATTTACAGCTATGATGTTAAGTTTATTTCTGACGGTGCGACTTACAACTCGCAGATCATAGCGAAAAATAATAAAGTGTCTATTCCTAACAATCCAGTAAAACAAGGTTATGAGTTTGATGGTTGGACTCTTGATGGAAGCAATATTATCAATCTTACAACTTATTCTATTACTGAAAACACAACTTTTGTGGCTAAATTTACTAAAATTCATACAGTAACATTTATTCACGAAAATAATGTAATATCAACTCAAAAAATTAGAAATGGTGAATATGCAAATTTTGTAAATATTGATGCAGGTTATAATATTTTTGATGGTTGGACTATAAATGGTAATTTGGTTGATGTTTCAACTTACGCTATTAACGAAGATACAACTTTTTATTCAAAAATCACTATCAATACTGCTGAATTAAAACGAGAAACTTTTGCAAGTTCTATACCTTCAAAATACGATATTACAAATGTAGTATTTGATAGATATACAAGCAATAATCAATATGTTGTAAATGGTGTAAATGTTATAAGTGGCTTAACTCCAACACCATTAAATGACGATAATACAATCCAGTTATATGTAAAAAATATGGATATTTATGTGTTGTCAAATATGAGAATTAAGATTGATACAGGAAACAAATTCTTCCAAGCATTTTATAGTGTTCAAAGCATTACATTGAATAACTTTGACACAAGTGAAGTTACAGATATGGCGAATATGTTTTCAGATTGCGAAGTAATAGAAACGCTAGATGTGTCAATGTTAGATACTTCTAATGTTACAACAATGAGCAGTATGTTTAGTTATAACGATAAAATGACTTCATTAAATATTTCAAATTTTGATACAAGTAATGTAACAAATATGCACTATATGTTTGCAAGTTGTGATTTATTAGAAACATTAGATGTATCTCATTTTAATACAAGTAAAGTAGAAAGATTTAGTGGAATGTTTTCAAGCTGTCCTATGTTGAAGTTTGTTGATGTTTCAGATTTTGATACTTCAAGCGCAACTGACTTCGGCACAATGTTTGGTTACTGCGATAGTCTAAACGGAATAGATGTTTCAAACTTTGATACAAGTAAATCAACTTCTTTACAACTTATGTTTACAGGCTGTAAGGCTTTAACTTATATTGATGTGTCTAATTTTGATACAAGCAATGTAACAAACTTTTCTGGAATGTTCCAAAATTGTGCATCATTAACTTCAATAGATGTTTCAAACTTTAACACAGATAAAATGACTTCTGTAAATTATATTTTCTATGGCTGTTCTTCATTAAAAACCATTGATGTAACAAGTTTTAAGACACATAACATTACAGATTTCAGGGGTATTTTTGCAAGTTGTCCTTCATTAACAACTATTTATGCTAATGATAATTTCAACACTGCAAAATGCACAAACGATTATAACTTATTTAATGGTTCAAAAGCGTTGGTTGGTGCAATCGCTTATGACAGTTCTAAATTAAGTATTGCTTATGCTAACTACAAGACTGGATACTTTACTTATAAGGCATAACAATTATGATAACGATTATCTTTGCACCACCTAGAACAGGTAAGACCTGTTTTATGACTCATTTGTTAAATATGAGAGCATTTGACAGGGAACGAAATCGTGATATGGCGAGAGAGATAATCAGAAAAAATAATAATGGCTTTAACCTGACCGTGCCTAAACACTGCGTAAGT
>JAGASX010000009.1 GCA_017621525.1 Clostridia bacterium
GGGGCACCCCGCAAATTGTACAATTTGTGGGGAAAAGGAAAAGGCGAGCGTTAATAGAAATTTGCACTCGCAAATTTCGCCAAGCGTAGCCTTTGACGCCGTCAAGCATTTTTCATAAGTTTTTTAAAAAATTTTTGATTTTTTTTCAAAAAAAAGCCTTCCCCGAGACCGGGGAAGGTGGCATGAGCGAAAGCGAATGACGGAAGAGGCTCATCTATTTAAACTGATTTAGCGGAGCGTCAAAAGCGGGCGTTGGTCGCTTTTGGTGCGGAGCGGGGTTGATTCACCTTTTCACTCTTCACTATTCACTTTTCACTTGAAGTTGAGGTTGTCCCTCTTCCGCCTCTTCGAGGCACCTTCCCCCAAGGGAAGGCTTTAGGTGGTGCGACATTAAAAAAAGCGTCGCCGGCGGTTGAAAGTCGTCGGCGGTGCTTTTATTGTTCAATTTATTTATTCTTTTTCATTGATAAAAAATCTTTTTTGTTTTTTCTTCAATCTCAGCGTTCTAATATTTGGGTGTCTATCATACTTTTGTGGATTTTTTATGTTGTCTTTTGCCTTTCTTACCTTGTTTTTAAATTCTGACATTTCTTTCATAAAGTTGCCATCGCCCATTGTTTCAGTAACAGGGGCAGAGAAAACAAACGCCTCTTCATCCACGCCATGAACGATTTTTTTCATTTCTCGTGCATTTTCATTTGGAACAAGGCACAAAAGCACAGATTTGTTCTTTTTAGAGAACATACCAACGGCCTCCAACCTTGTTACTCCCCTATGAAATCGTTGCAGAATGGCATTTGCAACTTCTTCATCTTTATCACAAATTATATAGAAAGACATAACCCGTTTAGAGCCGTCCAACACCATATTGGTTGCAACGGCGTTTACAACAGACACCACAAGTGCGTATAAACCTGTTTGAAGTCCGCCCACAATGATTGAAAGGGTAAGCACAACGGCGTTTATAATCAAAAGACAATATCCGGTTTTAATTTTTGGAAAATATCTGTTGATTATCACCGCCATAATATCACTTCCGCCGGTTGAACCCCCAAATTTGATGGCAACGCCAACTGTAAGCCCTGTGATTGAGGCACCAACCAAACAACTTAATACCGGCTCTGAAACGGTTGCCTCTATAAGAGCAGGAATTGCGAAAAATTGCATAGCAAGGGTATAACAGCCAATACCAACGCCTGTTAAAAGCAGAAATCTCCAACCCATTATACGAAAAGCAAATGCCAGCAAAATTAAGTTCATGCCAAGGTATACAACCGCGGTTGGCAGATTAAGCCCAACCATAGCAAGCAATTTGCAAATAACCATCGCAAAGCCGGAAAGACCTGTTGGGATTATCCCGCTTTCTTCAAAAAAGTTGCGAAAGGCTGTTCCCCCAGCAAGGGCAACAATGGCAACAATAAAAATTTGTAAGAAAAGTTTTTTCAAATCTTTCTTTTGTTTATTTTCAAGAGTTTTAAGTTTCATGTTGTTAGGATAACACAAAAAGGTAAAAAAACAAAATATTTTGTCATTTTATATATTTTTTTATGAAAAATTTGTGTTTTTGTTGTAAAAGTAGTATAGTGTTTGTATGGAAAAATGTTTATTTGTTTATAACCCTCATTCAGGAAAGGGCAAAATTGCCAAAAATGAAAGTTTTATTCAAAGCGAGTTGGCGAAAAAATATAATGTGGAAATTGTCCGTTCGCAGTACGCCGGACATATTGGAGAAACCATACTTTCACGTGGCGAAGAATTTGATTTAATTGTTGTTGCAGGTGGCGACGGCACGCTTAATGAAGTTGTAAACTCAATTGCAAGGTTGAAACGCAAACCAAAAATTGGCTATATCCCAGCCGGCACAGTAAACGACGTTGCCCATTCTTTATATATCCCAAGAAATATAAAAAAGGCGGTTAAAAATATATTAACCGGAAGTGCATTTTCTCATGACATTATGCAGGTAAATGACAAGTACGGAATTTACGTTTGTTGCAGTGGCCTTTTTACCACTTCAAGTTATGACACTTGCCAAAGCACCAAAAAGAAAATGGGCAAACTTGCATACTTTTTTAATGGTGCCAAAAAAATTTTCACAACAAAGGCGGTAAATGTAAAACTCACCTATGAAGGCGGTGAAGTTGAAGGCAAATATGCAATTATGCTTATTTTAAATTCACGTTATGTTGGCGGATTTAAAGCAAATAAGCACGCAAAACTTAACGACGGCGTTGTTGACATTGTTTTATCAAACAGCAAAAAAGACGTTGTTGGATTTTGTGCAATTTTGCGTGTTGCAACCATGTTTTTACGTGGAATAAAAGACAAGTCAAGCAAAAATGTAACCCATTTAACTTTAAACAAATTTACAATCACAACAAGCGACCAAACAATTATCAACCTTGACGGCGAAAAAATTGGGGCAGGAAGTTTTGATTGCCAAATTTTAAAAGAGGCGGTACAAATAATTGTGCCTAAAATAGAGAAATTAACAAAATAGAAAAATAAAAAAATCACCCGATTGGGTGATTTTTAAAAGCCCGGCGGGCTTTCCTATTCACTTTTCACTCTTCACTTTTCACTTAATTTTATCCCTCTTCCGCCAGCCTTACGCTGTGCGACTATCGTTAAGATTTTTTAAATCTTCGACTTTATCCGTTCCACAATGAGCCTCTTCCGGCACTTCGTGCCACCTTCCTACGGCCAAAGGGGAAGGCTGAACTCCTTCCGTCAGTACATACGCACTGCCACCTCCCTCATAGAGGGAGGTTTTTTATGCTTGTGTAAATCCAAGTGCGGTTATGTCGTTTACAGAAGTTACCTTTGTGCCACCTGTTGCAAGCCAAGACAAGCCTTGTGGCAATGGTGTATTTGTGGTTGTGATTACCCAGTTTGTAAAGTTGCCAGCGTAATATTTTTTATTCGTACCTGCAATGTACAAGCAAGAGTCTTTTGTAAATGAGCCCCTTACAAATCCATTGGCTGTTGTGGTTTTTGCAAAGCAGTCTGTGAAAATGTTTTTGCTTGCTGTGCTGTATGCATAGCCTATTTGGTATCCATAATAGGTATTTGCAAGTGTGCCCTCAAAGGCGCAAGCAGTAAGGGTTGTTGCTTGAATATATCCGCCTATTCCCCCATAATATCCTCCGCCTGACATTTGTGCTTTGCTGTAGCAAGCGGTTGCTGACGCGTTGTAGAAGTATCCTGCAAGTCCTCCATTGTAATTACCATTTGCATATATTGACACGCTTCCCACTTGGCTGTTTGTAAGTTTTGTTGAAGTGTATGCATAACCAACTATTCCGCCTGTATAATTGTAGCCCTTAATTATGCCAGAAAGTAGTTTTACATTGTCTATGGTTGCGTTGTTTGTATAGCCGAAAAGTCCTTGATAAGAATATTTAAAGTTTCCGGTATTTGATTTTATCCTTGTTTCTGTTGTTGTAAGGTTTGTGATTACGTAGTTGTTTCCATCATAATTTCCAAGAAAACTCCAACTCGAGTTTCCTATTGGAAGATATGTTTCTCCGGTAAGGGATATATGGGCGGTTTGTTTAAAATATCCAGATAGGTTTTGGGTTTCCGTTTGATA
>JAGASX010000002.1 GCA_017621525.1 Clostridia bacterium
GAAAGTTATGATATTAACGCCCCAATAACCGAGGTGTATTTAACCGGAACTGACGCCCAAAACTATACGGTAACAAAAGAACAATTCATCATAAAAACTTCACTTAAAATATCAATAAAAAATGCAGATGAAACGACCAAAAACTTCTTTGTATTATACGGGGATAACAAGATATATTCAGACATGAAATGCACAACAGAGGCAACAGACTTTTCAGCCCTTACCACATCATCAACATATGCAATACAAACACAAGACGGTCAAACACTTATTTCATCAACAAACCCAAACACCATGCTTGCGAATGTAACAAACATAACCGACGCCAACGGAAATTGGATTGTACCAAATGGAAGTGATACAACACTTACAACTTTTGTTTTGGTTGAAGGGTAAAATATATTTAATAAAAAACAGCCGTGTGGCTGTTTTTTTGTATATTATTTTTTACTTCTCTTTGATTATCACGCCGTTGTTGAAAATTTCTTGATCAGAGGCGTAGGCTTTCACTGAAAGTTTGTTGCCATAGGCGTTGGTTTTGCATTTAAGGGTAAGAGGCTTGTCATCAATGGCAAGTTCAAAAGTTTCGCCATGGATAAGTTGAGGCATATGATAGGATTGTGCGAGGGCGTCATTTACAAAAATTCGCAAACTACTTCCTGCATTTATAACCTTAATTTTCTTGCCCTCAAATTCAAACTGACAACTTTTGCGTGTTACAAAATATGTTATGGTGATAAACGCGATGAAAACCGCGACCACTGCGATACAAGCATAAAGCATGGGCGTCTCCTATTTAGGGAATTGGCACACTGGTGCTGTAATCATTGGCCCGATTTGAGAATGTATTGTAAGGTCTGCCATTACGCAGGCAATATGGCTTGCGAGCACCCTTGATACAGGGCTGTTTTTGAAAAATTCTTCCACATCGTCAAGTTCTTCAAATTCGGTTGTGTTGATGATAACTTCAAGTCCCATTGCAACTTCAATTGAAAAGATGCAAGAAGGCTCTGGTTTTACATTTCTTTGAAGAACAACCTTAACGGCGTCGGCGCGAAGTCTTTCAACTTTAATTTCGTCCCAAACGCGCATATTTACCTGACTGCTTGGTTGTGGCTCTTCCAATCTTTGATAATCAACCTTTTCAATGATAGGTTTAAAATTCATGTTTCTTATTACGTTTGCCATAAAAAATCTCCTTATTTGCCTTGATTTTAACATATTTATTGCCTTTTAACAAGCAAATTAACAAAAATTGTTGTGTCTCAAATGAATTTTTGTTAAAGGCTTTGCATTTTTGTTGTTTAAAAGGTATAATTTTTGCATGGAAAAATGTTTTGATTGTCCGCGTAATTGTGGGGTTGATAGAGAAAAAACGATTGGCTTTTGCAAGGAGCCTAACAAAATTCGTGTGGCAAAAATTATTGAAAATTTTATGTGGGAAGAGCCTTGCATAAGTGGCGACAAGGGTGCGCTTGCTATATTCTTTTCTGGTTGCAATTTAAAATGCAGTTTTTGCCAAAACAAGGAAATATCTCATATTGGCAAGGGTGAGTTTTACACGCCCGCACAGTTTCGCGAACTTATTTTGTCGTATGATTTAACCAAATTTTCATCAATAGATTTGGTTACGCCAACCCACTTTTCATCGCTTTTGATAGAGGCGTTAAGCGGGCTGAATTTGCCTATTCCTATTGTTTGGAACAGCAGTGGCTATGAAAAGGTTGATATGATTGAAAAGGTTGCGTCAATTGCCGATGTGTTTTTGCCTGATTTTAAATATTTTGATAGTTCACTTGCCTTATCCTTATCCAAAGCGGGCGATTATTTTGAAATTGCAAGCAGGGCGGTTTGCAAAATGAGGCAGTTGAAACCAAACAATATTTTTAAAGAGGGCGTTTTGGTCGAAGGCGTGCTTATTCGTCATCTTGCGTTGCCGGGGCAGGTGAATGATAGCAAAAAGATTTTGGCGTTTATTAAAGAAAATATTAAAAACCCTTACATAAGTTTAATGAGCCAATTTATTCCTTTGGGCGGGCAGATAGACAGGCGTTTGTATCCCCTTGAATATAAATCGCTTTTGTCGTATGCATCAAAATTGGGGTTGAATGATGGGTATATTCAAGATTTTGAAAGTGCGGACGAAAGTTTTATTCCCGATTTTTAAATAAAGAAAATGTTTCACCCATTAAAATGACAAATAAATTTGACTTTGTTTGTTAAATTTATTACACTTATTTTATAAAACAAGTTTAAGAGGTATTTTATGGCTTCAAATAATTCAGTTTTTAAAAGTTACAATGCTTTTCTTCGTCGTAAGATGATTTTTGCACGCATTATGGGAATTCTTGCTTGCGGTGTTGCAATTGCAAGCATTGTTTTAATGTATTATAAACTTTTGTCGGAATGGCTTTGTATTATTATGATTGGTTACGGCATGGCAACCGCCTTTTCAAGCAATAGTTTTTTGCAAGACATCAAAATTGGCAACCCTTGGCAGAGAATTAACATGATTTGTGCGGTATTTTTCTATTTTGTTGTGTTTTTCTTGATAATTTATGGCTTTGCCACCGGCAATCTTTCAACTATGTTTTAGAAAAGGCTTGTCGGCTTGAAGAAATTTTTATAGCAAAGTTTTTCCTCAACCATTTGACAAATTGGAAAAAACATGGTACATTTGAAATATACATTTAGGGAGGTATAAATATGAAAAAATCAACAAAAACACTTTTGGTTGGGCTTTTGGTGGCTCCATTGGCTTTTACTATGGTGGGCTGTAACGGTGGCGAGGTGTCTATTGTGGATACAAAAGGTAATTACACCGAAGCAACACTTTCAAACTATGCTGGTGCATCAGAAGTTTTAAATAATGAAACTATTTCTGAAGATTTCAATTCTTACAGAATGATTATGAACATTGATATGAATATGACAGTGTCAATGTCGGGAATGGGCGAGTATAAGGGTGGAATGAAAATTTCCAACGACAGCACCATTAATCTTCTTGACGGCTTTGATATGAAGTCTGTATCAAAAATTAAATATATAGGCTATCTTGCTGATATGCAAAAAGAAATGGAAATGCCTGTGCAACAAACTTTTGAACAATATTATTCAAACGGTCAAGGATACATTTGGGACGATGAATACAATCAATGGTTTGAGGGTGATGTTCAAGATGCTGACGACCAACCGGTGTTTGACTTCTCTGGTTTGTTTGAAGGCACAACTGAATTAGAACAAGAAGGCATCAATGTTTGGATTGATAGTAATGAAGAAACCGGCGTTACAAAAATTAAAATGACAATGGCTGCCGGCGTGCTTGAAGCGTTTGCAAGTGAAAACGGTGAGGGCTTTGAAGAGGGCGCAGAAATCACTTGGGGCACTGCCGAAGTTTACTATGTTCTTACAAACGGCAAACTTGAAGGTATGAAGGTTTCAATTCCATATTCTGTAAGCACAAATGAAAGCGGAGTGGAAGTTTCTGCAGATTGCAAAGTAACTATGCAAGTTGCAAAAACCGATGCAGTTGTTGAATTCCCAGAAGGAATGGGCGCTTAATTAACTTAACCAATTAAAGCAGATTGAAAAAAATTTTTCAATCTGCTTTTTTTATTGGGGAAAGTGTGTTATTATTAAGGTATGTATTGTGATGTTATCATCGACCAAGACGCAAAGGCGCTTGATAGGGTTTTTGAATATAAAATTCCTGATGAAATGGATATTGACGTAGGCATGAGGGTGTACGTGCCTTTTTCAAGCAGAGTGTTGCAAGGGTTTGTTGTGGGCGTTAAAGAAGTGCCAGATTACCCGCCAAACAAAATAAAAGCGGTTATTTCCAAAATTGAAGATTTTTCTGCAATCAAGGGGGAAATGCTGGAACTGATGAAGTTTATGGCAGAGAAAAATCACCTTAAACTTGCCTCTATTTTACGCCTATTTTTACCAAGTGAGATGCGCGAGGGCAAAGTAAAGCAACTTTTTGAAACCTTTTATTCATTGAATGATGTTGATTTTCAGCCTGCAAAAAATGCAGTTAAACAAAGGGCACTTTTGGACTATTTAAGGGAAAAGGGCAAAACCTCATCAAGCGTGTTGGGCGAGATGTTTGGCTATGGCGCAATAAAAAACCTTTATGAAAAGGGTGTGCTTATTAAGGAACGCGAAGAGGTTGTGCGAGAGCCGTTTGTTTTGATGAGCGAGGACAAGCGGGTTAAACTTAACGAGTGTCAGCAAAATGCAATCAACAGCATTTGCGAAAACAAAACTTATCTTTTACATGGCGTAACGGGAAGTGGCAAAACCGAAGTGTATATGAATTTGATTGAACGTGTGCTTTTGCAGGGCAAAAACGCCATTATGCTTGTGCCGGAAATTTCGCTTACGCCTCAAATAATGTCTAATTTTAAGGCAAGGTTTGGCGGGCTTGTTGCACTTCTTCACAGCGGGCTTTCTGCTGGTGAACGTTTTGATGAATGGAAAAGGCTTTTTTCTGGGCAGGCACGCATTGCAATTGGTGCACGTTCTGCCATTTTTGCCCCTCTTGAAAATTTGGGTATTATCATAATTGATGAAGAGCATGAGGCAAGTTATATTTCAGAATCCAATCCTCGTTATGACACACACGATGTTGCCGAGTTTCGTGCAAAATACAACGCTTGCCCCCTAATTTTAGGCAGTGCAACGCCCTCTATTGAAAGTTACAACAAGGCGGTGAATGGGCAGTATCAACTTTTAGAACTTCCTGTGCGTGCCAATGGGCGAGAAATGCCTTCCGTACAGATTGTTGATATGCTTAACGAACTTCGTGCCGGCAACAGTGGGATATTTTCAAACCAACTTCTTGCAGGGCTTGTAAATGTTGTGAACAGCAAAAAGCAGGCAATGATTTTTATAAATCGCAGGGGTTATTCATCTTTTCAGCGTTGTCGCGATTGTGGGTATATTGCAAAGTGTGCTGATTGCGACGTCAGCCTTGTTTATCATCGAGAAGATGAAAGGCTTAAATGCCACTATTGTGGCAGGCAGTACCGAGTGCTTGACAAATGCCCTAAATGCGGAAGTGAACATATCCGTCAAGGTGCGGTGGGCACACAACAGGTAGTAAGTAAGTTGCAAGAAATGTTCCCCGATGTGAAAATTTTACGCATGGATAATGACACTACTTCCACAAAAAATGCCCATCAAAAAATTTTGGCGGAGTTTAAAAACACCAAGCCTGCAATTCTTGTGGGTACGCAAATGATTGCCAAAGGGCATGACTTTGAGGACGTTGTTTTGGTGGGAATAATCGACGGCGACCAAAGCCTGTATCAAACAGACTACCGAAGCACAGAACGCACCTTTCAACTTATCACGCAGGTTGCCGGGCGTGCCGGGCGAAGTGCAAGCGAAGGGCGGGTGATTTTGCAAACATACAGCCCAAAACACTATGTTTATAAATTTGCATCAAACTATGACTATAAAGGGTTTTATCGCAAAGAGGACAACATTCGCCAGACGGCACAATTTCCGCCATATACCAGAATTTTAAGAATACTTTTCAGCGACCATGATGAAAATTATGTGCGAGAACTTTTAAAAGTGTGCTATACTGAAATAGAACAGTTGAAATATCAGTATGGTGATGATATACTTTATCTTGACGCGATGAAGTCGCCTATTAAACGAATTCAAGATAAATACCGCTATCAAATTATGATGCGTCTTTCGCTTAACCATGCCGATGAAATTGAGGCAAAGGCATTTGATATTGTAGACCGCGCAAGCAAAACATCTGTATTTTTTGAGGTAAATCCTCAAAATTTATCGTAAAATTGCAATTTTTATTGATTTTTTAACAAATTTTGATATTTAAGGAGAAATTATGGCAAAAAGAAATGTAATCAAAGTGGGTGAAACACTGCTTCGCAAAAAGTGCAAACCTGTTAAAGATTTTGATGAAGATTTGTGGGAACTTCTTGACGATATGAAAGAAACCATGCACGCAAACGACGGCATGGGATTGGCTGGCCCACAAGTTGGTGTACTTCGCAGACTTGCAATTGTTGAAGTGAACAATATGTTTTTGGAACTTATCAACCCACAAATAATCCACAGCGAGGGTGATTGGGTTGAAGAGGAGGGTTGCCTTTCTGTTGGCAATTTTCGTGGCAGAGTAAGTCGCCCATACAAAATAACGGTAACTTCTTGCGACCGCATGGGAGAACCTTTCACCTTGCAATGTGAGGGCTGGCTTGCAAGATGCATTTGTCATGAACTTGACCATCTTGACGGCGTGCTTTTTATTGATAAAACCCTTGATAAAGAAAAATACCTTAAAAATGGTGGAAAAATATAATAAAACGGAGAGATATGAAAGTATTATTTTTAGGAAGTTCTCGATTTTCTCGCATTGTGCTTGAAAAAATGATAGAACAAGGCGTAAACGTGTGCGGAGTGGTTACCCAACCAGATAGGCCGTCAGGGCGTGGACATAAACTTACACCAACCGAAGTGAAAGTTTTTGCCGAGGAAAGGGGAATTAAGGTGTATACCTTTGAAAAAATTCGCCTTGCAATGGAAGAAGTGAAGGCAATTGACTATGACCTGTCGGTTGTTGCCTCTTTTGGCCAAATTTTGCCTCAGGAATTTTTGGACTTTAAGCCTTGTATAAATGTTCATCCATCGCTTTTGCCAAAATATCGTGGTGCGTCCCCACTTCAAACGGCAATTTTAAATGGGGATAAAACAACTGGTGTTTCTATTATGAAAGTTGCAATGGAGGTTGACGCTGGCGACATTATTTTGCAAAAAGAATATCAAATGAATGATGAAAGTTATTTGCAATTGGAGGAAGTCCTTGCTTGCTTAGGCGGGGAAATGGTCGCCACAGTTGTGGGACAATTTCAAGACGGAAGTGTAAAATTTGTGCCACAAAATCACAAAAATGCAACTTTTACAAGCAAATTTACCAAAAATGATAGCATTTTAAATTTTTCTTGCACCGCAAATGAAATAACAAACAAGGTGCGTGCTTTGGGCGAAGAAATGGGTTGCCTTTTTGCAATAAAAGGGCAGATTTTTAAAGTAGCCAAAGTGAAAAATGTTTCAGCCGAATTTAATGTTTGCCCATATAAAATTTTAAACAATCGCAAACGCTTTGTTATTGGGTGCGGTGAGGGTGCAGTTGAAATTCTTTTGCTTACTCCGCCGTCTGGCAAATGTGTAAGTGGGCGAGATTATTTGAATGGCCATAATGAAATTTTAGGGGAAGAGGTTGATAGATGCTTGCAGATTTAAGCGAAATTGAACTTAAAGAGTATGTTAAAAAAATTGGCTTGCCTGCTTTTAGAGGCGACCAACTTTTTGACGCCATATATTCGGCAAAAACTCTTGAAGAAGTTTCCAATCTGCCAAAAGCGCTTAAAGACATAATCGCCGATGATTATCCGGCGTATAAGATTATAAAAGAACTATCCTCTCGCGACGGCACAAAAAAATTTGTTGTGCAATTTGCAGACGGACACATTGTTGAATGTGTGCTGATGAAGTATAAATATGGTTATACACTTTGCTTGTCTACGCAAGTGGGGTGTCGCATGGGGTGCAAGTTTTGTGCATCATCGCTTGGTGGGCTGGTACGCAACCTTTCTGCTGGCGAAATGCTGGGGCAGGTGCTTTTAATCAATCGTGCACTCGGGGGTAACAGCCGAGAGCGAAAAATCACCAACCTTGTGCTTATGGGCAGTGGTGAACCACTTGATAATTTTGATAATGTTTGCAAATTTTTCCAACTTGTTTCTGCAAGCAAGGGAATGAATATAAGCCAGCGTAATATATCACTTTCAACTTGCGGATTGGTGGACAAAATTTATGAACTTGCCAAAAAGGACTTAAATATAACCCTTACAATATCTCTTCACGCAACCCAAAATGATAAACGTGCGCAGGTTATGCCAATTGCAAACAGATATACCATTGAAGAAATAATAAAAGCCTGCCGAGATTACTATGCACTTACAAAACGCCGAATATATTTTGAATACACCTTAATAAAAGGGGTGAATGATGACAAAGAGGACGTTGCTCGCCTTGCCAAAATGCTTAAAAATCTTAATTGCCATGTAAATGTCATTCCACTTAATTCGGTTAAAGAACGCGACCTTATTGGCACATCTCGCCTTATGGCATATAAGTTTGTAGATGACCTTAAAAATGCTGGTGTTTCTGCAACTGTTCGCCGAACAATGGGTGAAGATATTGAAGGGGCTTGCGGACAACTGCGAAATAAAATATTAAATGAAAATAAATAAAATTAAAAACATTTTTTCGCCTTTGTTTTAAAGGGGGAAAAATCATTTAATAAAATAGAAAATAATAAATAAAAAATAGTAAAAAAAATAAAATTAAATAAAAAAAAGGAATTTATGAAAGGGCTTATTATAAACAAAAATGCAAATTTATTTTCGGTGGAGCATGAAAAACAAATTCATGTTCTTTCTCCAAGTGGGAAAACGCGAGCCAAAGGTATTTTTGTTGGTGATTATGTTGAATTTGAAAATTCAATCACCAAAGTTTGCCCTCGTAAAAACATTTTAATTCGCCCACCTGTTGCCAATATTGATAAAATGTTTATAATCATTGCCCCAAAGCCAAAACCAGATTTTGTTTTGGTGGATAAAATTTTGGTTTATTGCCATTTAAACGACATTCAACCTGTTATAGTGGTAAACAAAGCAGACATTTGCGAAGAGGGGTTTACTCGAGAAGTTTGTGATTATTATAAAGGTTTTTACAAAGTTTTGTCGGTAAGTGCAAAAGAGGGAAATCTTGAAACCCTTAAAAACCAGATTGACGGCATATGTGTGCTTGCTGGGCAAAGTGCGGTTGGCAAGTCCTCTTTAATAAACGCCATGTTTGGTGAAAATTTTGCCGACGTTGGTGAACTTTCTAAAAAAATAGAAAGGGGCAAGCAAACAACCCGCATAGTGCACTTGTTTAAGGTAAAAGAGGGGGCATATATTGCAGATACCGCCGGTTTTTCTCTGCTTGACCTTGGTTTCGTTTCAACGCTTGACGCCAAAGATCTTTCATCATATTACCCAGACTTTTTAAAGGCACGTGGGGAATGTAAGTTTCGCTCTTGCACGCATGAGGGTGGCGACTGCGGGGTGATTGAAAATATAAAAAATGGGCAGATAAATAAAAACAGATATGCAAATTATTTAAAAATTTTGCAAGAACTTAAAAATGCTAAAAGATATTAAAATTAAATAAAAAAGCCTAAAATTAACAAAAAATGCAAAAAATATGTCAAAAAATCATTAAAAAGGAGAATTTTTATGAAAAAAGAGGTTTATGTTTCAGTTTCAACAGATCCTGTAAAAGAGTATCAAAGCATGATTGAATATGCCAAAAGTTTGCAAGGCGTTGCCGACTTTTTGCATTGTGATATTATGGACGGACAGTTTGTGGAGCGTATGACGTACGACGCAGGGCTTGTTTCCAACATAAATCAAAACAGTGCAATTGCGCTTGACGTTCACCTTATGTGCAGTGAGCCTTATAAAATGATTGATGACTATTTACAGGCTGGGGCAAACATAATTACGGTGCACTATGAGGCTTTTGCCGATAAAAATCAAATTGTGGACGCACTTAAAAAAATAAGAAAGGCGGGTGCTCTTGCCGGACTTTCATTTAAGCCCTCAACAAGTTTAAAAGATATAAAAATTTATCTTCATGATTGCGACGTTGTTCTGGTTATGAGTGTTCAGCCGGGGCTAAGCGGACAAAAATTTATGGAAGAGGCTTTAAAAAGAATTGCCCAGTTAAATCGTTTCCGCATTGAAAATAATCTTCGCTATAAAATTGAGGTAGACGGAGGAATAAATGGGGAAAATGCAAAAGAAGTTGTAGATGCCGGTTGTGATATTTTGGTAAGCGGAAGTTATATTTATAAATCCCCAAATAAAAAAGAAACTATAAAAAATTTAAAAGAAATTATATAAAACAAGCCTGATAAATTCAGGCTTTTTATTTATATATTATAAAAATATCACATTACCACAAAGTACATCATAATAGGAAAAGGTTTGCAGTTGTGCACTTTGGTTTTCTATGGTGAAAACGCTGGGATAAACATCTTTTATAATGCCATTTAGTGTGTCAAACTTTTTTCGCCCGCGATTTATATTAAGCGCAACCTCTCTGCCTTTAAGGTCGCGTATTTTGTTTTTTACCTCTTCAATGTTAAGCCCTGCCTTTCTCATAAAATCCTCCGTTATAAAAGTTTTTTGCCAATTTTTTAAAATTTAAACATTTTAGGCATATTTGCGGTTTTTAAAACGTAAAAATATCTCGTAAAATGTTTGGAGGGTAAAATGGCATTTGAAAAGAAGTATTTTGAAGTGGCAAAAAAAGGGATTTTGCCAAAAAGTGAAATTTCTGTGGAGTGCAACATTTCTGCTGGTGCAAATGTAGCAAAAGTGCTTTCTCTTTTGGTTGACGCACGGGTGGAAAACACAGAAGTTTTAAACGGAGTGATAAATTTTTCAGGTATTCTTGATACAAAAATGGTTTTTTGCAGTGAAAATGATGAAATAAACACCATTTGTGCACAATGTCCTTTTTCTTCCAAATTTGAAAGCGTGGAAATTGAGGCAGGGCAAACACCGCTTATTAAGGTTTCCGTTATTGACAGTCGCGTTGAAAGTGTTGGCGGTGAAAGCGTGCGCGTGCTTGCATTGCTGGAACAAAGTGGCGTGATTGTTTGTAATCAACAGGTTATGACAATCGCCTGCCATGACAGCGATGTTTGCATTAAAAATGAAGATATTGAAACCATTAAATATATAGGAAGTGCAGAGGAAGAAATTGTTGTTGAAAGCGAAATAAATATTCGCGAAAATATTAAAAAAGTGCTTCTTCTTGAAAGCGGGGTTGTTGTAAAAAGCGTTGACGCCGGCACCAATTTTGCAACCGTAAGCGGAGAGGTGATTTCAAGAGTTTTATATTTGGGCGAAAATGATAAGTTTGAAAGCGGGTATATTTACGATACTTTTAAAGAAGAGGTGGAACTTGCCTCCCTTACTCGCGACAGTTTGGTTGAGGGTGATGCCGTTGTTGCAAAAGCGGGCGCAACAACAGAAATTGTACAAGAGGAAAAGGGCGGAAAACTTGTTGTTAAAGTGCCGGTTGTTATCACCGTGCGAGGGTATGAAAGGGTGCAAGTTGGCGTTATCAACGACCTTTACAGCACTTCGGGCGACATTGCGGTAACAACTTCATCATACAACATGACAGAAACCTGTCCTGTGGAACTTGTTGAGGGCAAAATTGAGGGCTCGCTTACCCTTGATGAAAATGCACCACGCGTGGATAAATTGCTTTTCCATGGCGGAAACAGCGTAACAATCACAAACACCTATATTAAAGATGGCGAGGTTACAATTGAGGGGGTTGCTCGCACAACAGCCGTTTATCTTAATGATGAAACCTCAGAGCTTCATAGCGTTCAACTTGAAACTCCATTTACAATCAGTGATAAAACCAATTGTGATGACGATGCACTTATTTGGGCAAACGCTTATGTAAGTGATGTTGATGTTGTTGTGAAAAAGGGTAGAGAATTTTATTATGATGCAAAGGTGAAAGTTACGGTAAGTTGCTCTCGTCAATTGACTTCTGGCATTATCAGCGAGGCAACATTAACGGCAGAAAACAAAGAAAAAGACTATGCAATGGAAGTGATTTTCGCGCCTGCCGGCAAGGAACTTTGGGATATTGCAAAATCTGCAAAGGTGAGGGAAGAGCAAATTATTTTGCAAAATCCAGATGTTATTTTCCCAACCGCGACAGATACTCCGCTTGTGCTTTTTAATCAAAGACTTCAATAATTTAATAAAAATTCACAAAAAATGGGCTAAAAAGTCCATTTTTTTATTATTTTCGCGTAAATTTTTCAGTTTTACAATATAAACGCAGTCAATAAATCTTGCAAGGAAGGCGAAGTATGAAATATCTTTTATCCATTTTATCGGTTGTTGGCATTGTGCTTATATTTGTTTTTTGCCCGCTTAACACAAGTCAATCAAATTGCGAATATCTGCGTATTCATATTCGTGCAAACTCCAACTCCACAGCAGACCAAGAGGTAAAGTACAAGGTAAAAGACGGCGTAGTTGATGCCCTTATTCCATTGCTTGCCGAGATTGAAACATTTGAAGAGGCAAAGGTGGTTTTAAGCCAAAATTTCCACTTGATTGAAAATGTTGCAAATGAAATTTTAATGGATAATGGCTTTTATTATGGTTGCAAGGCGCAGATAAACAACGAGTTTTTTCCTACTCGCACGTATGAAGGGCTTACTTTGCAAGAGGGGTTTTATGATGCCTTAATTTTAAATTTGGGCAGTGGCGAGGGCGACAATTGGTGGTGCCTTGTTTATCCGGCATTTTGTTTCACGCAAAGTGAAAATTTCGACAATATTGTATATATTTCTAAAATTTGGGAGATAATTAAAAATGTATTTTAGGAGGTAAAATGAAAAAGAAGTTTTTAATTATTTTGTCCTTGGTTTTTACCCTAACATTTTCGGTTGCGGGTTTAGGATTTACATATTTAAATAGTTCAGGCAGTGAAATTTCTGTTGAAGCGGCAACAACCACGGCGGAAAACAGAACTATTCAAACAAAACTTAAACGTTGGGGATACTATACCGGCAAGGTTGACGGAATTTATGGACCACTTACCAAAAAAGCGGTAAGATATTTTCAAAGTAAAAATGGTTTGGCGGTTGACGGAATTGTAGGCCCTCAAACGGCAAGGGCACTTGGCATGACGCTTTCAAGTTCTGGCGGAAACAGTCTTTCTTCAAGCGACCTAAATCTGCTTGCAAGATGCGTGCACGCAGAGGCAAGGGGAGAGCCTTACACAGGGCAGGTTGCAGTTGCGGCAGTTGTGCTTAACAGAGTGAAAAGTGCATCATTTCCAAATACAATTTCTGGGGTGATTTATCAGCCTTATGCTTTTACGGCGGTTGATGACGGACAGATAAATCTTACGCCAAACAGCACCGCATATAAGGCGGCACAAGATGCCTTAAATGGCTGGGACCCAACCTATGGTTGCCTTTATTACTACAACCCAGCAACGGCGACAAGTTCTTGGATTTGGTCAAGACAAACGGTTGTAACAATTGGCAAACACGTGTTTGCAAAGTAAGGGGGCAGTATGGAGAATTTAGAGAAAAATAAAGAAAATTCATTAAAAAGCACACAAAAA
>JAGASX010000010.1 GCA_017621525.1 Clostridia bacterium
AAAATACATTGAGAATTTTCTCAATGTATTTTTGTTTTGGGTTATGTTGCGTTTCCGCCCGTTCCACCATTTCCACCGTTGTTTGTTGGAGGTGGATTGTTGTTTTGTGCAGAAATTGCCGAGAAGATTTTGCCCAAAGATTTTGTTTGCGCTTCTGACGCTTTGACAAAATCGCCCATGCTTTTTGCCATTGCGTTGAGTGTAGCCTGTTGAGCATCCATCTTCTGACCTTGTTGCTGTGCAATTTCCTTTTGAAGAGCATCGCCCTCTTTCTTGGATTTGCCTTCGCCAAACATCTTGCCTTGAACGCCTTTTGTTTGCCACATTTCTTTACCCATTTTGATACCGCCACCGATAAGTTTATCAATACCGATACCTTCGGCAAGGTCATTCTTTATGGCCTTAATGAAACCGTCTGCAATTGACTTACCAGCATCGCCAAGGTTGCCCAGAACACCGCCTTTGCGTTTTCCGTCTTCACCTTTCTTGCCGGCAAAGGTATTTGCAAGTCCATCTCCCCATGATTTCCAGAAGCCCGTTGTGCTGACCATTTTACCATCAGCGCCCTTTGCAAGTTTGTATTTTTCAACCATTTTGGTTTCGTCGTATGCCTCAAGTTCTTTGCTTTTCTTGCTTGCACTGGTTTTGGCATTCTTCTCTGCCTTTTCGGCTTTCTCGTATTCTTTCAGTTTGCCAGATTGCTTAAGAAGTCCTTTAAGCAGAACTGCATCTCTTGCCTTTTCAGCATCTGCTACCGAACCGCCCTTTTTGATAACGCTGTTGTAGGCGTCATCACCTGCCTTTTTCAATTTAGCATCAGCAGTTTTTCCTTTTACGCTTGCTTGCAAGTCTGCCATTTTCTTAGCCGCGGCTTCTTGCGCCCTTATAAATCCTTCGTAAGCATTGGTTGTTTTATCAAAATTCTTTGCAGTTTTAGTACCTGCTTGGTTCTTCTCATTAACACGTTTTGCTGCCGCTGACGCTTTGCCTTTCTTTATTGCTGCGCCAATAGGTTTACCTGTGATAGACCATGCTGTTTTTGCAACCGCTTTCCCGGCGTGGTATCCGGTTTTTGCAACTGCAGCACCTGCTTTACCAGCGATACCGAAACCACGCTTAAATCCGCCTGCGATATTACCCTTTAAGCCGTCCCCGCTACCAGCAGCGTCTGCACCGCCTACAAAGCCTGCGACCATTGAAATAAAGTCTTTTGTCATCATAAGGCCAGCAATTAAGATGATTGTGTTTACTATTGCATCAAGTAGGCCATTATTGAAGAATGAAATTGATTGCAAGTATGGCAAAATTAACATCAATATGTTTATACCAACAATTGCACCAAATGCCATCATAATTTGTTGCATGAATGTTGTTCCCCAGCCCTTAAATGCCTTAAAGTTGTCAAGTGGAGCAATACCCAAAAGTGATGGGTAGATAAGGAACATTGCCGCGCCTTTTATAAGCCTTGTCATCATACCAACGATGATTGAAATCATAATTCCGAATACTGTTACACCGCCACCAAAAGCAACGATGAAGTTAAATTGCCACAGGTCATAGAAAAGCCAAACTGCTGAAACGTCATATTTTGAGAAACTATATATTGTTGACTTTGCACCAAAACCGCCGGTTACATCACTTATACCCAAATATGGGACAGTGCTTTCAACCGCACTTATTGTTGCCGAATAACTTAAGCCTGTGTTAAGTTGAAGGTTGTTTTGGAACGCATAGTCAATTTGCATACCCACATACTCTCGTTTTTCTTGATTAGTTTGAAGTGAGCCATATTCTGGACAGTTGCTTGCATCGCCAAAAATTTGTTTACCATTTACTGTGATATTTTGATAACTTGAAACGCTTGTTTGACCAGACCTTGCACGGTTTGCGCCATAAGCACTTGCTTTGAACATAAGTCCGCCAAAGGTTGCAGTGCTTGTTGGGTCGCCGACGCCAAAGTAGTCATAATGGGCGTAAACTTTGTTATCTGTGCCCCGCAGTGTTTCACCGCGGAAAATTTCTGTTGCTTGTGTGCCGTATATACCTTTTATTGCGCTTTCGTTTGTTGTGCCGGCAGTTATATTATCCAGCGTGCGAAGAACAAAAGTTGAAAGTTGCATACCAATTACAACAACAATAGGCATAACTGCAAAGGTAAGAATTGATTTGATTGCTGTGTAGATATATTTTGATGGGCTTGTCCCCTCGGAGTCTTCGTTATAGTGAGATTTTACAATTGCAACAATTGTGGAAACAACCAATACGATAAGACCGAAAATTGCAAGCGACCAGAAAACTGTATTAAGCCCTTTATATACGCTTGCAGAATCACCTATGCCTAAAATTCCATAAATAAATTCTGTGAGAGGGTCTTTCTGTGTCATTATTTCGCCCGTTGAGGTTTGATAGTATGTATCAAGTCCTGCAAGTTTGCGCACAAGTGCCTGCATGGCATCAATACCAGACGCAAATGCGGCAAACAAAAAGTATACAATCTTTGGGATTATATCAAAAAACGTTGCTATTTTTTGTAAAAAATTTACATTAACCAAGGAACCGTAATTCAAAATCTTTTCCTCCGCATATTTTAATTATCTTCATTATAACAAATAAAAATTCAAATTACAACAAAAACCTTTAAAAACAATCAATTATTTTTAAATATATTTTTAAAAGGTGGTTGAAATTTAACATTTCTGCCCTCATTGAAAGTGTTTTTTCATCAATAAGAGTTAAATTTTCTTTGGAAATAAGTGTGCTTAAATTATTTTTTAAAGTTTTTCTTCTCATTGAAAAAACACATTGGATAAATTTGTAAAATTTATTTTTGTCAATTTGAGGATATTTCTGTCTATCAATTTTTATTGTAACAACAGCAGAATCCACATTTGGCTGTGGATGAAAATTGGTACGCGACACAATGCGATTTATTTTTGCACTTCCAAAAAAGTTTATCATAACCGAAAGCACGCCATAGTCTTTTCCGCCATGCCCGGCAACCATACGCTCGGCAACCTCTTTTTGCACCATAATGGTAAGGCTTTTAAGTTTTTCACTGCCATTTAAAAATTTAAAAATAATTGGGGTTGTGATATAGTATGGCAGGTTTGCAATCATTTTATATTCGCCGGCAAAATCTTCTTCAATTTTTGTGATTTCATAATCCATAATATCGCCAAAAATAAATTTTGCGTTGGTAAGGTTTAAGTTTAACAAATGTTCTTGCAAATCTTTATCAATTTCATAACTTACAACTTTTTGGCACTTTTCTGCGATTTGAGTTGTAAGGGTGCCTGCACCAGCACCAATTTCCAAAACCTCATCATTTTTGCAAATTTCCGCATCATCACAAATTGCAGAAAGCAGGTTTTTATCAAATATAAAATTCTGCCCAAACTTTTTCTTAAAATTGTGGTCTATCATATTTTAAACAGCCTCCTTACATTTTCTTGTGTGATTTTTTCTACTTCTTCCGGCGAGATGCCTTTAAGTTCTGCCAAATGCTTTGCAATAATTTCGCTCATAATTGGCTGATTGCGTTTCCCCCTATATGGGTGAGGTGAAAGATATGGGCAATCGGTTTCAAGCAAAATTTTTTCAATTGGAATATTTTTTATGGTTTGTTGAAGTTTTGTTGCGTTTTTGAATGTAGACACTCCACCAACAGAAATATACAGCCCAAGTTTAATACCCTCTTTTGCAATTTCCTCACTTCCACAAAAACAATGAAATGTTCCGCCAAAAGATAACAAGTGTTTGTTATTCTTTAAAATTTCAATCATATCACCATATGCATCACGGCAATGAATAACCACCGGAAGTTGAAGTTCTTGGGCAAGTTTAAGTTGTTTTATAAAGGTGTTTTTTTGAATTTCTTTGTCGGGCATATTATCGGTATATTGCAAACCAATTTCGCCAATTGCAACAACTTTTTTGTTTTTTGCAAGGTTTTTAAGGGTTTTTAATGCATTTTCATTGCAATTTTCTGCAAATTCAGGATAAATTCCTATTGACGCAAAAATATTTTCATATTTTTCTGCAAGGGCGATTGCCTGCTGTGAAGATGCAATATCGTATCCTGATGTTATCACTTTCATTCCCTTTTGTTGGCAAGCAAAAACAACCTCTTCAAGGTCTGTTGAAAAGGCGGGGTCTGTTAAGTGTGCGTGAGTATCAATAAGCATGGTTTAATCCTTTCTATCATTTTAATAAATAATTGGCAAAATGTCAAATTGTTGGCGGGTTGAATAACTAAAACAGGCAGGTATGGAATATATTACAACATGAATAGAATTTGGTTTTTAATGGTTGTAGGCTCTTTAATTGCACTTTTATGCACCACGCCAGAAAATGCACTTTCAAGCATGCTTAACGCCTCAGCCGAGGCGCTTACTTTAAGTATTGAACTTTGTGGGGTTTACGCGGTGTGGCTTGGCGTTTTGGAACTTGTTGAAGAAAGCGGGCTGGCACAAAAACTTGCACGGCTTTTGCGACCATTTATAAAAAAGGTTTTTAAAATTGATGATGTTGAGGCAGAGAAATATATTGCACTTAATATGTCGGCAAACATGTTGGGGCTTGGTAATGCTTCCACCCCACTTGGCATTAAAGCCATGAAAAGGCTTGATGACGGAAGTGGAGTTGCAAACTATGCAGTCATTATGCTTATTGTGATAAATGCAACTTCAATTCAACTTTTGCCGTCAACGATTATAGGGCTTCGTGCAAATGCCGGTTCTCTTTCGCCTGCTGATATAGTACTTCCAACCCTTATTTCAACATTCTGCACTTTTGCTTTGGGAATTATGCTTGTAAAACTATTTGGCAAGTTGCACAAAAAATGGCGACAAAGGGGTAAAAAATGAGTGGTTATATTATTCCTGCAATTTTTATTGCAATTTTTTGCTATGCAAAATTTAAAAAGGTAAACCCCTATGACACATTTGTGAAAGGTGCAAAAAAGGCGATACCGCTTGCTGTTGATATTTTTCCTTTTATTGCAACAATTATGATTGCTGTTGCATTATTGCGAGAAAGCGGGCTGACCGCCATGCTTGCAAATGCGGTTTCTCCAATTTTTAATCTTTTGGGAATTCCAACCCAACTTGTTGAACTTGTGCTTTTACGTCCCTTTACAGGTTCTGGCAGTTATGCACTTTTAAATGACGTTTTGTTGCAATATGGTGCAGACAGTTATATTTCTCGTTGTGCCTGCGTGATTTTAGGTTGCAGTGAAACAATTTTTTATGTAACCGCAGTTTATACCTCAGGCACAAAAATTAAAAAATTGTTGTATGCAATTCCTGTTGCTTTAATTTGTGCAGTTGTTGGTGCAATTATAGCCTGTTTATTATGCAAAATTATTTAATAAAAAAATCCTTTATTTATTTTTAAAGGATTTTATTATACCGATATAAATTTTTATTGTTATTTTTTAATAACTTCTTTATTTTTTCTATGCAAGCCCTCACTTTCAATAATTCCTAAATTTGAAGAAATTGTTGAAAAAAAGCATCTTAATTTTCTTAAATCTTCTTTTTCATAATTTTTTGCAATGCAAATTGCAAGGCTTCCGGCAAGAGCAATAAGTTCTGACCCGCAAATATCCAAATGTTTTTTATCCATGTTTATTTATATTATTAAAAAGGGTTTGGGGTGCAATAAAAAAAGCGTCGATTGCGGAAACTCCCCCAGTCGGCTTCGCCGACAGCCCCCTCTATGAGGGGGCTTGTTGTCGCAATCGGTGCTTTTAGTATTTATTAAAATTGTTTTGCAAGGCGGGCTTTTGTTTCTTCCTCACCTAAAATTGACATAATTGTAAAAAGTGTTGGTGAGTTTTTTGTGCCTGTTATTGCAAGGCGTATAAATTCGCAGGCCTTTGCGGTGTTACCCTTATAGGCGTCTGGGTTTGCCTTATAAAGTTTATTATCTGCTGCATAACCCAATTTTTCTGCAATTTCTTTCACGCCAGCAAACCAATCTTCATTTGATGCTGGCATTTTGAATGTTTTTGAATATTCCTTTAAAAATTCATTTGCATTTTCTTTATCTTCGCTGTTAAGTTGATATTCGGTAGGTCTTTCAAAAAGATAGGCAAAATTTTCTTTCATCATTTTATAGTTATAAATATCTTTTCTTGGTTTTACCGCCCCATCTCTATCCATTTGGCAGGCTTTAACAAATTTTTCTTCTTCGCCCTTTAATCTTTCTGCCAAAGGCGCGTCATATTCTTCAGCCCAAGTAAGCCAATTTTGATAAAGGGTTTTGCCCTCCATTTTTGAAATGATATTTTTTGAAATATCATTAAGTTTTACAAGGTCAAAAATTGGGGCAACGGTTGTGATTTCATTGGCGTTAAATTTAAACTGCCTCCAATCTGTATCTGGATTATTTTTACGCCAAATTTCAAAGCCAGAGTTTATCATGTTAAGCAGATATTCGCAAAGAGCGTCGGTTGGATAGCCATTTTCAAAAAAGTACATCATATTTGCTTCTGGGTCATATCTTTTTGAAATTTTACGGCGATTGCCCTGTTCATTAAGTTTATAAATCAATGGGTTATGGCAATATTGAATTTGTTTAAAGCCAAGTGCCTCAAAAAGTTCTACATGGGCTGGGGTTGAAGAAATATATTCCTCACCGCGGACAACAATGGTTGTGCCCATAAGTGTATCATCAACAGCGTGGGCAAATGGATAAGGTGGTGTGCCGTCGCTTTTTAAAATTATAAAATCTTTGGCGTTGGCTTTCGCTTCAAGGTCGCCCTTGATAAGGTCATTAAATTTAACCCTTTCGGTTCCCTCATTTTTAGTTTTCAATCTTATTGCAAAAGGGTCTCCATTTTTGATATGTTTTTTAACTTCTTCATAAGAAAGGTTGCGACAAGGGTCATATTCGCGTTCATCATTCTCTGCAAACTTATTTTCGCGAAGTTTTAAAACATCTTCTTTTCCCTCTGTTTTTTTGCAAAAACATGGAAATGCCCTGCCCTCGCTTACAAGTTTATGTGCAAAAACATGGTAAAGGTGATTTCTTTCACTTTGAACATATGGGCCATAGTTTCCAACATCTTGTCCGTCAAGTGTTTGATATTCATCAAATTCAATACCCATACGATTTAAAACATTATATAAAACCTTTTTGGCGTCTGCCACTTCGCGCTTTTTATCTGTATCTTCTATTCTTAAAAAGAAAACGCCGTTTGAATTTTTTGCAAGGTTGTAACTTATAAAAGCCTGAAAAAAGTTGCCGATATGCATATAGCCTGTTGGGCTTGGTGCAAAGCGTGTAACAATTTGGCTTTTATCCAAATTTCTTTGTGGATATTTTGCAAAAACCTCGCCCTCGGTAAGGGCAAGGTTTGGGAATAACAAATCGGCTATGTCGCGATTATTCATAATTTCTCCTTAAATTTGTTATTAAACAAGCAAAAATGTGAAAAATTTGCTTAAAATTCCATTGTTACCAAAATATGATTGAACATTATTGTGATAAATTGATGCATCGTTGTTGCTTTTTTCGTAAGCAATAAGCGAGCCCTCATAAGTAAGGTAGTATTCGTAAAGTGAAAATTCTTTAAGTGATTTATTTGCGTTTGCTCTGTCGCCATTTACAGCATTTACAACGCTTACAAAACCTTGATATTCATCAGCATTTATTTCTTTTGTTTTTGCAAGAACAAATGCTTGGCAATATTTTTCATAAATGCTTTCTGCGGTGTTGTACAGGTCTTTATCAAAATCTCTACCTTGCGCGCTACCGAAGAAGAAGTTTTTAAAATCTGCGTTGATAAGAAGTTCTTGATAGCCAAGGTCGTAGGTTATCACGGCAGAAGTTGCCCCAGCATTGATAATGTTTTCTTTAACAAACAGCAGGTCGCCCAAAGTTATTGCAACGTCATACACATTTTCAGCAAATTCTCTTGCAGAAAGGGCATATCTTGCAAAATAACCATTGTAAATATTATAGTTTGCACTGCTTTCCACTTGTGAAAGATTAAAGTGTTCTGTTTTCAAATCTTTGAAAGCCTTATCCATTTCATTGATTTTTTTGTTGAGTTTGCCAAAATCATATTTTACGTCAAGTCCATTAAGGTAAGTTGAATATTTTTCAATAAAGTTAAGTCCATTTGCAACAATTGCGATTGATTTTTCATCTTGTGGTGCAAAATCACCAGTTGACTGTTTTTCTTGAAAATCATTTAAGAAAAAGTTTGTTGTTGCGCCATACACTGCGCCTGCTTTAAAAGTTGTGTCTTCCTTATATTCTTCAAGGCTTTGGTTGATAAGTGTAAGTGTATCTCCGCTTGTTGCGCCCTTTCCGCAGGCGATAAGAAGTGTTGATGAAAGAATAAGCATAACTGCAAGTGCAAGAGTTGAAACTATCTTTTTAAACTTTGTCATTACACACCCCCTATCAAAAATACTCTAATTTGTGTATAAACGTTGTTTGCGTCTTCAATGCCCTCATAAGTAAGCGTAACAACCGGATTGTCGCTTATAAGTTCAATTGAAGAAATTGCATTTTTCATATCTTCTTGGCTGTAAAGTGAGAAATATTGATTGATTTTTTGATATTTCCCTTGAATTACGCTTGAAAAATAGTAGTTTTCAATTTCGTCAGCGTTTTTAAGGTTTTGTTCTACAAATAGTTGGAATGCCATAATTTTACCATCGCTTTCATATGTGTAAGTGTTGGCATTTGGGTTTTGCTTGTCATATTCAACAAGACCTGCAAAATCGTTGTAAATAACTTGGGTAAAGTCGCTTACAGTGTTTAAAATTGTTGTTGAGGCAAGGTTGTTGGTTGTAACGTCGCCCATACTTCCCTCATACGCCTTTGCAAGTGCAGAAATTGCTTTGTTGTAGCCATTCAGCCAATTTGCATATTCTACGCGAAAATCTATCCATGCACTTTGAAGGTAAGTTGCAGATTGACTGCCCAATTTATTTACTTCTTCAAGCATTTTGTTAAGTTGTTTTTGGCTGTCAATTGCTCCGTTTAAACCATTTTTGATTGATTTGTAGTTTTTATTGAAATTTTTGTTGCTTTGTGCAAAGGTGAGATAGTCATTATAGTAATCAAGCACGCCGGCAAGTGTGATTGAAAGGGTTTCTACGTCTTTCATCTCTTGGGACATGGTGATTAAATAGTTGTTGACTTTGTTGGCGTCCACCTTTGTTTGAAATTTGTCATATTCGGTTTTTTCTGTTTGGCTCATTAAAAATGAGTTTGTATAGGCTTTATTTAAAAGCGTTAATGCCGAGTTTGTGCTTGGTGGAATTGATATTACAATTACAACAATGATGATTGCAATAACCGCCAATACGCCAAGTCCAACCATAAACTTTTTGCCTTTACCAGATTTTTTTTGTTCTGCCATGATTGCCTCCTTTTTTAATCATCAAAAACATCAACGCTATCGATGTTTTCAATTGCTGTTTCTTTTATATCTTTCACGTCAATAGCCTCGCGTTTTTGCACGTTATGGCTTTTGTCGCCAAGATTGACAAATGTAGTATATTCGCCAATCCAGCGAAGTTTAACGGTGCCGGTGCTACCATTTCTGTGTTTTGCAATGATAAGTTCAATTGTGCCCGGCTCGTCAGGTTGTGGTGCGTCATTGTATTTTTCTGGGTTGTAAAGGAAAAGTACAATATCGGCGTCCTGTTCAATCGCACCCGAATCACGCAGGTCGGAAAGCATTGGTCTATGGTCTTGTCTGCTTTCAACGCCACGGGAAAGTTGGGAAAGAACAATGATTGGCACGTTAAGTTCTTTTGCAACTATTTTAAGGTTTCTTGAAATTTCACTTACTTCGTTTTGACGGTTTTGGTCTTTCTTGTTGCTACCAGATGACATAAGTTGAATATAGTCAATCATGATAAGGTCGATGTTGTCTTTTGCCTTTAATCTGCGACATTTTGAAAGCACATCGGCTGGCGTTGTAAGTGAAGAATCGTCAACATAAAGTCCACTTGCTTCAAGTTTTTTTGTTGCCTGCCAAATGCGTTTCCACTCTTCGGCGTCCATAGTGCCGTTAAGTGCTTTTGCCATGCTTACTTTTGCAAGTGAGCAAATTGCCCTTTGCATAAGTTGGTCGCGACTCATTTCAAGCGAGAAGATTGCACACTTTTTGCCATGCTCTACCGCCGCATTTACAAGAATGTTCATAGAAAATGAGGTTTTACCTACGCCGGGACGGGCTGCAAGAAGAATAAGGTCGCTGTTTTGAAGTCCATTGGTGATTTTATCAAAGTCATGATAGCCGGTTGGAATACCTTTAAGCGAAGTAGGGTCTTTTGCAATTTGGTCAAACTTATCAATCACCCTTTTGATTGCACCTTGTGGTTTGCCCACGTGTTCAAGTGCAGAGCGTCCTTGCTTTTCGGCTATATCAAAAATTTCTTTTTCTGCAAATTGCAGACTTTTTTCTTTATCTTCGCTTTCATAGGCGTCTTGAATGATGCGTTGACCAGAGCCGATAAGTTTTCTTTTTATGCTGTCTGATTTTACAATTTCGCAGTAATAAGCAAAGTTTACCGCAGATGGCACAACGTTTGTAAGTGTGGTTATGTAGCCAAGCCCGCCAACCTTATCAAGAATTTTTGATTTATCAAGTTGGTCGGAAAGTGTAACAAAATCCACAGGCATAGATTTTTGATATAACTTACACATGGTGTCAAAAATGCTTTGGTGTGCTTCCGAATAAAAATCTTCGGTTTTCATTTCACCCAAAATATCTGCTTGCAAATGGGTATCTATTAAAATACAGCCAAGTACAGCCTGTTCTGCCTCTAAGTTATGGGGCATAATTTTGTATTCTTGTGCCACAAACGCCTCCTATTTTTTTGTGAAAGGGTCTTGCTTGCCCTCTTTTTCAATTTTTTCTTTCTTTCTTTTATCAATTTTAGCACATATCAGTAGAAAAATCAAATATAAAAGTGTAGTCCAAACTATGATGATAAAAGCGCAAAGCACCTCGCTTACGCTGGTGTATTCATAAAGCAGAAATGCAAGAAAGGCATCAATTACAAGTGCAATCACAAGAAAAATGCACAATCTTTTGTATGTTTTTTTAAGGTCCCGACTTTCCTTTGGTTGCAACATGATTTGCCCCTCCTTTTAAATTTCTCCGCGAAGAATTTTACCGCGTTCTCTGTTTCTCATGTTATGGTCAAGTATGATTTTGCGAATACGCAGGCTTTTTGGTGTAACTTCCAAAATTTCATCGTCTGCCAAAAATTCTATATCATCTTCAAGGCTCATTTTGCGAGGTGGTGTAAGACGAAGTGCATCGTCAGAGCCAGACGCTCGGCAGTTTGACAGGTGTTTTTTCTTGCAAACGTTTACAACAATGTCGTCGCCTTTTGGGTTGGAGCCAACAACCATGCCCGCATAAACAGGCACGCCGGCGCCAATGAAAAGGTCGCCACGCTCTTGAGCATTGAAAAGTCCGTAAACAATCGCCTCGCCATTTTCATGTGCGATAAGTGAGCCATAATCTCTGCGTTTAATTTCCCCTTTCCAAGGCTCATATCCATAGAAAAGCGAATTGATTACGCCCTCACCTTTGGTATCGGTAAGAAGTTCACTTTTAAAACCAAAAAGTCCGCGAGATGGAATAAGAAATTCCATTTTCATACGACTGCCATGTGGTGTCATTTGCACAAGTTCACCCTTACGAACACCCATTTTTTGCATAACCACGCCGGTACAATCTTCTGGTACGTCAAGGATAAGCCTATCAATAGGTTCACATTTTACGCCGTCAATTTCTTTAAGAAGAACTTTTGGCATTGAAACTTGAAATTCATAGCCATCACGACGCATATTTTCAATTAAAATTGAAAGGTGCATTTCACCGCGTCCGCTTACCTTAAATTTTTCGGCGGTGTCGCCGTCTTCCACTTTAAGGGAAAGGTCTTTGACTGCCTCTTTGTAAAGTCTGTCGCGAATATGGCGAGAGGTAACAAATTTGCCCTCTTTGCCGGCAAATGGGCTGTCATTTACCATAAATGTCATTTCAACACTTGGCTCTGCAATTTTTACAAATTCAACAGGTTCTGGGCTGATACTATCGCAAATGGTATCGCCAATTTGCACGCCTTCAAGCCCTGCAACGCAAACAATTTCACCAATTGATGCACGCTCTACCGGCACTTTTTTAAGTCCCTCAAAAACAAACAAACTTACAACCTTTGACCTTACAACCTTTGATGCATCATGGAAGTTGCAAAGGGTTACGCTTTGCCCAACGGCAAGAGAGCCTCTGCTGATTTTACCAACGGCAAGTTTGCCAACGTATTCATTATGTTCGGCAGAAGATACAAGCATTTGGCAAGGCTTATCCTCTTCGCCCTCTGGTGCTGGGATATATTCTACAATCTTTTTGAAAAGTGGCACCATGTCTGTACCTTTTGTGTCTTTATCTTCGCTTGCAATACCCGCGCGGGCAGATGCAAAAATGAATGGAGAGTTAAGTTGCTCTTCATTTGCGTCAAGGTCAAGGAAAAGTTCAAGCACTTCATCAATAACTTCGCCAACGCGGGCGTCTGGTCTGTCAATTTTGTTGACAACAACAATCACTTTAAGTTCAAGTGCAAGTGCCCTTTCAAGAACAAATCTTGTTTGAGGCATTGGCCCTTCATAAGCGTCAACAACAAGAAGAACGCCGTCAACCATTTTAAGTACGCGTTCCACCTCGCCACCGAAATCGGCGTGCCCTGGCGTATCAATGATGTTGATTTTTGTATCTTCAAACATACAAGAGCAGTTTTTTGACAAAATTGTGATACCTCTTTCCCTTTCAAGGGCGTTGGAGTCCATCACTCTGTCTTCAACAACTTGGTTGTCCCTAAAAACACTGCCTTGTTTAAGCAGTTCATTTACAAGTGAAGTTTTGCCATGGTCTACATGGGCGATGATTGCAATATTTCTTATTTTCTCGTTTTTCATAATAACCTCTTTATTTTATTAGCGTAATAATAGTACCACAAAAGGCGACAAATTTCAAGGATAACAAGTAAAAAATATTGCCATTATATAAATTTATTAAATATATTTTTAAGAATAAGGCCTTAAAAACAATTTATATCAAAAAAAACAGTAGGCAACCCCACTGAATTTTTATTTCAATTTTTTCATTAAATCTATGATTGTTTGTTTTGCATCTGCCGACAAACTATTATATAAATCTAAAACATTTTTATCTTCTTTATTATATTGGTCGCCCATATAAAAGAAATCTTGTGGGGTAACATCTACAATGTCTAAAAAATCAAGCAATGTACTAACTTTCAATTCGACACTTTTATTTTCTATTCTTTTCATAAATTGTTCACTATAACCAAGTCTTAAACTTGTTTCCCTTGCCGATAAATTTGCCTTTGTTCTAAAATATCCAATTCTGTGGATAATTTCGTTATAATCAATTTTCTTTTCCATATTTTATTCTCCAATACTTGATATTTATATTTTATCTAATATTGGAATTTATAATCTTGCAGACAATGACCCCAAGATTACAAAAAATACTCAAAGTCCGACACTGTATGTTTGACAAATGACCAAATTTATCATATAATGGTTGAAAATCAATCATAGAGTGGAGGTTATCACGCATTGTCAGACATTAAGTGTTCATTCTTCGGTCATAGAAAAATTGAGGTTACCGAAGAACTTAAAAATAGGGTAACTGAAATTGTTGAAAATTTGATTGTACAACACAATGTGCAAACTTTTTTGTTTGGAAGTCGCAGTAATTTTGATACCCTTTGCCATTTGGTGGTAACTGAATTGAAAGAAAAATATGTTGATATAAAAAGGGTGTGTTACACCTGCCGTCATGAAACCTGCGTTTTGGAAAGTGAGCGGGTTGAATGTGAGCGAATTTACGGGAGCATTTACAAGCGAGAGGTGCATTTATTGGGCGTTGAAGAAGAGCGAGAGCATAAAACAAAATACACCTCAGCCAAGGCAAGTTATGTAGAGCGAAACCAAGCAATGATTTGCGACAGCGATTTTTGCGTTTTTTATTATGATGAAAATTATCAGCCGGAAATGAGGCGATATTGCAAAAGAAGTGTTTTTTATCAGCCCAAAAGTGGCACGGCGCTTGCATATAAATTTGCAATGGGCAAAAGAAAGGTTGTGATAAATTTGTTTGAAACAAAAAAGAGTTGATTTTTCAACTCTTTTTAAATTTCTTCAACTTGTTTTGTTTTGCTTTTGTTGACTTTATCTTTAATTTTGATAACTGCAATTGCCACGCCCATTCCCACAAGTGGAAGTCCTATACCAAACGCATACCAAACGCCTCTGTTTGGTTGCAAAAGCGACCTTGTGGTAACAAATGAAGGGTTTATGCTTGCAAAGCGTTCTCCCCACGCATGGTGATATAAGCCAACTGCGTCGGTATACTGAATTTCTGCGTTTGTTTTTATCTTTTTTGAAGGGGTTGCATAATCGAAAATAAATTCTGGGTCATAATTTTGCATTTTATCTGCAATTGAAAGTCCACTGCAAGCGGTGATATACAAATTAAGATAGTACCTTGCAAGGTTCATCTCGCCCAATGGCGTTTGCATAACTTCAGCAAATGGAAAAACCGTGCTTACAATTTGTTGCTGATAAAAAATGTTTTTATCTGCCTTACGCTGGTCGGTTTCTTTTGCATTGTAGAAGTTGTAAACTTCTGCATTTTTGAAGAAGAATTTAAAATTTACGCAGTCGGCTTTTTGGTCATAAATTGGTGTTGTAAGGGTGATATTGTCGGCAGGCTTAAACTGTTCTGTTGGGTTTAAGGCATATATATTTTCAATTTCTTCGCGTTTTTCTTGATAAACCTTTTGAAGCATTGTTTGAATTTGCACGCGATACAAAGCCTTTTCATTTTCATCTGCCAAGTTACGTTTTTGGGTGTTTAAGCCAAATTCAAGTGCCCAAGCAACCTTGCCGTCCGCTTGATTTTCAACAGATATAAGAATATAATCACCGCGATATGCACTTGCTGCCTCTGCCTTTGTTTTTGCAGGTGCACAAAACGGCAAAACAACAAGCAACAGCATAACCGCAATTATAGAAAATATTGTAAATTTTTTGCTAACTTTCATTTTTCCTCTTTTTATATGTGTGATTTTATCAAATTATCTCCCTTTTTGCAAGCAAATATCGTTTGGTTAGCCTTATTTCTTTAATTTAATTTCTTTATATTTTATAACTGCAATTGTTATCCCCATGCCCAAAAGTGGCAGGGCTGTTGCAAAGGCAATCCAAACGCCCTTGTTTATGTTGTAGTAGTATAGGCAAATTTTTCCCGCCTTTTGGCAGTCGGTTTCCGCCCAAACATGGTGATAATGGTGGTTTTTGTCGGCAAACTTTGCGTTGGCATTGGAGCGAAGTTTTTTATTAAAAGAAGAATAGTCATAAACAAAAGTTGGGTTGTATTCTGCCATTATTGTTTTTTCAAAAGAAAGTCCAACCGCCGAGGAAAGGTACATTTGTTTGTATCTTTCCCCCGCCGTGATTGTTTGGCTTTCCCCCACTTTAACCTCTGCCGAAAAAGGAAAAAGTCCCTCGCTTGCAATTTTGTTAAGAAAAATGTTGCGTTTATTCTTTGCTGTCTGTCCGCCTTTTGTTTGATGATAGTAATTCCATGCACCCGCACTTGTGAATATTATTTGAAAGCCTATCATATCCAAATCGTTATTTACTGCAACCGGCGACAGCACAACCCCTTGATTTATTTTATATTCTCCAATTGGGTTTTGAAGATAGGCATGGGCAAAAGAGAAAAGAAATTCATTTCTTATCGTTTCAACCTGCTTTTTTAAGTTGTTTTTAAAATTTATCTCTTCTTTTATTGATGAAGATATATTGTTTATTCTTTTTGAATTTATTGAAAAGTATACCCCTTGCGTTGTGCGTCCGTTTGATGAGGTGTCAAGGGAAAGAATTATAAAATCATCGGTGCTTTTAAGTGGCTTTGGTGCAAAGCCAAACAAAAAAGAAAGAGAGAATATTGCCATTGCCAATATGAAAAATCTTTTCATATCAGTAGGATATTCTCTCCCCTTTTTAAGTATGCTTACGCTTTTGCAATTGACGCCTTAAAGCCTTCGCCAGATGTTGCAATTTTAAGCACATAGCTGTTAGGGCAATTTATTGACTGCGCTGAAAGAGCAAGTGTTGTAATCAGCGAGTGTGTGCCCGATGAGGCTGTTGCATAGTTGCTTCCCAAACTTGTAGGTTTGCTTGTGCAAGATTTTGCAATTGGCTGTCCTGCAACCGTTTCAACAAGGGTGTTGATTGTGCCACCGCTTATAACATAAGCGATACCACCAAAGTTGAGTGTGCCATAACTTGAAGCGTTTTCAATGGTGCCGTTGTTGTAAAGGTATTCAAGCACGCCATTGTTGCTTGCAACAGTTATTCCCGCATAGTAGCCGGTGAATGTTGTAACACCTGCACCGCGAGCATTAAGTTTTAAGTTGCCGTCATTGCCCGAAGTTGAAATTTTACCAGCGTTTGAAATGGTTATACCTGCAAGGTAAACAAGGTTGTTGTTTACGCTTACGGTAACTTGTTTTTCACCCTGACAGAAGCAGTTTGAAATTACGCCATAAGCACTTGTAATGTTGCCGTTGTAAGCACAAATTCCACCGAAACCAAAGTTGAGTGAAAGTTGTTGTGCCATAGAGTAAGCAAATGTTGCCGAGTTTGTACAGCCTGTTATATTGCCATAGTTTACGCCAACAATTCCGCCCACAAACACGTTGTTTTCACCCTTTCCACCAAGGTTTTTAACTGTAAACTCTGTTACGTTTACATTTGAAATTTCACCAAAGTTGTACATTGCAATTGGGCTGAACATTATGAATGAGTCAAACATATTGTTATAAGCAATTGTATAGTCAATATACATATTCTTAATTTCCGCCACCGCTGAAAGTGAATGGAAGATTGAAGAGTATTGGGTGAAATTTAAACTGCTTATGCCAACAAGTGCACCCTCAAAAGGTGTATCGAGGTTGGCAACAATTGATGAGGTGATAGTAAGTTTGTATCCACTTCCGTCAAGAGAGCCATAGAACTCTTTGATGATTGGTTTAAGCGTGCCGTCAACAGTTGTGTAAAGGTTTGCAAGGTTGATTGTAACATTATCACCAAGTGCGAAATAGAATTTTTTATCTATTGTGTTGCGTTTTTCAATGTTGATGAAGTCTGTTTCATTTAAGATAAGATATGGGTTTGCCTTTGTTCCATTACCGCCAGAGTAAAGCAGATATGAAATTTCTTCGCCCTCATAAACCAATCTATCACTGAATGAATACATTTGGTTTGTGCCTTGTGATTTAACCCTTGCACGAATTTCAAAGCCACCGCTTGAAATAAGTCCGCGATTGTGAGGCATATAGTAGTTTGTTGATACAATTTCTGTTTCTTGTTTGCCAGACACGTAAAGGCTTACGTAGTATTCATATTCCTCTGTGCGTCCGTCTGCCCAACTCCATTCAAATCGCATTGCTTGTGAGTTCCAACTTACCTGCAAGCCATCTATGCTTGTTTGGTTAAGGGCAAGGATTGTTGTGTCGCTGTAAAGCAATTTTTTAGGGTTAAGCGTTGTGCCGTCTTGGGCATCTTGCGCCTGAATTGAAAGTATGGTAAGTGTGCTGTAAAGTTCAAAACGCTTGATTGGTGATGATGATGTAAGTTCTTCTGTGTAAACTGCATCATCGCCGGCAAGCATATATTGAATGGTTACTTTATAGCAACTGAAATCGTTTGCGATTGAAATTCTTTCAAAGTATTTTGTGAAGTTAAGGTACGTTCTTTCGCCAACCAATTCAACATCATAATATTCTTCTGTAACTTGTGGCAATTTGTATACATCATTTATCACAAGTGGAACAGAAGTTATCTGCGAGCGTCCATAAATTGTGATATAGAATGAAATGGTATCCATTGCCATACTGAACAGGCCCTCGCTTGGTACAACAGAGCAGTAAACATAATTTTCCTGTCCAAGTTCGGTTGAAGTTGAGAATGTGATTGTACCATACACCTGTTCTGTGATTGTACCGCCACCATAGCCATATTTTGCAGTAATTGAAATTCTGCTTGCGGTATGCTGTGCAATTTTGTTGCTTTCATCTTCTTCGCCCTCATCACCGCAGATAAGTGGGCCTCTCATTCTTCCGCCAATGCTATCTTCATAATAGAAAAGTGATTTATCTATTACAAACTGCAATGCGCCATTCATAACGCCGTTGCTTTCGCTTGCAAGGAATGGGGCTTTTGTTCTTGTCATAATTGGGCTTGTTACGGTAAGGCTTCGTAGAGCGTGCTGTCCGTAATCGGCAGATGGGTACTCGCTGTTTGGCCCAAAGTATACAGAGTCTGCCAAAAGAAGATATGTGCCTTCAAGTGTTTGAATTGCATTTGCTGTGTCTTTATCGGCACGAAGTGCACCCAAAACTGTTACGCTGATTGTGAAGTATTCATAATCGGCAGAGATAAATTGTGAACCTACAATTTGTGCAAAACTTTGAACTTCGCTTGCGTACATTCTTTCGCTGTAAAGAGTTTCTTCATGAAGTTCCATAAGTGTGTTGCCGTTTTCATCTAAGTTGTCAAATCCGTAATAGCGGACAAGAATTTCATAAACGATATTGCCTGAAAGGTGATTGAAGTCTTTGTCGGTTACCATATCTATACCCACGCATCTATCGTCAAGGTAGAAGTCGCCACCATACAAGCCGATTGAGTTGATTGATGGAAGCATTTTTGCCTCTATCACCGATACTGACGAAGAAAGTACTGGGCGAGTTTCGCTGAACACAAGCAAAATGTCGCCTTGGCTTACAGCCTCGTCGCTTACAGTGAATGTTCCGCTGTTTCCTGAAAGGTATGCATAGAATTCTTCAGCCATAAGTTCTGATGGGTAAATTACCTCATCATATCCGTTTACAGAGCCTACAATATAAGGCACTACGCTGTCAACAGAGGTAAGTTCACTTTGATAGTAATATCCGCTGTCGCTTCCTGTATAAACGCCCTTTAAACTTATATCGTTTGCAAGGTTGAATTTAAGGGTGCTCATATAGCGTATATCATTTGGATTGTAAGAAATGTTTATTTGGTTGTTTCTTGTTGTAAGGCTTGGCGCGTTTAGTTTATATAAGCCCTTTATAACGTAAGAATCACTTTCCACATTCATTGTTGAAGGTGAAATAGAGCCGTTAAGTGAAAGAACAATATATTCATAAACTCCGCTTTTATCAAGTTGCAGTTTAACCATTCCGTTTTCAAAGTTTTGACGGATTGAAGTTTCTGCCTGTGATGTGATTTTGTATCTTGCCAAAATTTCATAAGTTTGGTCAAGGGTTGCATTGATTGTAAATTGTCCGTTTACAAATGTTATGCCGTCAGTTTGCAGGTCAAGGTACCTTAAATTAAACTTGGCACTTTTGCCGTTTACAACATATCCGTCATCACATTGGTATGTGAAAATGTTGGCGGTGATAAGAGTGTTCACCTGTATTTTTTCGCCATAACCAAGCACTTCCAATGCATCTTTAAGTTTATTCATATTCAACTTAAATGACGGAATAGCAAGGTTTGATGCAACATTTGTAATCACGCCGTCAACCGCGCTGTTTAAATCTTGTCCGCCAATTGAAATATGCCAACTTGTGCCGTCATAACCAATGATGAAGTTTATGATTTCATCAAGCATATAAAGGCCGTCTTTTGGTGCATAGCGAAGTTGCATTTTGTAAACCTGACCAAGTTGTTTTGTGTATCCACTGCCTGTATTTACCATATTCATTGTTGGTTTTACAATTGCAGTATAGTATGTTTCACCGTCGCCTTCTTCTGTCTGCAAAGTAAGTTCAGGCGATGCAGAAATATAAATTTTTACCGCCTGTGAGTAATTTGATTCAATAAAGTTTGATTGCCCTACTTGGCAAATTGAGAACAGGTATTCACCTTCCGGCAGAATTCTTGCAAAGTCGTCAATTAAAACCACATTATCGCCAATTCCATGGTTGGAACGTGAAATTGATGTGATAAGTGCATCGGTGTTTTGCGCCTCAATAGTGTCAAGGTTTTGAAGCATAAGTTGTTGGTAAATGCGAAGAAGTGTGATGTAACTATCTGTCATTGTGTTTTGATTTTCAACCGTCGCATAATCTCTTGAAGCAAAGGAAATGTCTACATCAGGCATAAGTACAGATGCGTTTATTGTGCCTGTATATGACAAGTTGGTTGCACCGCCACCGCTTACAGAGGTTATTCTCATTTGAAGCAACGCCTCATCGAATGTTGGAACGGTAAATGCAAATGGCGACTTATAAACTTCAAGACCTATTTGACTATGGAGCGACTGTGCAGGTGTTGTCTGTCCAAAATATTCGATTATATCTTGCATAAAGTCGCTTGCCAAAAATGCATCATGTTTGTAAACAATTTGTCCGTCAACAACATCAACCGCGATAGGTGTTGGGTAAAGCATTGTGTTGGTTTTTTCAGACTCTCTGCTTGCGACCACATTTTTGTTGAAGTTAAGGGCAATGATGCTTACATTGTATGCATTGTTTTCTTTAAGTCCAACTGTACGCATATCAATGGCATTTGCTGTGGTAAGAATTTTCTTGGAAGTGCCCAAAATCATATTTTCAAGCACAACATAGTATGAGGTTGGGGTAGGCTCTCCGCCCGCCTTGTTCTCCCATGTCCAACGCAAATAGTTGTTTTCAATGGTAAGAATGTTTGCCTCATCGGCACCGTCGTTTACGCAGTTGAGTTTATATAAGTCATACACATTTGTATTGTATTGATAGTAAGTTGTATCAGTTTTGCCCACGCGTGCAATCTTTATTGACACATCGCCATAGGCAATTGTAGAAAGCAGGTCGCGTATGCTTACCGCATAGCACTTGGTGTAAATAAGGTTTGCCTCTGTGCCCTTTTCTTGGGTGAAATAACCATTTTTACCTTCAAGGTCGGTTACCCAATAGCCTAAAACATCGCTTGGGTAGAAGTAGAAATTGCGTGTGTCTTCTGTGTAGTCATAGCGAAGTTCGCTTTCTTCTGGCGGTGGAGTTTCTTCGCCACCTTCGCCCTCTTCGCCCGTTCCGTCGCCGGTATCTTCGCCGTCGCCGGTGTTTGTATCATCTTCAATAATTTCATCCATAAACAAGCCGGTAAGGCGAATTGAAAATGCTGTGGTTGAAATGCCTTCATTGTCAGCATCAAAAATTAAATAATCCTTTTCCAAATCTCGTCCACGCACAAGGCTTGGGTCGTCGCCGGTGCGATAGCCTATTGTAAGTGGCGACCACGCACTGCGGATAAAGCCAAATCGTCTTACAGAAAATTCTATCTCATATTCTGTATTTGTAAGTTGAATTTCGCTTGCAAACAGGTCGAATATTTCCGCCATTGTAACAAAGAATTGAGTTTCACTTCCCTCTACCGTTTGGGCAGTGAAGTCCTTTTCAATATAGGCATCTTCACCTGTTTTCATTCTTGCGGTAAACACAAGGTCATCATAATGATGAAGGACTAATGTGAAGTTAATATTCCCCTTGTCGTCAACTGAAATATCTTGTAAGTTGTCAATCCTATATCCATAATGGTCTTGATATTGATAACTTGGCAAAATTGCCCCTGTTGCATCAAAGGTTATATAATCAATGTCATAATATCCACCAAATGGCACAGCACCGAAGAAGTCATCAGCCATAAGGTCAAATTGAGGGTTTTCTTTAATTTCTTCGGGGTGTATAATCTTTACAACTTCTTGGTCGCCAAGGCGAAGTCGAAGTGCATATGACGCCCCCTCAACAGGCTCATCAATTGTCATTATGCCATCATTATCAATTAAAACCGCCGGTTCACTTTCAAAACGAACAACATCAAAAGTTTGAGTTGTAGAGCAAATTGCATCATTGCTGTAAACATTTAAGTTTATTTGGTTTGGCACATTGTTGCCTGTGAAGAAAAGTGTACACAGTGAGACATCTCCATGGCTCCATGATGGAACTTGAATATGGAAATATCCGTCAATAAGTTGAATGTTTCCGCTGTTTGCTCCGTCAATCCTTGAACGCGACCAGCAAGTTGTAATTTCTGATTCGTGGTCTCTCAAACAACCTGCCGTATATGCCTTCCAAGTTAATGCAAAGGTAAGGTCGCTGTCGGCATGGTTTGTCCAAACGTCTTTTACAATAAATTCAAAACCAGAAAGGCGGATATTTTCAAACTCGCTTTCATATTTATCTGACGGCTTAGCCCTCATAACAACTTCTGTTGGATTGTCAATTTTTGTTGTTGTAAAAATTTGAGAATCTACGCTTCCAATAAAGCCCTTTGCACCTGCCCCGCGAAGAACATAGTCATATTGCATTTGGGCTGTAAGCCAAACTTGCACCTCTCCGGCAAGAAGTGTTGCATTTAAGTAATTTTCTATTTCATCATAGTAAACAAATCTTTCATTTTCTACAATGTATTGGTATACATTCTCTCCGCTATCTTTTGCGTTGACAACATATACAATAGGTTGTGTTTCTGTGCCGGTAAGTGTTTTTAATTCATTTGACCAACGCAAAACACCCTCATTGCAATCTTTAAAAATTTCTTCATATGTAGTGTGTGTTACATCAAATGTTTTGTTTGCAAGGTTTTCAACTGTAACTGCGAATGGTTTAGAGTTGAAATAATAGTGGGTTGTATCGCTGTTTTGTGCTTTAAGCATAATTTCAAATTTTGTAGTGTCTGCAAAATCTGCAAAATTAAATGTTGCAATGTTTGCTCCAATTGTGTAGTTTACATTTGAAGAAGAGCCGTTTACAAGCACCTGTCCAACATAAGATTGGTCATAAAGAATTGCTATTGTGCCAAAATAGCCGTCTGCTGTTTTTGATATTGCAAGTGCGTCGTCAAGTTGCAACTGCTCTATATAAATTGGGTCTGAAAGTTGGCTGTCAAGATATGTTTTATTAAATGCTTGCACCTGAATTTTCTTTGCAATTAAAAAGTCATAAGTGCCAAGGTCTGACAGTGTGATTTGTGATGAGGTATAGCCCTCAATCGCAAGAATTTCATCAACATAAATGTCATAAGTTGAGTTTTCCGCCTCTTCCGTCCAAGAAATTATGCAATTTTCATCATCAAATGAAAGTTGTGGTTTTTTCAGTGTGTATATATCAAGGTGAGTTTCGCCGGAAGTTGTAACCGCGTTTGGTGATGGCAGGCGGTAAACTTCACCCTGAACGCCGTCGCAGAATGAGTACATTTCAACTTGCAAATACTCTGCCTGTCTGTATGCAGAATTAAGTGTTGGGTCGGTTGATGTCAACAAGTCAACAAGTGATTGCAAGTCATAGGTGCTTTCAGTGTTTTCAATTTGGAATGAGTGATAATAGTTTGCCGATTTGCTGTTGATAAGCCCTAAAACACCCTCAAATCTTAATACAGGAATGGTGTTAAGGTCTGTCCATGAAATATATCCGTCATAATATGTGAATGTGCTTGGAGATATTGCACGATTGAATGTTGTTTGGTTTGCAACGCTTGCAACATAGTATTGATTGCCGTTGTTCTCTGCCGGCAAATATCTTGTTTGTAAGGTGAACGAACTGCCAAATTTTGTATAGTCGAAAAGGTCAAGCGTAAAGCCCTCTTGGCTGATAACCTGTCCGTTCATAACAACTTCAACCGCCGTAGCGTTGGAAATTACCACATAATTTTGATATTCATTTGTGCGTTTGCCAAAAATATCTTTTGCATATTCCATTTCAAAGGTAACCTCGGCAAGTCTTTCAACACCCAAGATTTGTGGATTGCTGTCAAGGTACAAAACAGGGTCATATTTAAGTCCGCTTTTTGCAATTATTTGAACATCATAATTTTTTGCATCTGCAAGTGGATTTTGAAGAATGTATGCATATTCTTCCCTTTCTTCACCTACTACAATTGTTCCGTCAAGGTTGCCGTCAACATAGATGTCATATTGCCCGCCAAATTCAACCGCTGTTATGGTAAGCGTAAGCGCGCCATTATCATCTTCAAATTCAACTTCTGGGGTTTCAATTGTGTATGTTGCAATAAAGTTTTGGGTAAAGAATGAATTTTCATCAACAAAATTGCAGTCGAGATTAAAGTTTGTATCTGTTGTTTTTGAATAAATTTTTATTGTGTAATAACTGCCAAGTGGAAGAATTGGGTTTGTTGTAAGGTCGGTTGTAGTGCCCGTTAAAACAGGTGTATTATCGGTTACGTTGTACTCTTTATCAGTTTTGTAAACTTCATAGTAATATTCAACTTCACCTTCAACGCCATTCCAAGCAAAATAGCCATTGGTTTGGCTGTCCGCCTCGCTTACAACCTCCAAAATGGAAATCGTCCTTTCTTTTTGCACTTGCAATGCGTGTTCTACGCCGTCTTCAATGGTTGTAGCAACAATTGTGAATGTATAATCTCTGCCGTTTGGTGAAATCTGGCCAAGGTTTTCAAAAGAAATTTGCACTTTGCCGTTTTCTACCACCCTTTGCACATCTGTCATAAGGTTGCCATTGATGAAAAGCGTATATGTATTTGCGTTTTCCACTTCATCAAAAGTGATTGTAGAAGTTGTGCCGTTAAGTGCGTGCGTAAAGTCTGCAATTTCTTCAAGAACGAAGAAATTGAAAATGTATTCGCTGGAATTTACAACACTTTCGCTTGACGCATCGCCAAAATATTTTTCTTGAGCGCCCGATGATGAAGTTTCATCTGCGTTTGGCAGTGCGGTAACCTTTATTGAATGTTGCCCAACAGGAAGAACTGAAAGGTCTATGGTTGCGGTAAGCCCACTTTGAATGTTGTAAGCAATACTTCTTCCGCCAAATGAAATTTTATAATTTTTTGAATAGTGATTTTCATTAAAAGTAACTTGGGCAGTTTTGCCTACAAATTCAACAGAAACTTCTGGAACTTCAAGTTTTGCATAAGTTTTTACAGTTGAGGTGTTGCTGTTAAGGAAAAATCCGTTTGCAGTGGTTTGTCCCAAAGCCATAATTTGAACATTGTAAAGGCCACCTTCAAATCCGTCAAGAAATTCCTTTATTTCAGCCCCACTTACAACGCCATGCACTTCGCTGTCGCCGGCAAAATTTGTTGCAGAAAGCAAATAACTGTTTGCGTTTGCCTCGCCAGCCCATGCAATTGCGCCGTCGGTGCCGTCATAGTTGTAGTTCAGGATTGGGGTTTGAAGTTTTGTAAGTGTAAACTTTGAAGTTGTTGAAAGTTTTGTGCCTACCATGTCGTTTGCAACAACCAAAAGTTCCAACTCACTTCCGCCCGCATATCTTGTAAAGTCAAATTGGAAAAAGTTTTCGCTTATGCCGGAAGCAAGTTTAAAGCCTTCCAGCCAAACATCGTAAGTTGCCTCCTCTTTGGCTGTCCAAGAGAATTTTGCAATTTGGTTGCCAATTGTTTGCTCTACCTGCAAGTTTGCCCCTTCAACCAAACCCATAACACCGTTGTTTATATCTTTTGTTATGGTTTTTGAGTTGTCAATTTCTTCTTCATCGCCCAAAGCGGTGATTGAAATGTTGTACGCCCCTTTATTTGGGAATGTGAATGAATTTTCTGTAACAGACAATTCGCTTAATGCACCAAGTGTGCCGGTTGCATCATATTCAGCATATTTAATCTTATATTCTTGGGCATAAATTGTTTTACCATTTTTTACAATAAATGATTTATCCCAAATTAAAGTGTAATCGTCGCCAATTTGAAGATTTTTTGGGGAAGAAAATTTATACTTAACATTCACCTTTGCCTTTGCAATGGTTTTGTTGTCGCTTTTTGCAAATATGTAAGTTTCACCAGAGTTTATCGCCTTGTATTGCCCTTTTGCCTCTTTCTGCAAAATTCCTTCATTTGAAAGGTCAAAAATAACACCCTCTGCGTCTATGCCTTGTAAGGTGATTTCATCTAAAAAATTGATTGTTTCTTCCAATGATAAATTATATTCATTTTGTGCAAATTGCCCACTGATATTTGATGGGCTGTTGCAGGCAGTTAAACAGCCACTCACCAAAAAGGCAAACATAAAAAGCGTAAAGATTTTTTTCTTCATAGCGACCTCTTCCTTTATTATTTTCATATTAACACTTTTTAAGCCATTTAGGCAAATGTTTTAACAAATTTTGCCTAAATAAATATCTAAAAGATATTTTATATTATTAAATAAAAATTTTTTTTAAAAATATTTAAAAATAAAAAATAATGAAAAATATCACAAAAAATCATTAAAAATTAAAAAAAATAATAAAAAATAATGAGAAAATTAAAATAAAAATAAAAAATGCCTATAAAAATAGACATTTTTGTTTTTTATGAAAGATATGTTCCGTCGTCCTCAATTTCTTTATTTTCATAGTTTTGATAAACAGATTCTGCAATTGCAACAAGGTCTTCTTTGTCGCAAACCAAAACTTCTTCAAGGTCGTCGGCTTTAATATCATACTGTGCCTCTTTAAGTGCAATTGCATCGGCAACGGTAAAATTGCCAGCCCTTCTCATTCTTCTATCCTCGCGTTTAAAAGCACGCAGTTTTGCCTTGCCTTGGGCGTTAAGGTCATAAAATTTAATTATTCCGTCAATATTTGCAGTATACCAGCCATGGACAAGGGAATTTCTTATTTTTTCAAGTGTTTCACCCGCGTTTACTCCCACCATTGCGGTAACATTTTCATCATCATCAAAATTTGCGTCTTTATTGTAAAATTGTGATGTAAGAACAAATTTTGCATAGCCAATTGCGTCATGGCAAAGCAAAACTTCTGGGCTGTTTGCACATTTCCATGCAAGGTATCCGCTTTCATCACCCATCATAGTTTGCAGGCGTTCATTTAAAATTTTGTTTACGCCAAAATAATCTTTTGCAGGCTCTTCACACATAATTTCATTAAAAGCAAAATTTAGGTCATTTGCAATTGCGTTTGCACTGCGTTTTGGACGATAATATAACGCCATAAAAATTTCATTTTTTCTCTTGAAAAATTTTGCCAAACCTGTTCTGTTTAAATAAACCTTTTTGCCCTCTGGGTGTTCTTTTAAAAATTGTGCATTTTTAAATTTTAAATAGCCATTGGATATGCTTGCAATTCTTCTTGCGTTATTCTCTTTTATAATCGCGCCGTCAACAAAGCGATTTACCTGCCCTAAATACTCTTTCAAAAGCGTTAATGGTGCGTTTACTGCATCATTCTCTCTGCCGTTTAAATAAAGGGATACAACCACTTCGCCACCTTCGCTTGAAAGGTCATAATTATTATGCGCAATGGTGTTGCGAATTCTTGTGCAAAGCAGGTCCTCTTTCATCTCTAAAAATTGGTCATGCCCTGCAAAAAGTTGTCTTTTAAGGCGAAGATATGAAATGTTATGCCCTGCACGCTCCCAATCAACGTAACTATAAAAAATCTCTTTAAATTGAATTAAATTGCCCAAAATGTTAGACACATTTAAGTATGCAATATTGTTTAAATCGTCGCGTGAAATACCATATTTTTCGGCCTCTACAAATATTTTTGCAAGAGGTGCATTTTCCCCAACCATAATCTCTTTTGTTTTGATAAGTGAAAGCCAAATCCTTCGCATAAATTCAAGCGAATCATTTTGATAATCTCTGTTATATTGCCCCGCTTTAAAATGCAAAAATTGCATAAGACATGAAGGCTCTTGCTTGTTTTTATCATTCTCTGTCAAGCCATTTACAAACTTAAAATTATTATAGAAAAAAGATATTGGCGACCTTACAAGTTCCAACGGACCTCTTCCCTCTTCATTTTTGTAAAAACCTTTATTTTCTTCCATACTTATATTGTATAACATAATCACATTTTGTCAAGACCCAAAGTTGATTTTGGGGCGGAAATTTCTTTCAATCAAGCCAAACGTACACCCTTGCCTTGTTATCTATAATACCCACCCAAAATGATAATTTATTGTATATTTTTTTATAAATATAATTGCCTATATTGTAAAGTTTCTTTATCATTCCTTTCCCATGAGTGTTAGTTAAAAGTTTTGCAATATGGCTCATAAAATCATCACATAATTTTTCAACATATTTTAAAGATTCTTTGTTACATTTTTTACAATATTTTATGTGTGTATTTTTTCTTTTTCATAACCCCATTATATCATGAAATAACAAATATAATAAAGTTTTAAATAAAAAATATTAAAAAATTCAACCCCGCGTGGCGTTACCGCCGATTTCCAATAAACAAAGTATTGGCATTGGTTGAATTCATGATTATTATACTTCAAAAAAACAGAAAAGTCAACTACAAAAAAAAGATGGGATTATCGATGCCATACCGCTTCGCCTCTATCCCTATCTTTAATAATAATATATCAAAATATTTACAGTGTGTCAATAAAAAATTTTAACATAACTTTCAAACGAGTAGATGGACAACCAGTATGGAACAAAGGTTTTAGACTTATCTGAAATAACATAACTCTCAAACATGCAAGCGTCGGAGCAACAAAAGACGAAGGTTTTAGACTTATCTGAAATAACATAACTCTCAAACCAGTTTAAAAGTCTTGAAATGTGGAATAGTGTTTTAGACTTATCTGAAATAACATAACTCTCAAACGATGTTGAAACCTATGGAGATGGTGTTGATGTTTTAGACTTATCTGAAATAACATAACTCTCAAACTTAAAGAACTCACTCCATTTTTTGTAATCTGTTTTAGACTTATCTGAAATAACATAACTCTCAAACCTCATCATTTACTTGCTGAACAAACTCGTTGTTTTAGACTTATCTGAAATAACATAACTCTCAAACGTTGTTATAGTGCTTTTGGGCATATAACCAGTTTTAGACTTATCTGAAATAACATAACTCTCAAACACCCAGACGCAACTATTGCGACAAAATTTGGTTTTAGACTTATCTGAAATAACATAACTCTCAAACACTAAAGCACAAAACAAGTCAATCAAAAATGTTTTAGACTTATCTGAAATAACATAACTCTCAAACATTACCAGTCTTTTTAGCTTTAATAAAAGCGTTTTAGACTTATCTGAAATAACATAACTCTCAAACTATCTTGAACCATTTGTCTTTCAAGTTTAAGTTTTAGACTTATCTGAAATAACATAACTCTCAAACTTGGCGAAGTTTCAACGCTTCTTGTCTAAGGTTTTAGACTTATCTGAAATAACATAACTCTCAAACCTTGAGCAACTCGTGAAAGAACGTGGGCTGGTTTTAGACTTATCTGAAATAACATAACTCTCAAACGATTCATACATGCTGTAAGCAAAACAATCAGTTTTAGACTTATCTGAAATAACATAACTCTCAAACCAAATATGACTGCTGAAACTGATTTTATTAGTTTTAGACTTATCTGAAATAACATAACTCTCAAACACATAAAAGCGTTTGAAATACTATATAATAGTTTTAGACTTATCTGAAATAACATAACTCTCAAACTTAGACCATGTTTCCCAATGGTCGTTGCGGGTTTTAGACTTATCTGAAATAACATAACTCTCAAACATACTTTGGGCTTAGAAGATTGTTTTCTCTGTTTTAGACTTATCTGAAATAACATAACTCTCAAACCCCTTGCATTTGTTCTTGTATACTTGCGAGGTTTTAGACTTATCTGAAATAACATAACTCTCAAACATAGAATTTATGTCCCTGACAACTATATTAGTTTTAGACTTATCTGAAATAACATAACTCTCAAACGCATTAAGTATTATAATGTGGATAAACAAAGTTTTAGACTTATCTGAAATAACATAACTCTCAAACCTCAAATTTTGAAAAGTTATTTTTCGCTTACGGCGGTTATTTTTTTATCGATAAGTCTTTTTTGAGTTGATAAGTCTATTTTTTTTATTATTTTAACCTATTTTTGACAATTTTTCAATCAAATTACGCATAAATCTTTATCAATTATAATTTTTTCAAAGATTTCAGAGCCTGCATAATCACTGCTTGCAATGTTTAAAACGCCAACCTGCCAATATTTTAATTGTTTTAAAAGAGTAGCCATTTTATCTGCGTCGAGAACAGACTGCAAATTAACAAAAACAAAAATTTTTGTATTTTTAAGTTTAATATTCACATCAACCCAAGTTGCAATTTTGTCTACAAGTTTTTCCTCTTCTAAAATTTTGAATGATAAAAGTTTGCATATAGTTTGATAAGTGATTTCTTCACTGCTTTCAAGAGGAAGGTCTATGTTGTCAGAAATTTTTTCACCTAATGAATGAATTTCCGAAGCAATTTCTTGCACTTCTTGAAAATAGTCGCCCTCCTTAAACACATTTAAAACTTTTGCATTTATCCCATTCTCAATTTTCTTGTTAGAAAGCGCAAGTGAGAAAAAATCATAAATTACAGAAACAATGTTTTCAATTTGAAGAATTTTGCCATTTTCAGAAAGTACCCACTCTCCATATTCTCCGTCAATTTGGGAAATAAGTTGTTTTGTAAGAGAATAGAACTCTTGCGGATTTTCTATAATTAAAGTTTGGAATAGATTTTCATCAAAATTTATCTGCCTATCAAAATTTTTATGAACAAGTTTCATAATTCCACCACCCTTTTTGTAGAGTCTATAACCTTTGTTTGGGCACTTCCCACATAATATTCAATACTTGCAAATTGTTTTTCTGTAACTTCCAAAAGTTCTACAAGGCCAGCAGGAGGAATGTTTTTAAGCAACTGATTTTTTAATAGTTTTGATGAATTATTGTTTAAAACAAGTCTGGAATAAACCGATTCTTGCATCATAATAAATCCGTTTTTTAACAAAAACTTACGAAATTTTCGATACTCTGCCAAATCTTTGTTTGTAACAGTTGGCAGGTCAAAAAACACTAACAATCTCATAATCCTTCTACTCATAATTACAAATTAGTCTTGCGTCCCCCTCTTCAAGAGCCTCAAAAATGCGTTGACAATATATTGAAATAGCATTTTCAAAATATTGTAGTTTATCGCAAATTTTTAATTGTTTTTCAAAAATTTGCAACATTTTTGCTTTAAAATCATCATTTTCTTGCAAATTTAGTGCGATTTCATCAATCAGCGGGCGAAAAGGTTCCATTAAATCACAGCCTAAATTAAAATCATTAAATTCATTTTTATGCCAAATCCCAAGTTGAGTTATATAACCACACTTTACAATTTCGCGATTGAAGCATGAAAGTAAAATTGTATATCCGTAATTTAAGGCAGAATTTGTTTTTGTAAATTCTCCCCGCGAAAAATCCATACCAAAAAGTGCATTGAAATATACTTTCGCAGAATGTCCCTCGCGGTTTGTTGCATCGTTTAATTCAATTTCTTCAACATATTTATCAAGCAATTGTCCCTCATTAAAATGACCATATTTTTTAAGAAGCCTGCTTTGATTTTTAATTTTCATTTCAACAATTTTCGCCCAAACCCGAGCCTTAACATCATCTTTCCATGCAATTTGCATTTTTATTTTCTTTGAGGTGTTATGACTGCCATAAAGTGGAAGAAGTTCACTTTCAGGCGAATGTTTTTCATCACAAAAAATTATTTTTACCTTATTTTTTACAAGTTCGCTTATCAGCGCGGTTGTAATTGAAATCGCTGTGGACTCTAAAATTAAATATGAAATTTCCGGAATAAAAACCTTTGTTTCTTGTTCACATCGGCAAACAAGATAATTCATTTTAAGGTCAAGTTTACAGCGATTTTTTACAACAATTGTGCGAAAGCCCATTTTTACAATTTTACCACCTTTTCAAAAATGCCCGTTTGAGAACGCATAACAAGTGAAATGTTTTTATCGGTAATGTTTTTGTTAAGGGTAACAATACCTATATTTTTTGAATCTTTCAGTTTTACAAATTTAATACCCTTAGAATTAACTGATAGACCTTTTGCGATTGCAAGCACTTCTGGAACCTGTTCTTTAATGGATAAATTTATAAAATTATCCCTTTCTTTTTGAAGAACTTCTGCCAAACCATAAAGTTGCGTTTCTTTATAACAATTTTTTGTAAACTGCTTTGTTATTTCATCATAAAGTGCAAGATTTTTCTCTTTTGTGATAAGTCTTTCTTGATTTAATGTTTTATCGGAAGGTGAAAGGGCTATTTCATTATCAGAAACTTGAACACCGCTGTTTTCCGTCCTTTTCATTCTTTCAAGGTCGGTAAATTTTTCAAGATTTTTAATAATCTGAACACACCATCGAGGAGCATGCCATTGATTAGCATTTTTCAATTGAAAACAATCTCCACTTTTTGCGGACAGCCAATATTCTCCGCCACCTATTTTTAATGTTGAAACCAAGTTTATTTTAGGAATAAGAATTTTGGCATTTTCAAGGTTGTATCTTTTGGCAAGATATTCAAAAATCTTTTGGTCGCAATTTTTATCTTTCTGATATTTTTTATAAATCATAACAGGTACGCTTTCTATGGTTTTAATTTTCTTGCCCTTGTTCTCGCTTTCAATAAGCATGTAGTAAGCAATTGTTTCGCTGTTATATCCACCATACAATCCAATATCAGCAATTGGGCTGTTTTCACCTTTAAGACTTATTTTCGCCTTGCTATGTTCACCGATAAATTTGCTGTTTTTCTCATTTTTATAAATAGTAGCATCATAAAATGCACCATTTTTCTTTGCATAGTTCATGCGACTGACAAGGCAATCATTTTTTTCGCAAATTTCTTTTACCCTTAAAATATCCTCTTTGCCATTCCATATAACCTCTCCCGATTTTGGAGAATAAATGGTATGTTCAAAAATTTTACCGATATTTTTTGTGGTTTTGCTGTTTTTATTATTTACTTTATAGAAATTTCTTGGGTCATCAGTGAAACGGCTGTACAAAACATTACCTGCAACAATGTTAAGATATGCGTCCTTTGCGTGATGCAAATCATTAACAGAACGGCATTTTATAATATCTGCACACGACTTAAATTCATTTGCCATACTTGCTTTTGAATAAACAATCTTTCGCGGGTCGTCTACCATGTTTTTAAGAAGTTCAATAACAGCCTTTGCCGTTTGATGAGTTTCTACCATTTGGCGAGCGATAAAACCACCAAGTTCTTCCTCTGTTATTGGGGTTTTGCGGGTAAGGTTTGCGTATTTTTTGTCAGACATAAGTCCGCATTTATGTAAAATTGACCAAAAATATTGTTGGCTTTCAACCCAATCTGGGTGTTTATTAAAAATTGGATAATCATCTTCTTTTTCTCTGTTGTATTGACTGAGAACAAGCACCTTGTTGTCTATGCTGTCATCTTTTATCATTGCTTGAGGAATGATATGGTCAACATCGCAAACACGCTGGTTGAATACTTCGTCAATTGAAAGAGGCTGTCCGGTGTATGCACATTTGCCAAGTTGAAGGAAATATAAATATAGTTTTTCACTTTTAATTTTGCTTGCGGTGTCATCATGATTAAGCTCATTAAGAAGTTCTTGCAAATCCAAGGTTAAACCTTTTACACAATCTTTAAATTCTTGTGAAGTATATATTTCCTGCAGTTTTTTCTGACGAGAAAGTTTTTCGCCCATATCAGGACGCTTTTCTCTTGCAACTTCTACAAAAATTTTATCTGGCATTTTGCCGAGTGCAAGTTTTACCTCATCAATTATTTTTATAGTCTGCCATACAGAGCGTTTTACAGCCGGCGAGCAATACAAAGCATCAACATCTTGGTATGTTATTGTATCAAACTTTGCCTTTCTAAATTTTCTTAATTCTTCTTGCAAAGACAGGTTTGAATCGTTGACTATTTCCATAAGATTTTGATTTGTATTCCAAAGTCTTTCAATAACGGTTATCGCTTCGCCATTTTCATCAGCAAACAAAAGCCCATGCAAGAATTTTTTTGAAAGTCTGCCCCAGCCCGAGCAGGTGATTGATTTAAGTTCTTTAATTTGTCCATCGTTTAGCCTATTGCCAAACTTCTTTCTTATACAACTTTCAAGTCGGGTTTTATCTGCAATTATAGTTTTAAGTTTGATAATCTCCTCAAACATATCCAAATTGTCATCAACAAATTGTTTGCCAAAAAGAGGGCTTGTTGATAATTTTGCATAAATGCCAAAATTGTTTTTAAATTCTTTGTTTATTCCTTCAATAACAATATCTTCGCCAAGTTCTGCCTTTAAAAACTCTTTCAGTTTTTTGATTGTAACTTTATTTTCCCTTTCAAAAAGTCCTTCAAAAATTTTTTGTTTCAATTCAACTGAAATATTTTCACCATTCAGTCGTAATTTATTCAGTTCATCAAGTACCATAAATTTAGAATACAAAATTGATTGTTTTGGCAAAACATCTTCGGTTGGAAGTTGACTGCACTTACCCGTCATGCGAGAGATAAAACTTTCTTCCGCCTTATCAAAATCCACAATTTTGTTCAGTGTCCAAGGACGAAGTGGGATATTGCTTTCCTTCACCGACCAAGCAAATTTTCTTTCCTCTTCATCTTTTCCGCCAATTGGCCCTACAAAATATGGCACGCGATATTCAATTATTTTTATTATTTTTTCTGCATTTGTCAGCCCGCTTTCATCTTTTTCATTAAGGAATGGATATTTTGTGGCGTTTACTTCAAGTATTCTTTTTGCCTCGTTGACATAAAGTTGGTTTGGAAATGTTGCATTTACTTTTGTTCTTTGTTTGTTTAAAAAGTCGCCATTTTCCATGGCAAGGTAAATTTTATTTTTAATTTTTTTGAAGTTTTCATCGCCATCTTTTTTCTTGTCAAGAACTGATTTTACATACTTATAAAAATCTTCCCTTGTTGCGCTTTTTGTTCCACCAAATCGAACAACTTGTTTTTGTCCGTCAAAAATACTTCCATTTACATAAACAGCATAGTTTACATTTTTAAAATCTTTGCCCTGTCCAAGGCGGAACATATTTGAATATTCTTCCGGGTAATATGTTTTTATAAACTTCTTAAATTCTTTAAGTTGTTCTTTGTGTATACCAAAAAGTTGAGTATGAGCTTGACAAATATAATCATTGTTGCCTAAAAATTTCTTTAAAATTATGATTGAATAAAGATTTTTAAGTTTTTCAAGCATTTGCAACTGCTCATCTTGCAAAAATGATAACGATGCAATTGTTGTGTCTATTTCATCATCAGAGAAATTTAATTTTGTTTCATTCTCTTCCTCAATTTCAAAAACATCTTTCAGGGTTATTTTTCCGTCTACAATGGCGCAAACAACCGCCTTTTCAGCCTTGGTTTTTGCACCAAAAAGGTCGCACAATTGTTTTTTCTTATCCCTTATTCCATTATTATTTTTAACAATCTCTAAAATTGCGTTTTCTTCGGGCGAATATATTGATGAAATTTCTTCTATGCTTTTAAATTGTTCTATAAATTCATCAACCACCCTTTGCAAACTTTGATTTTTGCCAATATCGCACTCTAAAAGAAAGTGCCCGCGACGCTTTACGATGTTATGAAGTGCAAGATACAGAAATCGTATATCTTTCGCTGGGGTTTGGGTAAGTTCTTCGCGAAGATGATAAATGGTTGGATAATTGTTATAAAAATCTTTATCTGTATACTTTTTTCCATCAATTTCATCGGCAAAAAGAGAATTTTTTGATTTTAAATTTTTCTTTAATTTATCATCAATGTAAAGACTGCTTGCTTTAAGTCTATCAAAAAAGCGAGGGTCTTGCTTATCAACTTCCCTTTCAAAAACTTCGCGAAGCCACGCAAGTTTAAGTTTTCTTCTTTCAAGTCTGCGTCTGCCTGTTCTAAACGCACGTCGTTCCTCTGCCGACATTGCCTCATCAAAAAGGCGTACTCCCCAAAGTTTTTTGCGCTTTGCCCTAACAATTTCATACTTGTCATTTGTAACCGCCCAACCACAACTGTTTGTGCCGGCATCAATTCCTAAATAAATTTCTTCCATTTGCTTGACTCCTTTGTAAAAATGTTGTATATTAATGGTGAATAACATAACGAGTTCAAATACATTTATTCAAAACATATCGCAGAGTGGCGAGCAAGATGAGGGTTTCCCTCATTTTTTGTTTGCCTTTCACCTTTAATATAGAAAAATTATACCATAATAATTTTCTTTTACAAAGGCTTTTAAATGGCAATATGAAACCTTACAAAATAAGCATAATTTCGACAAAAGGCAATTAAAAAAGCGTTGACTTTTTTCAACGCATTTTTTATTAAATTGAATAAATGGAATATTCGGCGGTTGAGGTTGTTTGGGTAACCAAAAATGTATTGGCGCCAAAACGCAACACTTTGGCGAATGGCACTTGTATGACATAAAGTGGGCGGGTAAAGTCTGCTGAATTAAATACGCAAAGATATTTGATGTCGGCAGAAATGCTATAATATGTTAAAATATTGTCGCCGATTATCGCCTTGATTTGTTGGCTACTTCCATAAACAGACTTTTCACCAGCAACAAAAGTTGAAAAATCAAATTGATTTTTGTTTGCATCATAAAATTTCCAATCGTCAACGGTGCAATGATAGTCGCCAAAATGCAGGGTTGGTTTAGGTTGGGTGTATAAAGAAAACTTTTCAACGATTTCTCCATTTTTAAGCATAAGATAGTTTTCGCCCTCGCAAGCAATAAACACATAGCCGTCATGCTCGGAAATAACATTGTTTAAATCATACCCATTAAAGTAAATTGTTGTGTTTGCGTCATTAAAATACCATGTGTTTGTGGTGTAAGAGGTTGTTGTGTAATAGATATTTCCTTGCGTGTCTACAAATTGCACATATTTTACGCTAAGTTTTTTATATTCCGCCCAATTTTCAAGGTCAAAAACATAGTCATATTTAGTTGAATTGCAAGAATAATATCCCTCATCTGCAATCCAATATGCGTATTTACCATTATACTTCACACGTCCGCAGGAATAAAAATTATAACTGATAGATTTTGTTTCTTTTGTATCCATGTTATATCGAACAAAATAATCATAGTAGTCGGGAGATGTGGAAAAATCCCAATAATAAATGTATCCATTGCGTAAGCAAACATCACTTAATGTGTCGTTTAAGGTTATCGTTTCTTTAACTGATAAGTCTTGGTTGTAAAGAGTAACTGTGTTGCCGTCAACTGAATAGATATAGCCGTTTTCAATCACATAGTCGCCTATCTCCTCCCTTGTTGGTGAAATGTTGTAGGTTTTTGTTGAATAGGTAAGAGAAGAAGTGTTGATATATTGAATTTCATCGGCAGTGATAAAACAACATTCTCCGTTTTGGTTTTGATAAACATCATTGTTAAGCAAGTTCCATGCAAAGTCTTGCGTTGTCATGGTTTTGCGGGCGGTTTGTCCGCTTGCCTTGGACATAAAGTCCGCAATGTCCATATCGTTTAACTGAATTTTCCATTCCTTTAAATGAATATCGCGATGATTTATCTCTGGCTTTTCATCTTTAAAAATCATAACCGTTTGAATGGTAAAATGCTCGTTTCTTGGTTTGTCTTTGTATTTTATTGTAATTTGCATTGAAGAAAAACTGCCATTTTCAATTTTTACATCACCCTTGATTTTGTCTGTAAGGCGATAGTTTTTCTTTTGAGTGTTGGACAATGTGTTATAGAAAAAGTTTGAAGAAAATTCCAAATAATATCCGCCACCAACTTTGCGGATATATTTAAGGTCATCAAGGCTGACCTCCTCCGCTTTTCCAGACCCCTGCAATTGACTTGCAAAAAGGTCTTGCAGTGTGTTTATATTTTCAGGCTTTTGATAATCCCATTTTAAGACAGCATTGCTTTCAATTCCGTCTTTTATTGTTGTTCCTTTATTTATATCATAATAGCAAAACTGCCCTTGTTCATTTTGATACCCTCGAAAAGTTTTTGTGGTTTCTTTTTCGCCGTCAAGGTAACCGGCAACTTCTACATTGTAAAAACCGCGATTGAGGGAATTTTCAATTGTGCGTTCTATATGGCTTACATATTTGTCATAATTCACCGCCGGAACAATTGAATATGCGGTGATAAGTGAAAAGCAAATTAAAAATACAAGCCCGAAAAAGCCCATCATTGAATAAACAATTTTATTTTCGGTTTGCCTATCTAATTGCAATTTTTTTCTTTTCTTTTTCTCGCTCACCATTTCACTTAAAGATAGGTCAAGCACCTCGCAAAGTGCCGAAAGATATTCAAGTGATGGCAGGCTTTCACCTGTTTCCCACTTGCTGATAAGTTGGCTTGAAATATGCATACGGCTGGCAAGGCCTTTTTGTGTAAGCCCCAATTCCGCCCTGCGTGATTTTATTTTGCGTCCAATGTTTTCTGTATCCATTTTTTCCTCTCCGCTTACGTCCACATTATATCACACATTATGTGGAATTTGCATAAAAACCACTCCACAAATAGTGGAAATTTTATATAAAATAAAGAAAAAGCCTTATAAAAAGGCTTTTTTGTTTGTTTTTTTGTTTAATCTAATTTTTCACCACACTTTTCGCAAAATTGATTTTTGCCATTGTTTGTATATCCACATTTTGCACATTGCTTTTTAAGGGCACTGCCACATTGGGAACAAAACATTTCACCCTCTGCAATTTCATCTCCACAATTTGGGCAATTGTTGCCAATGGTTGTATCAACAAGTTTTGTTGTGTAGCCGGCAACTGCAATTTTAAATCCAAGTGAGGCAATCATACTGCCAAAACCGCCCATAACCGCACATGGAATGATTAAAACAAATGGCACTATCACCCTTGCAGTAAAACCTCCACCTTCGGCATCAAATGCGCTCATGCCAGCCGTGGCAAAAAGCACAAAGCATACAAATACGCCAACAAAACCAATTATTGCAATTGGAAGGCCAATAGAAAGCAGTTTTTTTCTTAATTTTATCGCTTTTTCACTGTTTGCAACATCATTTGCACCACTATTTAACTTTACTATTTCATCTCTTAAATTTTTAAACATATTAAATCCTTTTTATGATTTTAACATAAAAATGTGTATATTGCAACAATATTTGAAATATTTTAGCGTTATTTATTTTTGGTTGTCTTTTTATTCCAACTTCTATGTTTACATTTTGGACACTTCATATATCTTGTTCTGCCCATATGCATAGACCACATAATTTGATTAAATGTGGGAATATATAAATGCCCGCATCGACCGCATTTATAAAAACCCACTTTTGCCTCGATAAAAAAGCAAACACATAGGGCGATGATAAGGTTGGTTGCTCCAAAAATGATAATTAAAATTTTTAAGACTATGGCGATATTGAAAACATTTGGAAGAATTACGCATGACAAAAAAATCACCATTGCAAACCAAACTATAAGCCACTCAACCGCCAAAAGGCGTTTGGCGTTTCTGTCCTGTCCGCCCTTTAATATAATTAAATTTTCTTCTGCGTTTTGTTTATATTCGCTTTCATTTGGCAAACGCTTTCCGCAAAGTAATTCATTGGCGGAAATTTCAAGTGCCTGACATAGTGGCAACATAAGGCTGGCGTCCGGAAAGCCTCTTCCACACTCCCACTTGGATATTGTTTTCTCGCTTACCATAATTTGCTGGGCAAGTTGCAACTGAGTAATCCCTTTTGCCTTTCGACATTCCCTTATAAATCCGCCGATTTTTGATAGGTCCATTTCCCCTCCTGCATTTATTATAGCAAACATTTGGGCAAAATCACCCCCACAATTCGTAGAGTTAATTAAAAAATCCAACCACAAAAGGTTGGATTTTAAGTTATCTATAAATCTCCGATTGAAAATATTGCTCTTGAAATTCGGTAAGTGCACGGATTTGGTCATCGGTGTAATTTCTACCGTCCTGCATAACCACAAGTTTGTCGTCGTTATCATTTGTTCTATGTATGATTGCAACAACTTTTCCTGTAAACTCATCAAGTGGCTTATGTTCACCCAGCACATATGCATCAAGTTCTTCGCCGTCGCCTGAAATGGTGTTTGGAATATATCCATAATTTACAGGATATACAAAGCCATGTTTTGGGTGTTTGCTACCCAATGGTCTATCCATTTTTACAGTTACAATTGTGTTTAAATATTTTTTATTCATATTTTACCTCCTTTTTATATGGGGAATTTATTATATATAAATAAAATTATTTTGCAAGTATTTTTTATTTTATTTTTAAAAAACATTTATAAAATATATTCAAAAATTAAATTGTGTGGTATAATTAAATTATAAATAAAAATGCTATAATTCTTTTATAGGAGGAAAAAATGTTTAAAGATGAAAATTTAAAAGAAGACAAGTTGTGTGAAGCGTTAAACCTTTTTAAAAAAGCAAGACTATCGGATAAACAAAAATGTGTGCAAGAAATGATTAAAATTATTGATGAAAAGAAAGGCTATACTTTTATTCAGCCTGAAAAGGTTGGAGAATTTATCAAGTTTGGATATTACAAATATAATGAAAAATTATACGACATTATGGAGATAATTCAACCTGACTATGAATATCTTAAAAACTTTAAGAAAATTAAAGATAAAGATATTGCATCTCTTACATTAAAAGAACTTGAAACATACCTTACAAGAATTTTTAGAGGTGAAAAATTTTCTGACGGCGTCATTGCAAGCTGCATTGATGACGGAACACTTAAAAAACTTTTAGAAAGATTTTTGGAAATTTATAGGGAAAATGAATTTGAAGAATTAAAAAAAGAAAGTGCAATTTTAAGAAAAACAATATTAGATAAAAATGGCAATGAGTATGAAATAGAAGAAAAACTTGAAAATATAAATTGCCCAGATGACATAAATTCTTTAAAAAATGCTTTAAACAAATCTTGTGATAGCAAAAAAGATAACTTAAAATAGTTATCTTTTTTCAAGATTTATATTTGTTTGAAAATTTGATATTTATTAAATCATGCTTTTTATTTTTTCAAAAATTGGCAGGTTATCTTTATATCCTTTGGGGTTTAATGGGCTTGGGTGATAAATTGGAATGAGTGTATAGTTTTTTCCGCCCAAAGTTATGGCAAATTCTCTGCCCACATAGTCTGCAAACCTTTCAATTTTCTCCCCCAAAAGTGCCTGCGTTGGGTGCATCCCCATTGTTAATATAATTTCGCATGGCAATAAGTTTAATTGTCGCGTCAAAATTGGCATACAATTTTTAGAACATTTTGCAAGGTTTTTCCGCTGTTCAATAATGCATTTGCAACATTCGGTAAAATATATGTCCGCAATGGATAGACCTATGCCATTTAAAAGTTTTTCTAAAATTCGCCCACTTCCCTGCAATTTGCCAGCCGTGTTGTAAAACGCCCTTCCGCTTTCAATCCAGCCGTCTTTTGCCGGGCTTTCACCAATTACGATAAATTTAGTTTTCCCAACCTGTACCGAGTTGTCAATAAGTTTGGGCAACTGCCCGCACAATTTGCAACCTGCAATTTCATCTTGAATATTTTGCATATCTTTCCTTTTTTTGTAACTTCATAAATATTATTTAACTTGCATTTTTTATAATCAATGTTTTTCTTATAAACAATCGGAAATAATTTTCAAAACAATTTCTTCTAAATTATTTTGGTAAGTTATACCAAGTTTATTTGCCAAAAACAAACTTTTTCTTTTTATATTTCCATAATTAAAAATTGAACTTGCTATCATATCGTTCTCCTTAACTTTTCAAAAATCCAAACAAAAAATTTTGAATTAAATATGTATTTAATGTACTCTGTACTATTTTAGCACAAGGTTTTTCAATTTACAACTCGATGTTATATTCTTTTGCGAGTTGTTTCACCATCATTCGATACAGCCCTGCAAGTGTTGCGGTGTTTAAATAAGACTGACCAAAATGCACGCTGGCTTGTTGAAACAAACTTTTTAAAGAATTTTCAATTTTATTTGCAATTTCATCTTTATGTTTAATGGAAGCCAAATCTGAAATTCGATTTAAATCTGAAGACAAACTGGTTTTATAAATTCTTTTATATTCTTCTTGGGCCTGAATAGACCAAAAAGTACCATAAAATGGTACTTTATACGCTTTAATCCAATCCCACATTATGTCTGGGTCTGCAACATTTGGCCCATCTGCATGACATCGACTGCAAAGTAAAACAATATTGGATGGCTTATCTTCGCCTCCCAAAGAATGAGGAACTATATGGCACCTTTGCAAGTTTCTTTCACATCCACATCGCCAACAATGAGAATGGGTTTCGCTCCAATCTACGCTTAAAAAACATTCATCTACACGTTCCGACCAAAACTCAATGGCTTGCATAATTGTTGTCTTAATTGCACTTCTTTTCATAAATATTTCCTCTTATGCCTGTACTTTATCTTTGCATTTAACCAACATAAGAATAAAATAATATAGTTGTGGCTAAGCAAATGTTAATTTCTTTATTTCAATCTCCACTTTTTGGTAATATTATCTCTTTCAATTTTATCTTCTTCTTCCAATTCCCTTAAAATAGCAACAACCCAATATTGTTGATTTGAAGAAGTGCAATTGGTTTTTTCACCCCAATCCATACCACAATCACGAAAAATATCGGCTTGTCGCATTCCTGAGCTATATCTTGAACAATCTTCTTTATTAGACATATATTCTAATACTAAATTTTTAAATTCCATTCTTAAATTTTCGCCTCTACTTTTAAAATTCATAAAACCTCCTTAATTTTACTTTATTATATCACAATTGTTATAAAAAACAAACCCAAACCGAGATTATCGATTTAGGTTTTTACTGGCGGAAAGGTGGTGATTACATTCTAATAAATTTTACAATTTTGTTTATTTAATACCTTATTTAAAAACTATGTGCTATAATTAAAATGAAAATTTATGTAAGGAGGATTTTGATATGATAACAAAAGAACAAGTATGGAAGGGGTTAAAGTTAGAACTGCCAGATGATGAATTATGCAAAATATTCCAAGATGATGAATACGAAAAAGATGATTACTATGATTATGATTTACTTATGGGAACTTTATATAAGGCAATCAATAAAGAGATTGATTTTGAATATTTTATTGATTGGTGCATTTTAGTTGCTAATTGCTATAATTATACAAAGGAGGGATATAAAACTAAATTAGGTAAATTATACCATGATGTAGGATATTTTTTTGATGGAATATCTTTCATGGACGGATACGACAAAAAAGATTTTATGGAATCTGTTGCAATGTTAAAACATTATGATTATTTAATTAAAAAAGCAAAGAAAGAAATAAGTGGACCTTTTGAAACAAACGGAGTAGAAAGAATTCTTATTTTTGACCATTGTAATCGAACTAACAACTCAAGTGTTTATAGGGTTTTTATTAGGGACTACAACAAAAAAGAGTGGGAACTAACATACATTGATGATAATGATTTTGAATATGATGAAAACATCAATTATTCATTTGAAGATGAAAAGCATTTTTATAAATATTTTTATGAATTTTATGATAATGAAGAATGGAAAGAAGTTCACAATATGAAGTTCTAAATAATTAAATATAAAAAGTTGGGATAATTATTCTCGGCTTTTTTTATACACTAATTAAATAATTAAGTTCTTGGCTTTATCCCTCTTTAGGTTTAAGTAATAAGTTTAAGTATATTAAAATTTTTGAGTGTAAACAATAAATCTTTGAACTCCTTAAATTTAGAAATAAAAAAATCGCGCTCCAACAATACTGTTAGAACGCGATTATAATTGGCGGAGAGTGAGCCTATTTATTTGAAACATTATATCTTTCCCAGCCCCACCAATCTGGTATCATATCAACTAATTTAATTGTTTTTCTTTTATTATAGTCAAGTAAAATTTCCATATCTTTATTTTTGTCAGAAAGCTGTAAAAAGAATTCTCTGCATGCACCACATGGTGTCCAACCACCAGTCCCATCAGGAACTCCATCTATATAACAAGTTAAACGTTTAACAACCTTTTGTCCAGACTGAATATACATATTAAGAGCAGCTACTCTTTCTGCACAAAGAGCTATAACCCCACTTGCTCCTTCTATGCAAAAACCTCCATAAATTGTTCCATCTTCAGCTTCCAATGCACATGCTACATGATGTGCTGTAATAAATGGAGATATCTCCTCTGGACAATATTGTCTTTTGGCTTCTTCAATAAGTTTTTCCCAAATATCCATATATATATCACCTCATAATATAATTTATCATATCATAAAATATGATTTTTGACAATTAGATTCATACAAATTCCAAAACAGTCATGTAAAAAGAAATACGAGAAATTTATCACTAAATGTTTCGTATTTCTCTCTATTGGCGGAGAGATAGGGATTCGAACCCCAGGACCCTTTCAGGTCAACGGTTTTCAAGACCGCCGCTTTCGACCGCTCAGCCATCTCTCCATATTAAATTGTTGCTTTTCAACGTTTACAAGGTTTATTATACACATATTGGGCAGATTTTTCAACTGTTTTACACAGATTTTCTAAAAATTTTTAAATTTTTTTGGTATAGTGGCTGTTTTTTTGCGAATAATCAATGGAAAGGAGAAAATTATGAAACTTAAAGACAGCAAAACATATGAAAATCTTGCACGTGCCTATGCGGCAGAATGTCAAGCACGCACACGATATGAGTTTGTGGAATATGGGCTTCGTTATAACGGTTTTGAGGCGCTTGCACAAATTGTGGACACCATTGCCTACCAAGAATTCAACCACGCCCGTATGCTTTACACACAAATTCAAGGTGCAGACCAAAAGCAAATTGACAACATTGATATTTCAGCCGGGTTCCCTTTTAAAGAAAAGTGGGACATGGAAAAGAACTTAAAACTGCTTGCAGAAGATGAGTTTTTAGAGGCAGAGGCATACAAAGAGTTTGTTGCGGTTGCAGAGAAAGAGGGTTTTAGCGACATTGCCACGCTGTTTAAGCAAATTGGCGAGGTGGAAATAAGGCATCAAAAACTTTTTCTTAACTTGTATGAGCAGTTTAAAAATGGCACCCTTTACAAGAAGAAAAATGAAGAGGCATGGATTTGCCCTAACTGCGGATATATTGAATTTGGCAAAGAGGCGTGGGAGAAATGCCCACTTTGCGAGGCCGAGCAAGGCGTATGCCAAGTGGTTGTACCCGAAGAGTTGCGTTGTTGGTAAAAAAAGACCGAATAAACGGTCTTTTTTTAATTTATTTACTTGGCTTAACGTTGCCTTTTGCTATTTCTTCGCAAGCGATACTGATTGCCTTTTTGTCTTGGTCGGCAAGTTCCAATCTGCGTACGCTTTCAATTTCCTTTGCACGTTTTGAGATTATGTTGCAAAGAACATATCTGTTGCCATTTGTTTGAGCCAAAAGTTTGTCGATTGATGGTTGAATCATCATAATTTATCACCTCACGCCTATAATTTCTTTGTTATTATAGCACACAAAAACCATTTTGTAAAGAATTCTTTTGCCTGCTTTTATGAAAAATTGCGTTTTTTGCTGTTTTTTTATTAAATTTTAACAAATTTTCAAAGAAAAAACCTTTACAAAACTCCGAAGAAAATTCTTCGGAGTTATATAAGTTTTGTTTTCTTTTCTTTAAAAGAAAAGTAGATACTCTATTTACTATCTTGGGAATTTGATGTTTGCTTGTGCAGCTGCAAGGCGTGCAATTGGCACACGGAATGGTGAGCAAGAAACATAGGTAAGGCCTGCTTTGTGGCAGAATTCTACGCTTGATGGGTCGCCACCATGTTCTCCGCAAATACCAAGTTTTATATCAGGGCGGGTTGATTTACCAAGTTCAGCAGCCATTTTTACAAGTTTGCCAACGCCATTTTGGTCAAGTCTTGCGAATGGGTCGCTTTCAAATATTTTCTTTGAATAGTATGCATCAAGGAATTTACCTGCGTCATCACGGCTGAAACCATAAGTCATTTGAGTAAGGTCGTTTGTACCAAATGAGAAGAATTCTGCATATTTTGCAACTTCGTCAGCGGTGAGGGCTGCACGAGGAATTTCAATCATAGTACCAATTTTGTAAGAAAGTTTTACGCCAGCGTTTGCAATTACTTCGTCGGCTTTCTCGGCAACAATGTCGCGAACGTACTTAAATTCTTTCCAATCGCAGGTAAGTGGAATCATAATTTCTGGAACAATTTCATATCCCATTTCTTTGTTTACTGCAATTGCCGCTTCAATAACTGCCTGTGTTTGCATTTCTGCAATTTCTGGGTAAGTTACTGCAAGGCGAAGTCCGCGATGTCCCATCATAGGGTTGAATTCATGAAGAGATTCAACGGTTTCTTTAAGTCTTTCAAAGGTAAGTCCCATTTCCTTTGCAAGAGCCTTGATTTCTTCATCTTCATGAGGCAAAAATTCATGAAGTGGTGGGTCAAGGAAACGGATTGTAACAGGGTGTCCTTCCATTGCCTTGTAAATGCCAATAAAGTCCCCTCTTTGCATTGGAAGAAGTTTTGCAAGTGCTTTTTTGCGTTCTTCAACAGAAGTTGAAACAATCATTTCGCGTACGGCTGGAATTCTGTCCGCCTCGAAGAACATATGTTCTGTACGGCAAAGGCCTACGCCCTCTGCGCCAAAGTTAAAGGCATTTTTAGCGTCTTTTGGATTGTCGGCATTGGTGCGAACTTTAAGTGCGCGTGCTTTATCTGCCCATTCCATAATAGTTGCAAATTCACCAGAAATTTTTGCTGGCTCTGTTTTAACTTCTCCGTCATAAACCTTACCGGTTGAGCCGTCAAAAGAGATAATATCTCCCTCTTTGAATGTTTTTCCGTTAAGGGTGAAAGATTGTTCATCATCTGCGAATTTGATTGCAGAGCAACCAGCAACGCAGGCAGTACCCATACCGCGTGCAACAACGGCAGCGTGAGATGTCATACCACCACGAGCGGTAAGCACGCCTTGGCTTACAGCCATACCTTCAATATCCTCTGGTGAAGTTTCAAGTCTTACAAATACAACTTTTGCGTTTGCGCTACGCTCTTTTGCCTTTTCAGCAGTAAAGCAAATTTCGCCACAAGCAGCACCCGGAGATGCTGGGAGAGCCTCTGCGATTGGAGTTGCGCCTTTAAGTGCCTTATCTTCAAATTGTGGGTGAAGAAGTGCGTCAAGTTGTTTAGGGTCAATCATCATAAGTGCCTCTTTTTCACTTATCATGCCCTCTTTAACAAGGTCTACGGCAATTTTTAATGCAGCCTTTGCTGTACGTTTGCCGTTTCTGGTTTGAAGCATATAAAGTTTGCCGTTTTCAATAGTAAACTCCATATCTTGCATATCTTTATTATGCTCCTCAAGTTTCTTTGCAATGTCTGCAAATTGTTTGTAAACTTCAGGATTTTGTTCTGCAAGGGTTGAAATTGGCAGTGGTGTGCGGATGCCGGCAACCACGTCCTCGCCTTGTGCATTCATAAGATATTCACCATAAAGCACATTTTCGCCTGTTGCAGGGTTACGAGAGAACGCAACACCTGTACCAGATGTTTCACCCATGTTACCGAATACCATTGATTGAACATTCACGGCAGTACCCCATTCATATGGAATGTCATGCATTCTGCGGTAAACGTTTGCGCGGTCGTTATCCCAAGAGCGGAAAACCGCCTTTACAGCCTCGATAAGTTGAACTTTAGGCTCTTGTGGGAATTCCTCACCCTGTGATTTTTTGTAAAGGTCTTTAAAAAGTGCAACAATTTCTTTAAGGTCCTCTGCTGTAAGGTCTTTATCATATTGAACGCCCTTTTCTTCCTTAACTTTATCAAGAATTCTTTCATATCTTGATTTTTCTTGTTGCATAACAACATCGCTGAACATTTGAATAAATCTGCGGTATGAATCGTATGCAAAACGAGGGTTGTTTGTAAGAGATGCAAGTCCCTCTACAACTTCGTCATTTAAGCCAAGGTTTAAGATTGTGTCCATCATACCCGGCATAGATACGCGGGCACCAGAGCGAACTGATACAAGAAGTGGATTGTTTTTGTCGCCAAGTTTTTTGCCTGTCATGGCTTCAAGTTGGGCGAGTTTTTCCTCAATTTGTGCCATAATGTCATCATTGATTTTTCTTCCGTCTACATAGTATTGAGTACAAGCCTCGGTTGTAACGGTAAAGCCTTGTGGAACAGGCATACCAAGATTTGTCATTTCAGCAAGGTTTGCACCCTTTCCACCAAAAAGTGCTTTGTTTTTGCCGTCTGACTCTTTAAAAAGATAAACAAATTGTTTCATTGCAATATTCTCCTTTTACTTTTGCAAGCATAATTATACCCAAAAAGGGCAATTTTACCAAACAAAATACCCCTGTTTTTGAAAAAAGTTGAAAAATTTGCAAATAAAAAAGCCCTTTGCAAAAAAGGGCTTTTGAGGGTTAGTAATTTGTGCGGATTTCGCTGATTACAACGTTTTCTTTGTTGATGCCAAGGCGGATTGCGTAAACGGCAAATTCAACAATTGTGTTGTATAGGTCATGGTCGGCAATGTATCGCATAATTTTTGAAATGCCGGGTATATTCCAAAGTTTGTCGTCCTCCATAGAGGTATGCAGGTTGTACTCTGGTTTTTCATAAATATTGCGGTGGGTGGCCTCTTCGTCTGTGCGGGCGGTAAGGTCTACGCTTTCACTGCCAAATTTACGATGAACAACAATGTCGCCCACCAAAATTATATCTTCCTTAAATTCGTTGTAAGAAACGCAGATTGTAACGTCTTCTTCAAAGCGGTGCAGGTTCTTTTTGGCCTCTTCAAAGTTTGTTACAAAGCAGAAGTCGCCTTTTGCCTTATTTGCCGAGCGCATAACATATTCTTTTGCAGGATAGGTTTTGAAAAAGTTTTCAATTCCGTTTAAGTCATTTACTGCAAAAACGTCGAGAGGGAAATAGTTAAGCCCAAGTTCTTTCATTTTTGCAACGCTGTCTTTTTTGTCTTTTATAATCATTATAACCTCGTTTTTGTGGTGAGCCTCTTCCGGCTCTTCGAGCCACCTTCCCCGGTCTCGGGGAAGGCTTTATATGGTTTTTTTAATCCTCAAAAGGAGATTTTGGCATAAAAACAATTGAATTTCGTTTATCTATGTCATAGAAAATGCTTTGCACGTCAAGTGGGCGAGAAATTGAAATTGGCTCTTTCGCCGAAGATTTTTTCATGCAAGGTGTATCGAAGAAAGGCGTCATAACATCTTTCATAATTGCCTTACGGAAAATTTTTGCAACAACAGTCCACCTTTCAAGTTGGCGAAGTTGTTGTTTGTCGATAAGTGGTTTTCTTGTACGTTGAACAGATTTTGAAATATTTTCCCCTTGCGATGAGTCTTTGGTGTTGCGAGAAACATTTTCTTCGTCGTGGAAGACGGTGATTTCACCGCAGGCATCGGAGAACGCTTGAATGGTTGAAGGGTCCTCAGAGCCAAGGAATACCTCCATTTGGAAGTTTCCGCGAATGTTTTGTGCCTCGTCTGGGCCATATTTGATGTCAAGTTGTTTGTAAGATTGCAAAATGATTTCAAAGAAAATTCTTCTTGAACGAGAAACGGTAACCATTGTACCAAAGTTTGGCACGGCTGGCATATTGCCAAATTCATCAAGAATGAAGTAAACAGGGCGTTTAAGAGTGCCGGTTTTGCCGTTTTTAGGGTTTACCGTTTTGTTTGCAACGTCAACAAGCACCTTATACAATTGGCTTATGCAAAGCACTCCCAATGGGTGTCTTTCAGTTTTATGGTCTGGAATACGAATGAAGAAAACTGTTGGTTTTTCTGGAATTTGTGTAAAGTCAATGTCTGTACCGCTTGTAAGATACAAAATACCGTCATCACCAAGAGTTTTGCCAATTGATGAACTTAATGTTGAAAGGAATGACTTTTGTGTAACACCGCTTGCGCCTGTTACGCCAGACATAAGTTGTTTTACGTTGCCATGAATTTCATCACGGCCGTCTGCATATTTTGCAAGTGTTTTAAGTGCACTTTCGCGTTCCCCGGCTGGGTCGCGACGCATTGCAATTTTGTAAAGGTTGAAGAAGTTGAATTTGTCGAGAGTCATGCCAAGGCGTTCATCACGCGAATCTTCAAGCATGGCGTACATAATGCCGGTGATAAGGTCGCGACAACCATTTGCCCAAGTTGGGTCTTTGCTGTTTGGGTCATCTGGAATAAGTGAAAGGGCAATGTTGCGCAGGTCGCTTTTTGCCTCATCTTCAAGTTGAATTTTTTTGGATTCAAGTTCCATTTTCAAAAGTTCTTTGGTTGGAAATGCCTTGCCCTCAAAGCCATACCAAACATCGCCATAGGTTGCCCCGCGAAGAACAGAGGCGTCAAACTTGCGATACCCCATGTTTTCTGGTGTGCAGTTGGTAAATTTTTTAACCTCTTTAATAAGGTTGCCTGCACGCTGATATACCTTGTAGGCAATTTCCATTGGGTTCCACATTGATGATGCGTATGGGTCATTAAGGTTTAACACCACAATTTCATAACCCTCTTCACGCAAAACATCGGCATTGTCGGCATACAACTCACCTTTTGGGTCTGTTACAACCATACTTGGCTTTTCGCCAGAGTGTGCCAAAATTCTTATGGTTGGGTTGGCAAGAAGTTGTGTTTTACCTACACCTGTTGTACCCAAAACAAGCGAGTGGGTTTCTGGCTTCATGTTGATTTCATATTTTCCGCCAATTTGCTTGTTGCGGAAGATGAAACCTGTTTTATCCACACTTGGCAGGTCTTTCCAAGTGCAATAAACAAGTTCTTTATCTGTTTTCATTTCATCTGGTGTGATAAACTTGCTGTCAAAGGCAATGTCAGTTTCTTCACCTGTGGTTGTGCGACCGGTGTTGGAACCACCACTATCCTTTTTCTTGCTTTTTGTGGTTACGCCCAGCAAGAAACCAGCAACCACACCCACAGCCATAACTGCAAGTGGAATAGGCTTTGTAAGCATACTTACAATACTGCCACCGTCTTTATTAAAAGCAAAATAGCATACAGCCACACCAATGCCGTAGCCCAAAATGCCAAACAAAAGCATAAAAATAAGTGCAAATTTAAGTTTTCTCTTCATAAACTCTCCCCTTATACCAAAAGAATACCACTTTTAAAATCAAGTGTCAAATGTTCTTGCAAATTATTGGGTAAATGAAAACAATTGAGCCTCTTCCGCCCTTCGGGCACCTTCCCCGGTCTCGGGGAAGGCGAGAGAAAGTTAGGACTTTAGATAATAAAGCCTCTATCGCAGGGTGAGGGCATTATACCCCTTTTATTATCACTCTATATTATTAAATGTATTTAAATCTTAGACTTTATCTATTCCGCTGTGAGCCTCTTCCGGCACTCGTTTCACTCGTGCCACCTTCCCCGGTTTCGGGGAAGGCAAGATTAAGTTAAGGTTTTTGATAATAAGCTTTCCCCGAGCCCGGGGAAAGTGGCAAGGGCTTGTCCCTTGACGATAGAGGTTCATTTATATGTTTTTTGAGCCTCTTCCGCCCTTCGGGCACCTTCCCCGGTCTCGGGGAAGGCTTATACGGAGTGATTAAAAACTTGTTTGGGACTTGCTTTACCCCTTGGGGGAAGGCAAGATTAAGTTAAGGTTTTTGATAATAAGCCGTCCCTTATTTATAAGGGAAGGTGCCTTAAGCATAAGCGAAAGGCGGAAGGGATTTTGATGACACCTCTCGGCACTTCGTGCCACTCCCCGCGGACTCGCGGGAAGCAAAAAAAGTGAGTTTAAAACTCACTTTTTCAATTAAAACTCAAGATTGAAAGCGGGGCGCACGGCGCGGGTAAGGGCAACACCGTGGCCGCCCCAAGCGCCATTGTTGCGGACACTGAACGCATAGAAGGAATTGCCAGGGTAAGGAGAGCGAAGCCAATAATATACACCATACTCATCTGTCGAATTTCGTCGCCAAATAAGGTTATCATAGTATGCTGACCAGTCGTAAGGAATTGTTCCGTTGGCACCAAGAGCACCTCCGCCTACAAGTGTGTAGATTTCTTTTACACTCATAAGCCAAAGTTTGTCGGCTCCTGTTGCTCCTTCTACTGATGTATTATATGTTGCATTTGGTTTTGTTCCTGTTGGTGGAGCATATGCATCATCTCCTCCCTCATTTGGCACGGTTGTTCCATCTGAACTATACGCCCAACCGATGTCTGTGTGTAAGTCTGTAATCTCTCTTGCTGTGATTGCATTGTAGGTTGCGTCATTTGCAAGGTTAAGGGCGGTTATATAATCTCCGTTAAGGTATGTTCTTATGTCGCTTGTTGCGTAGTTATTCCCCTCTGAAGCGTTAAAAGATTGAGTTATACCTGTGTTGGTTTCAAGTATGAACGTTCCAACAGAGCCTGCACTTGGCGCGGTAGAGCCGGTAAACTTAGTTGTTTCGCTTGCTCCGCTCTCTTTTACTCCCACCAATCTCCATTTAACAGGATTGCTTTGGTAAGTGCCCATTTCTACATAAAAGCCTTTTGAATCTCTTTTTAATAAAGGTTCCGGTGCTGTTGCATCCCTTAAATCAAAGATAAAATTGTATTCCACACTTGCACTTGCGTTAGTATCGGTTACCTTAATTTCCATTGTGTATACTTTTGTTGTTTTGGCTGGAATTGTTTGTTCTCCGTTAGCAGAGCCGTTATCAAATGTCAATGTTTTGGTTGCATTGGTAAGTGATGAAATGTTGTCGGTAAGGGTTACGTAAAGTGCACGTTCACTTTTGTTTTGTATAGTAACCGTCCATTTGATTGTTGGTATGGTTGCATCTGCAAAGGTTAAGTTCTGTTTCCAAGTGTTAATTTCTGTTGTGCTTGGGGTTGATTTTGCAGAATAGTTTAGTGGTGATAAAGTTGGGGTTGTTGTTGCACCTGATATACTGCCTGTTATGGTTGCGTATATATTAGTTGCGTTAAATGATATAGTTCCACCTATATTAACGTTTGCACTGCTTACCGCCCATACTCCTGTGATAAGCAAGGCAACTACTAAAAAGAACATACTTATTGTTGTAACCAATCTTGTTTTTAAAGTCATATTTTTATTCCTCCTATATCTTATGAGCCTCTTCCGCCCTGCGGGCACCTTCCCCGGGCTCGGGGAAGGCTTAACTTTTCACTCTTCACTTTTATTTCTTC
>JAGASX010000011.1 GCA_017621525.1 Clostridia bacterium
CCAACGCAGGTATGATGGACTGCAAAAAAGCATTGTCAGAATGTGATGGTGATTTTGAAAAAGCAATTGTTTGGCTTCGTGAAAAAGGCATTGCCGCTGCTGCTAAAAAGCAATCAAGAATTGCATCTGAGGGTATTGTAACTTCATATATCCATATGGGTGGTAAAATTGGCGTACTTGTAGAAATTAACTGCGAAACAGACTTCGTTGCAAAAACTGATGCCTTTCTTCAAATCGGGCACGACATTGCGCTTCAAATTGCAGCCGCTGCTCCAAAATATGTAAGAATTGAAGAAGTTCCAGCAGAAGAACTTGAAAAAGAGAAAGAAATTCTTCGCAACCAAGCACTCAACGAAGGCAAACCTGCACAAATCGTTGATAAAATGGTTGAAGGCAGAGTTAAAAAATTCTATCAAGACGTTTGCCTTCTCGAACAAACATTTGTTAAAAATCCTGAAATGACAATTCAACGCTATATTGAAGAAAAAACTCTTCAAATTGGCGAAAAAATTTCAATCAGAAGATTTGCAAGATTTGAAATGGGTGAAGGACTTGAAAAACGTTCTGACAACCTTGCCGAAGAAGTTGAAAAACAAATGAGAGGCAATAAATAATAGAACTAAGTGTACTAAACAGTACACTTTTTCTTTTTATAATTTAAATTTTAAAAAGAATTTTGTCATTTTCAATTTATTTATCATATTTCTTTTATATATCGTTCAAATCATTTGCAAAAATACAGAGTTTATAGTAAAATACAAGTAAAGATATTGCTAACGGGGCAATCTTTTTTAAAGAGGAGAAATTTTTTAGATGAACGAAATGTTTGAAGAAATTAAATTTGCTTGTGAAGAGGAAATTGAAAAGGTGGAAAATCACCAAACAAGCGAATATTTAGTTATAAGGGCAGGCAGGGCAAATCCGCATATTCTTGATAAAGTTATGATAGATTATTATGGAGTGCCAACACCAATTAAAAATATGGCAACAATCAGCGTTCCAGAAGCAAGAATTCTTGCAATTTCTGTGTGGGACCAAAGCCAAATGAAAAATGTGGTTAAAGCAATCACGGTTGCAGACCTTGGTGTAAATCCAACTGATGATGGAAAAACAATTCGCCTTGTTTTTCCAATGCTTACAGAAGAACGCAGACGCGAGATTGTAAAACAAATCAAAAAGATTGCAGAAGATAGCAAAATTGCAATAAGAAATGCAAGACGCGATGCAATGGATATGATCAAAGACCTTGAAAAGAATGGTGAAATTTCCGAAGACGAAAGAAAGGTTTTCGAGGGTGAAATTCAAAAACTTATTGATGGCGCTTGCGATAGAGTTGATGACAAAAGCAAAGTAAAAGAAAAGGAAATAATGGAAGTATAAAGGAATTTTTATGACCAAAATCTTAAAAGTACCACAACATATTGCTTTTATCATGGACGGAAATGGCAGGTGGGCAACAAGACGGGGCTTGCCACGCAACGCAGGGCATAAAGCGGGCGTAAAAGCCATTGAAAAAACCATTGATGCCTGTATTAAATATGGTGTAAAGTATGCCACATTTTTTGCGTTTTCCACTGAGAATTGGAAACGTAGTAAAGAAGAAATTGACGGCATTTTTAAATTGTTAAGGGAATATATAGCAAAGGAAGATAACCTTTTTGTAAAAAAGCATGTTCGCCTTAACTCAATTGGCGTTCTTGACCCATTTCCAGAAGACTTAAAACAATCTTTGGAAAAGACAAAAAAAGATACCCAAAATTATGACAAACTGACAGTTACTTTTGCTTTAAATTATGGTGGAAGAGATGACATCATTCGGGCAGTAAACACGCTTATAAAAGAAGGCAAAAAGGAAATAACAGATAAAGAACTTTTGGCAACGTTGGATACAAAATCAATTCCAGAACCAGATTTTGTACTTCGTACAAGCGGAGAAAATAGAATTTCAAATTTTATGCTATTCCAAATGGCGTACAGCGAATTATATTTTCCAAAAGTTTTGTGGCCTGACTTTGACGAAAAACATTTGGTAAAAGCCTTAAAGGTTTATGCTAAAAGAGATAGAAGATACGGAGGAATAAAATGAAAACTCGCTTAATTTCTGGAACAATATTTATAATTGTTTTGGTGCTTGCTTTTGTTTTAAAGGCGTTTGCAAGCAACTACTTTTTTGATGCACTTATTCTTGGCGTTGCTTGCATCGCAAGTTTTGAAGCATCAAAATTGTTCAGCAAAATGGGAAAATATAATGATAAATATATGGCGACAATTTTCCCTTGCGTTTTAATGGGGACTTTGCTTTATTGCATAAGCGCAGATGCCAAAATTGGTTTGCTTTACACAATTATAATTTCTGTTGGCGTTATGGTTGTTTGTTTTGGTGCTACTTTCGCAATTCCATTTTTGACTTATAAAAAGACACAAAAAGAAATACAAACAAGGGGATTGGACAACCCTTCTGTTGCAAAATATGCAATTGTAAAAGCGTTAAATACGGCAATGACATTTATTTATCCTGCGTTTTTACTTATGTTTTTAACCCTTATAAACCATTTTGAAAATATGCCAACCACTTTCCCATCTCTTGAAGGTTTTGGTGGCAACATTTCTTTGTTTGTTCTTATCTTTGCATTTTTAATTCCAATCATTTCGGACACGTTTGCATACCTTATGGGTGGACTTATTGGAGGCAAAAAACTTGCACCAAAAATCAGCCCTAAAAAGACAATATCTGGTGCGGTTGGCGGTTTTGTTTGGTGCGTAATAATATCAGTTGCAATGTTTTTCATTTTCAATGCAATTCCAGCAATGTCAACGCTTCTTGTTGATGCAGGAATAACCGTTTGGAAGGTTGCTATCATTTCTGGCGTAGGTTCAATTGTTGGTCAATGTGGCGACTTGTTTGAAAGTTATATTAAACGCCAAGCAAATGTAAAAGACAGCGGAAAAATCATGCCGGGGCATGGCGGGCTTTTGGATAGATTTGACTCTCACATTTTGGTTGCACCAGTTGTATTTATTGCATTTTGCATAATTTTTCTTGTAATTTAGTATTTTAAATAAACACTTGCGAGAGGTAATATGTACTTTTTATATATAATTCTTGCTATTATGTTTTTGCTCTTCATGGTTTTAGTGCATGAATTTGGGCACTACATTGTAGGAAGAATGCTTAATTTCAAAATTACAGAATTTTCGGTAGGGTTTGGTAAAGCCCTATTTTCTCGTAAAAACAAGAGGGGAGAACTTATTTCTCTTCGCCTCTTTCCTTTGGGAGGATATTGTGCCTTTGCGGGTGAAGAAGAAACAGACAAAAATAATAAAGATGCTTTCACAAATCAAGCACCATGGAAAAGAATTTTGGTTTTTCTTGCCGGAGTAACATTCAACTTTGCAACAGCGGTGTTCTTTTCTTTTATTTTGCTTGTTTCTGTTGGTTATGACATTCCGCAGGTTAAAAGTTTCATGCAGTTTAACACAACTGAAATAAAACACATGGTTGACGAAGAGCAGGTTGTTCATTTTTGGGATATTCATGGTATAGACGAAGATTTGCGACTTCAAGAGGGCGATATTGTTATCTCGGTTGACGGCGAAAAAATAGACTTTGCTTATGGCGTTACCTTTGGCGACGCACTTAACAAACAAAAAACCAAACTAAACGCACATCTTGATGAAGATAAGCCATTTGAAGAGTTCCCTGTATTTGAATGTATGGTAAAACGCGATGGTGAATACAAAACTGTATATGCAGGCTTTCATCAAGTGCTTGTATATAAAGTCGATGACAATGGCGATTATATTTTAAAAGAAAACTCAACAGATGAGTATGAAACCGAGTATAAATACTATTGGAATGTAAATTCAAGTGCATATGTTCACTCTTTTACCGAGGCTCTTGAAAGGGCGGTGCCTGTTGCGCTTGGTTTTGCATGGGTTGTTTTAAAAAGTTTCTTTATGCTTATCACCTTTCAATTGCCAATTTCTGCAATTGGCGGGCCAATCACAACAATCACAACCATTGCAACTGTTACCCAACAAAGTTCAATGAATTTGTTGGTACTAATACCTTTAATTTCAGCCAATCTTGCGGTGTTTAATGCATTACCAATCCCGGCGCTTGATGGCTGTCATGTTGTATTTACCGCCATAGAGGCAATACGCAAAAAGCCAATTAAACGCGAAACAGAAAATCTAATTCATACCATAGGACTTTTAATACTTTTCGGTTCGGTGATTTTAATTGACATTTTGCATTTCCTGCTATAAAATAAAACCATGATTGACACATTAGATAAACTTAATAAAAAATTTAATAATAAATATGATTACTTACAACTCTTGGACGTGGAGTACGATAGCGATGTTTCGCAATGTACAATCACTCTGTTATACCCTTATTTTGTGGAAGATTTTCCTGCACAAGATAAAAAGGAAATAACAGATTTTTACCAAGAGTTTTTGTCGTTGCGTGGGACTTTAAAAGTCAAATTTAAAAGAAGTTTTTTGGATGAAGTTCTTATAGTTGATGAAATTGTAGAATATTTTAAAAGTGATAAAAAGGGACTTTTGCCATATATTCAAAGGTCAAATATATCATCTAAACAAGAGGGTGATAGGGTGAATATTAAACTTACCCTCAATCAAGACGTGCTTGCCCTTATTGATGATTTTGAACTTGCAATGTCCATTAAAAAACATATAGAAAAAAACTTCATAACCACAGCGGTCGTTGAAATTTTTGAAAATGAAGAGGTGTTGCCAGAAGACATAATCGCAAACGATATTTTACCACAAGGCAAAAAGGCACGAAGATATGAGGTGAAAGTTGAAAAGAAACTTGTTGGCGGGGACATAATGCCACAGCCGGAATATATTGGCGACAACAAATCACCGAAAGAATCGGTTATTTTGTGCGGTTTTATCTCAAAAATCAATCAAAAAACCTATATTCAAAAGAAAGGCAAACGTGCAGGTCAAGAAAGAAATTTGTATTCCTTTAATTTAAAGGATGAAACAGGTTCTGTTGAATGTGTTTTCTTTTGTGGCAAAACACATCAAAAGGTTATGGACGGACTTGAAGATATGTTTATGCTTCTTATGGTGGGCGATTTAAAAATTGGGCTGAATGATAAACTTACATACTATGTTCGTAAAATTTCCATGGCGTCGCCTATTGAAATGCAACAGAAAGAGGAAGAAATTGAAGTGGAAGAGAAATATGTACACAAAAAAGTAGCATCACCGGAAATAATACCAAAACAAACTCAGGGGAATTTATTTGAAGTTAAGAAAGAGTATAATGAATTTATCATGAACAACAATATCGTTGTTTTTGACCTTGAAACAACAGGTCTTAATCCAGAGGAATGTGAAATTACAGAATTGGGCGCGGTAAAAATTGACCATGGGGAAATAAAAGAAAGGTTTTGGAGTTTTGCCAAGCCTAAAAATCCTATACCATATGAAGTGGAAAAACTTACAAATATATCAAATGAAATGGTCGCAAACGCTCCAAGAATAGAAGATGTTGTATACGATTTTTATGAATGGACTCGTGGCGCAATTATCAGCGGGTACAACATTATAGGCTTTGATATGAAGTTTTTAAACAAAGTTGCTGACCGCATTGGTATAACATTTGACAACGAAGTGGTTGACACCTATGTTGTTGCCAAACAATCAAGTATAAAGGTAGGAAACTATAAGTTGGGCACAGTTGTTAAGGCTTTGGGGCTTAAACTTGAAGATGCACACAGGGCTTATAATGACGCTCATGCAACAGCAGAAGTTTTAATGGAATTCAATAAAATTAATTAATTACAAAAATTTGCAAAAAAAGATTGATATTATACTTGCAATTTGCATATTTATTTGTTATAATAATATTGACTGAAATTTAGGGAGCGTGCAGAACTTGCAACGCTCCCTAATTCGTAAAAGGGGGAAATAAAAATTGGCAGGAAAAGTAAAGTCAATTTGCGAAGAAAAAGTCAGCCCTGTAATTGAAGAATTGGGCTATGAAGTTGTTGAAGTTGAATACGCAAAAAAAACTGATGGAATGAACTTAACTTTTTATATAGATAAAGAAGAGGGAATTCAAGTTGAAGATTGCGAAAAGGTTTCAAAGGCTATTGATGGGCTTTTGGAAGAACTTAATCCAACAGATGACCAACCATATATTTTAAATGTTAGTTCACCGGGCATTGACAGACCACTGAAAACAGAAAGAGATTTCAAAAGAAATATGGATAAAGAAATTGAAATTACATTGTTTTCAAAAATTGATGGTAAAAAAAGATTTGTTGGCAATTTAAAGGGGTTTGATGCTCAATCGGTTACTATTGAAAATAATGGAAAACAAACAACATTTGATAAAAGCAAAATTGCACATATAGTGCCAGTTTTAAAATTTTAAGGAGAATAAAAATGATAAATAAAGATTTCTTTCAAGCATTAGATGATTTAGAGGCCGAAAAGAAGATAAATAAGGAAACATTCATTTCCACATTGGAAACTGCTCTTACTTCAGCCTATAAAAAAATGTACGGGGAGGCAAAGTCTGCACTTGTAAAACTTAATCCAGAAAAGGCAACTATTAAAATTTATTCATATAAAACAGTTGTAGATGAAGTACAAGACCCAGACAAGGAAATTGCATTAAGCGAAGCAAAACTTATAAAGAAGTCCCACAAAATTGGTGATGTAATTATGACAGAAGAGTCCACCAAAGACTTTGGAAGAATTGCCGCTCAAACAGCAAAACAAGTTGTAATGCAAAAACTTAAAGAAATGGAAAGGGATATGGCATTGTCAGAGCTTTCTGAGAAAGAGGATGAACTTCTTACAACAGTTGTAAAAAGACTTGATAACGGCACAGTTTATGTTCAAATATCAAACTCTCACACAGAGGGCGTTATGCTTGCAACAGACCAAATCCCAGGCGAAAAGTTTAATGTTGGCGACAGGGTGAAAGTTTATGTTAAGAAGATTAAAGACTCATTTAAAGGTACACAAATTCAAGTTACAAGAAGTAATGTAGGATTTATTAGAAAACTGTTTGAACTTGAAATTCCAGAAATTGCCAATGGTGATGTTAAAATTAAAAACATTTCTCGCGACCCAGGTAATAGAACAAAGGTTGCTGTTTACACCGAGAAACCAAATATTGACCCAATTGGTACCTGCGTAGGCTTCCACGGACAAAGGATAGACACTATCACTGCTGAAATAAATGGTGAAAAAATTGACCTTATTGAATATAGCGATGACCCACTTGAATATATCGCAAAATCATTAAGCCCTGCAAAGGTAATCAGTGTAGAAACAAACGAAAGTTTACATTCTTCGCGCGTTATTGTTCCAGATGACAAACTTTCATTGGCTATTGGTAAAAACGGTCAAAATGTACGCCTTGCAGCAAGACTTACAGGCTGGAAAATTGAAGTTAAGCCAGAAAGTTCTCTTGAAGTTAAAGAAACAAAACCAATGGACTATGAACTTACAGAACTTAATGACGATGATGCTTTTGATGGACTTACTGACCTTGAAGAACTTGAAGTAATCTCACCAATAGATGACGAAGAAGTATAAAAGAGGTTTTTATGGAAGACAAATTGCGTATGTGCGTCGCTTGCAGAGAAATGAAGGATAAACGCCAACTTATAAGAGTGGTTAAAGACAAAGAGGGGAATATTTCTGTTGACCTTACTGGCAAGAAAAACGGCAGAGGGGCTTATGTATGCAAAAATCAGCAATGCCTTAAAACCATGACAAAACAAAAAAGTTTTAACAAGGCTTTTAAAATGAATATTGATGAAACTGTTTATAAAACAATCGAGGAGGCAATTCTTGGAAAAGAATAGGCAACTTAACGGATATATCAATATTGCACACAAAGCCGGCTACCTTATCATTGGAAGCGACAAACTTAAAGGCTATAATAAAAAATTATATATCGTAATTTACGATACTTCGGCACAAAAAAACACTTTAAAAGTTGTCGAAGAGATGAAAAATAAAAATATTCCAATCTTTGCAGTTGAAAATTTAGCCGAATTAACAAACATATCCAACTGCAAAATTGTAGGAATAAAAAATAAGGATATAAGCGAAATAATTGCAAATATTCTTAAATAAAGGAGTTTATATTGGCAAATCAATCATTGCAGAATTTAAAAAGAATACATGACTTACAAAAGGACGGAGAAATTTCTAAAATTTTACAACAACTTAAAGCGTCCAAGTTGAAAGTAGATGAATTTTCTTCAACCCTCAACCAGAGAAATAAAGCACTTGAAATGGAAAAGGCTCGCCTTGAAAGGGCAAACGAAGAAAAATCTGTTGAAATTAAAGAAGAGGTTAAAACTCAAGTTCAATTAAGCGAAGTTGCTGATGTTGAACCTGTTTTTGTTGCATCAAAATCTTTCGATAACAACAGAAATCAAAACTTTAAAAGGTTTGATAATAGAAACGCCAACAACTCCAATTTTAATAGAAATAACGACCAAAGAAAGTTTGGCAGTAATAATCGTTTTGATAATAGAACTCAAAACCAACAACGTCCAAACACTTTTAATAAAGATGGTAAATGGGGTGCAAATCGCAACAATTCAGCACCAACACAAAAGAAATTTGGCAATAATAACTTTGTTTCATCAAAGGGTAACAATTTCCGTTCTTTTGTAGGCAATGACGCACCAGAACTTGACCTTAAAAATGACAGAAACTTTGCAAATAAAGCCAAGTATGCTCAAAAACATAATGGCAATTATGACGAAAAGAAAACTCAAACAAAACGCAGAGAAGAACAAAAACGCAATAATGTTTTTATCGAAGATGAAAACGGAATTGAAGAAGTAAGTTATGGCTCTCGTAAAAGCATCAAGAAGAAGAAAGATACTTCTTCAACTGCCAATGTCGTTACAATCAAACATGCCGTATTAACTTCAAAAGAAATCACCATTAAAGAGTTAAGTGAAAAAATTGGCAAACCAGTAACAGAAATTGTTAAAAAACTTATGCTTTTGGGTATAATGGCAACAATCAATTCTAATATTGATTATGAAACCGCAGAACTTGTGGCAAGCGACTTTGGAATAACTTTGGAACTTAAAGCAACTCAAAGTTTTGAAGAAAAACTTATTCAAACAACACATGCAGATGACGGCGAAGAAAACCTTGTAAAAAGAGCACCAATTGTTGCTGTTATGGGGCATGTTGACCATGGTAAAACTTCACTTCTTGACGCATTTAGAAAAACAAATGTCGTTGCAGGCGAGGCTGGTGGAATTACTCAAAGCATTGGCGCATATCAAATTTCATTTAACAATGAAAAAATCACCTTTATTGATACGCCGGGACACGCAGCATTTACTCAAATGCGTGCCAGAGGTGCAAAGGCAACAGATATTGCTATTCTTGTCGTTGCCGCGGACGATGGAGTTATGCCTCAAACTATTGAAGCAATCAACCATATAAAAGCAGCAGAAGTTCCAATTATAGTTGCAATCAACAAAATGGATAAACCAGAGGCTAACCCAGACAGAATTAAACAACAACTTGCAGAAAATGGTATTTTGCCAGAAGAATGGGGCGGAGATGCAATTTGTGTGCCAATTTCTGCTAAAACCGGTATGGGACTTGATGACCTTAAACAAACAATTTTGCTTGTTAGTGAAATGCAAGAACTTAAAGCAAATCCGAATACTATGGCAACCGCAGTTGTTATTGAAGCGGAACTTGACAAAAACCGTGGCCCGGTTGCATCAATCATTGTTCAAAATGGTACTTTAAAGGTTGGCGATTCTATAATGTCGGGTATCACTTATGGTAAAGTACGTGCAATGTTTAATGATAAAGGTAAGCCAATTAAAGAGGCATCACCATCAACACCTGTTGAAATTTTGGGCTTTAATGAAGTGCCATCTGCCGGCGACCAAGTGTATGCAGTTGAAGAAACACTTTCAAAACAAGTTATTCAAGAAAGAATTGACAAAATAAAGAAAGAACGTGCAACTCAATCTTCTGGCGTAACTCTTGACACGTTCATGAATAGGGTTCAAGAGGGCGCACTTAAAAACCTTAATGTTATTATTAAGGCGGATACAATGGGTTCTGTCGAAGCCTTGAAGTCAACTCTTTTAGGAATTCGCAATGAAGAGGCAAAGGTGAATATAATTCACTCGGGTGCAGGCGCTGTTACAGAAAGTGATGTAATTTTGGCACAGACCACATCTTCAATTATTATTTGCTTCAACCAAAAACCTGTTGCAAAGGCTAAAGCGGTTGCAGAGTCGCTTAAAATTGAAATTAAAGAATACAAAATAATTTACGAAATTGTTGACGACATCACCGCATCAATCAACGGAATGTTAAGCATCAAATATGAAGAAGTTTATATTGGAAGTGCTGAAATCCGCGTTGCGTTCAAACTTTCAACTGCTGGTAAAGTTGCCGGAAGTTATGTGAAAGATGGTAAGGTTGCAAGAAACTGCATTGCAATTGTAAAACGTGGAAACGAAGAGATTGGCAAAACTACTGTTGAATCATTAAAAATTGTAAAAGATGAAAAGGCAGAAGTTGCCAAAGGCTTTGAATGTGGTATTAAATTAAAAGATAATATCGAATTTAAAGAGGGCGATATTATTGAATTTTACAATAAAGTAGCAATTAAAAGATAATTTGCAAAAAACACTTTGAAAAAAGACGTAATTAGGCTATAATATTCTTATATTAAAATATTAGGAGATGATTATGTCAAAAAGATTTGAGAGGGCTAATAGCGAACTGCAAAGATGTATTGCAGAAATCATTCACAACAAAATGAATGACGCAAGAATTAGTCCTCTTTTATATGTCAGCGAGGTGAACGTAACACCAGACTTTTGCTATTGCAAAATAAAGGTAGCACTTGATAGCGCTGATGAGGGAGAACTTAACCAAACAATTGCAGTACTTAAAAAATCAGAAGGATTTATTAAACGAGAACTTGCAACAATGGTGCGTATGCCTAAAATGCCTAAACTATTGTTTGAAATAGATAAAGGCACAAGTGCAACTGTGCGTATCAATGAAATATTAAAAACTTTGGATATTCCAGCCGAAGAGGGGAATGATGATTAAAGAAATAAAACAAATTGCTAAATTACTTAAAAAAGCAAAAAAAATTGCATTGTTTACCCATATAAATCCAGATTGCGATGCTTTGGGCTCAACCTTTGGGCTTTATTATGCCCTAAAACAACTTAATAAAAAGGTTGATATATACTCTAAGGACCCTTTCACTGCAGTTGAAAAGGTTTTATTTGATGAAAGTGTCATCAAAAAGACTTTATGCAGAACCAAAGAGTACGACCTTTTTGTTGCTTGTGATGTGCCCTCTTATTTTAGATTGGGGGAATATGAAAAAACTTTTCATGAAAATCAAAACTTTGTTGTAGTTGACCATCATCAAAATGCAGGTTTAAAGGGCTTACATAATTATATCGACCCTGCAAGAAGTTCTTGTTGCGAATTGATGCTGGATATAATAAAGATGCTGAAAGTAAAAATTACAAAAGAAATTGCCTCTTGCCTTTATGTTGGGCTTTCTTCTGATACAACATCTTTTGTAAATTCAAATACAAACAGTAAATCATTTCAAACCGCAAGTCAACTTATAAATTATGGCGCAGATGTTTGCGCTTTAAATGAAACTTTGTACCATACAAGAACGCGAAAATCCATTGATTTTAAAAAGTATTTGTGGAATAACTTTAAAATAAAGGGAGATTGTGCATATTGTGTTATGCCTTATGAGGAATTATCTCGCCTTAAAGGCAAAAAAAGCGACTGCGATGGATACAGTACAAGCCTTATTTCTATTCAAGGAGTAAATTACAGTTTCAGTATCGTTGAAGAGAAAACAGGATATTTCAGCGTTTCAATGCGTTCTAAAATTGGCTATGATGTCCGCAGTAAAGCAGAACTTTTGGGTGGAGGCGGGCATTTGTGTGCTGCGGGTGTAAAATTCAAGGCAAAAGACATGGAAGATGCAAAAAATAAGGTGCTTGCTGTAATAAAAAAGGAAAACTAAGATGAACATCAACGGCATACTTTTGATAAATAAAGAAAGGGGAATGTCATCAAACAAGGTTGTAAACAAGGTAAAATATCTTGTTGGCGCTGAAAAAGCAGGGCATTTAGGTACTTTGGACGTTTTGGGGGAAGGCTTGTTGCCAATAACTCTTGGTAAATCTACAAAACTTTTTGATTACTTTTTAAATAAAGATAAAGTCTATAAAACAATATTTAAGTTTGGAGAAACAACAGCAACCCTTGATTTAGAAGGGGAAGTTATTCAACGAAACGATGTGCAAGTTTCAATGCAAATGCTTAAACAAATCATTCCTCAATTTGTTGGCAGGCAATCTCAAATGCCACCTCAATATTCGGCAAAAAAGATAAACGGACAAAAAGCATATGACCTTGCTCGAAAGGGGGAAGACGTATCCCTTAAACCAAAAGAGATTGAAATTTACTCAATCAAGGTCTGCCAAGAGGTGGAAGATAACACATTTGAACTTGAAGTGCATTGTTCCAGCGGAACATACATTCGTTCATTATGTAGAGATATGGCAACCCAACTATCAACATTTGGTGTTATGCGATACATACAACGCGCAAAATGCGGTTGTTTTGATATAAAAGACGCTTACACAATAAAACAAGTTGAACAAAAAGAATACACCATTATTTCACCAGACAAGGTGTTTGATTTGCAAAGCATTTTTCTTGACGAAACAGAGCGCGAGTTGCTTTTAAACGGCGTTATCATCAAATCAAAATCCCAAGACGGCGAATATAAAGTTTTTCAAGACAGTGTATTTTTAGGTATTGGCGAAGTTTGCCAAGGCAGATTAAAATTAAAATTACGTTTAATATGACAAAGAAGGAAGGAGTAAAAATGGTTTTATTTGGACCATCAGGTTGTGGCGAAGAATTTACGCAAGAAGGACATAAAGGAATTTTGGAAGTGCCAGAATGGATTAAAAATAAAGGACTTGACCTTTATGAATATTCTTTTGGGCACGGATACCAAATGTCAACAGAACTTGCCCGAACGGCTGGCAAAAAGTTTAAAGAAAATGGAATTGACCTTTCTTTGCACGCTCCTTTTTACATAAATTTTGCCAATCCAAATGAAGAGATGTATCAAAAAACACAAGGTTATATTTATGCGGGATTAAGGTTTTTAAAAGCATTTGAATGTCAAAGGCTTATATTTCACCCAGCGTCATGCGGTACAATGAAAAGAAAAGATGCATACAATCTCACTTACAAGCGCTTTGATGAATTTTTTAATAAATTAGATGAAGAAAAACTGCTTGACGACATCTTAATGTGCCCAGAAACTATGGGAAAAACAGCCCAAATTGGCACATATAAAGAGGTTGTTGATTTATGTAAACTAAATAGGCATCTTGTGCCAACTTTTGACTTTGGGCATATCAATTCACTTGAACAAGGTTCATTAAAAAACAAAGATGATTTTAAAAGGATTTTAGACTATTCTTTGGAAAATATTGGATATGACAAAACCAATAATTGCCATATTCATTTTTCAAAAATTCAATACGGTAATAAAGGGGAGGTTCGACACTTAAATTACGATGATGAAATATATGGGCCAGAATTTGATGGACTTGCCGAGGCACTTATAGAATACAACCTTTCACCGCATGTCATTTGCGAATCTATGTCGCAAATGCCTCATGATGCACTTATAATGAAAAAAATTTATAATAAAATGCTTGCCAACGGCTGATTTTTGTGTTAGAATAGGGGACGTAAATAAAGATTAAGGAGAAAATTTATGGTATTTGCAGGAGATTTTAGAAAAGGTACAACTTTTGAATGGGACGGCGCAGTTTATTCTGTTGTTGATTTCCTTCATGTTAAACCGGGTAAAGGCTCACCATTTGTAAGAGCAAAATTGAAAAACGTTATGACAGGTCAAGTTAAGGAAACAACTTTCAACCCATCAGATAAATTCACTGTTGCAGTAATTGAGAAGAAAGAGATGACATATCTTTATAGCGATGGCGATATTTACTACTTTATGGACGCTGAAACTTACGACCAAATTCCACTTAACAAAGAAAGCGTTGAAGAGGCATTAAATTTTGTTAAAGAAAATGAAAATTGCACAATGTTTTTCTTTAAAGGAAACCCATTTGCAGTTTATGCACCAAACTTTGTAGAACTTGAAGTTGTTGATTGTGAACCTGGTATTCAAGGCGACACATCAAAATCAACAAACAAACCAGCAAAAGTTGAAACAGGCTACACACTTCAAGTGCCACTTTTCATCAATATTGGCGACAGAATTCGTATTGACACACGCGATGGAAGTTATATGGATAGAATTAAATAAATTTTTTAAGATTAAAGGCCTTTTGGATAAAACCAAAAGGTCTTTTTTTTGCCCATTTTTGCCGTTATTTGTCGCAATAGAATTTACACAACCTCTTGCACATAGATTAACGCAGGAGATAAAAATGCTTAAAAAAATTCTTCCAAACGATATTTACAACATTTTAACTACTCGCGTGAACATAAATTCAGTAAATGAAATAAGAATACGTGCGGACAAGCCAATTGTTTTACTGATAGGAATCCAAAGAGTTTTCTTAGGTTCTTCTGGAATAACCGCAAACATTAAAGAGGCTATATTTGCCTCCAAAATTATGGTGGAAGATGTTATCTTTCGAGCCAGCGAATGTTCTATATATTCGGTAAATGAGCAGATAAAACGAGGCTTTCTTGTTATGAAAGGCGGGATACGTCTTGGCATAGGCGGAGACATGATTGAAGATAGCGGAAAAATTAAAACAATGACAAATTTTACAAGCGTGAATATACGTATTCCGCACGAAATCAAAAATTGTTCTTTGTCTGCTTTCAATTATCTACTAAACGAAAAAGGCGTACAAAACACCTTAGTAATCTCTCCACCGGGTGGTGGTAAAACAACCTTTTTAAGAGATTTTGTAAAACAACTTTCTTTAAGAAACTACGCTTACAATGTGCTTGTATTGGATGAAAGAGGGGAACTTGATATAGGTGTTGATGGTTGCATAGGAAACTTTGCAGATAAAATCTGTTACAGCAATAAAACTGTGGGTTTTGAAAATGGAATTCGTGCACTTTCGCCAAACATAATCGTTACAGATGAACTTGGACAAAACGAGGATGTTGATGCAATTCTTTATGCGGTAAATTGCGGGGTTTCCATTATGGCATCAGTACACAGCGATACCATTGAAAATCTGCAACAAAAGCCATATTTTGAAAAATTGCTTGCCGGTAAAGTTTTTAAAAGATTTGTCCTTCTTTCCACCAGAAATGGTCCGGGAACGCTGGAAGGGATATATGATGAAAACTTTGCGAGAGTGAAAATTTAAGGAGTGGAAAATGAAATTTATAATTTTAATTGCGATTGCGGTTTGCTGTATCTATGTAGGGTATGCATATTCAAAAAAATATCGCAAACGTGCCAATTTTTTCAGCGCACTTGTGATGCTGTGTCAAAAATTTGATGTAGAAATAAAGTTTTCAAGAGAGCGAATTAAAAATATATTTGAAAACATAGACCAAAAACACAAACAAAACCTTTGCGGTTTGACAGATAATTTCATTTTGTTTATAGACCAACAGACATCGCTTGAAAAAGAAACTTTATTTAAAAACATAACCTTTTTAAAGGAAGAAGAAAAAGATGTGATTTTTATGTTTTTTAAAACTTTAGGAAGAAGTGATGTCGACAGCCAGTCGCAGGAAACAAAAAACTTTCAATCACGCTTTGAAACTCTTTCGTCATCAGCCACAAATGAAAATAAAAAGTATGGCTCTTTGTCTGTAAAACTTGGGGTTATTGTCGGTCTTTTTTTGATTGTTTTGTTTATTTAATAGGTGAAAAATGAATGTTGAAATTATCTTTAAAATCGCGGCGATAGGGCTTTTAACTGCCATAATTGGGCAGATTTTAAAACAAACTGGTAAAGATGAAATATCCACTCTTGCAACCCTTGCAGGGCTTATTATAGTGCTTATTATGGTGCTTAATTTGGTGGGGGATTTATTTACCACTCTTAAAACTATATTTAATTTTTAAAGTCAAAGAGGATTATGGAAATTATTTTAAAAATCATAGTCATTGGATTGATAACTTGCGTTGCAACAATTATTGTCAAGCCGGTGCGGTCTGATTTTTCAATTATAATTGCAATTGCTGGCGGAATTATAATCATTTTTTTGATTGTAAATTATTTGACAGGTGTTTTTGATGTCATAAAATCAATCATCAATGTAACGGGAGTAAATTCTGCAATCTATAAATTTTTAATAAAGATTATTGCAATTGGATATTTAATTGAGTTTACCGCAGGAATTTGCAGTGAAACAGGCAACTCCAGCCTTGGCGACAAGGTGCTTCTTGGCGGAAAAATTATAATTATGGTTATGTCCCTGCCAATCATCACAAACATACTTCAAATTATCATGGAGTTGTTGCCATGAAAAGAAGGGTTTTAATTGCAATTGCCATAGTATTTATATTTTTTTTGCTACCAATAAATGGGTTGAATTTTACCAATTTATCAATATCCGCCACCTATGATGTAAGTTTGAATAGTGAAGAAGATATTGCAACAGAAGAAGACTTGCAAGAGGAAGTTCAAAATCAACTTGACGGACTTGATTTCTCTTCAATTGAAAAACTGATTGCTGAATTTTCACAGGGGCAACTTGCCATATTTGGTAATGCAAGTTTTTTAAGCAAACTTATGCAACTTATTTCTGGCGATTTCGATAATGGACAAGGCTTTTGGAAAAGTATAGCAACAGTATTTTTTGATAATTTGCTAAACCTACTCCCGTATATTTCCATTATTGTTGCCGTTTCATTGCTTGGAAGTATGTTGCAGGGGCTTAAACCCACAACCAACGGTAAATCAATTTCAAATGTAATTCATTTTGTAACTTACGGCATAATTGTTGTACTTGTTTTATCAATAGTAATTCGAATGATAGCCCTTACTTCATCAACAATTTCTTCATTGAAAGGTCAAATGGATGGCATATTCCCAATTTTGCTTACCTTTTTAACGGCAATTGGAGGGACAACTTCTGCATCTGTATATCAACCAGCCATGACACTGCTTACAGGCACCATAGTAAACATACTTACAAACATTCTTTTGCCAATTTTTATATTTTCGGTGGTTTTTTCTGTTGTATCAAATCTTTCAAATACAATAAAACTTGATAAATTTACCTCTTTTTTTAACAGCACTTTCAAGTGGATTACAGGGCTTATTTTCACTATATTCTCCGCTTTCCTGTCAATTCAAGGGGTAACTGCTGGCACAATTGACGGAATATCAATACGCACAGCAAAATATGCCATAAGAAGTTATGTGCCAATATTAGGTTCTTATTTAAGCGATGGAATGGGGCTTATTCTTGCATCTTCAAATTTAATAAAAAATGCAGTAGGGGCAACAGGTCTTTTTATGCTTCTTGCAACCATTCTTGCGCCTCTTATTGAAATGATGCTTTTTATGCTTATGCTGAAACTTGTTGCAGGCATAATCGAACCACTTGGGAACAGCCAAGTTGCCAATTTTATTTCCTCACTTTCCAAAAGCATGGTTTTGCTTGTAGTGCTTCTTATAGCGGTTGGATTTGTTTATTTCATCATGTTGGGGCTTGTTATGTGCTCGGCAAATGTTGTATAGGAGGGGAAAGTGTTTACAAACATTTCAAGTTGGCTTCTTTCAATAGCCGGCATAGTTTGCCTGTCAGTTATTGTGGAACTCATTTTGCCTGACGGGCAAATCAATAAGTATATAAAGGGGATTATGTCTTTTTTGATAACCCTTGTTATTATAATGCCACTGCCAAAACTGTTAAATTCGTCCAAAGACTACTCCAACATCTTTAATTTTGACCAGCAAATTGAGGCGGACGAAGAATATTTATATCAACTAAACTTAAATAAGGTTGCGTCAGTTCAACAGGACATAGAAAGGGCGATAAGCAATCGAGGATATGAAAATGTTTGCGTGTATATAAGTTGCGATATATTTCAAAGCAATATGCAATTTAGGTCGATAACCGTCGACATTTCCAATATCGTCATAACCCCAAATGCAGAGCATAAAGATATATCAAAGATAAAAAAGGACATAACCCAAATAGTGAAACAATATGTAAATCTAAATGAGGAGGCAATTTTGTATGATGGATAAACTTACTGAAAAATTAAAAAACTTTTTTGCAAAACTGAAAAAGATAAAGCATATCGAAATTTATATTGCAATTGGACTTGCTTGTGTTATAGCACTTGCCTACTTTGCTTTTACTTCACCTAAGAAAGAGGAAACCAATAAGTCCTCATCGACAGAATTAGACGCCACAACGCAAACTTTTTCTTCGTCAGAAGAATATACAAGCTATTTAGAGAATAAACTTAAAAACGTAATTACCTCAGTAAAAGGCGTTGGCGACGCAAAAGTTATGGTTACATTAGAAAAGGGGTTTGAATACATTTTTGCCACAGAAGAAGAGATAAAAACATCATCAAATGGCACAACAATCACAACAGTTACAATAGTTATGGTTGATGGACAACCTGTTGTGCAAGAAGAAATCTATCCGGTAGTTTCTGGCATTGTGGTTGTTGCAGACGGGGCGGAAGATGTTGGTGTACGAATGAACATTTTATCAATCATACAAACGATAATCAATGTAGATAACGCTAAGATAAATATTATGGAAGGGAATGTTTAAAAGGAGTAAATCATGAAAAAAAGAACAAAAATTATCATCATCAGCGCAATGGTTTTATTGCTTGGCGTAACAGGATACTTAAATGTTATGCTAAACAGTTCGGTATCTGGCTCGCCAGCAGACGACACAACAACTACGGTTGGATATTTCCAAACTTACAGAACAACCAGAGAATCTACACGCGACCAAGAAATGCTTTATTATGATGCAATAATCGCCAATGAAAGTTCAACGCAAGATGCCGTTAAAAATGCCGAAAATGCAAAACTTCAACTTATTTCACAAATGGAGCAAGAACTTATTGTTGAGGGGCTTATCAAAGCAAAAGGTTTTGAAGATTGCGTGATTTCAATAACAGACTCCAATGTTAATGCGGTTGTAAAAGCGGAGGAACTTTCATCAACAGAAGTGGCACAAATTGTTGCAGTTATTCAATCACAACTTAATACCGGAATTGAAAATATAAAAATTATTCCTGTTGAATAGTTGCAAAAACATTTAATAGTGTGTTATAATACAAAAGAATAGGAGTTGCTATGGACAAAACAGCAAATCAATTGCCTAAAAAGGGCAAAGTAGAGATTGATAGAGATATTCTTTTGTCAATCATCAATCTTGCAACCAAAGAAATCAATGGGGTTGCCTCACTTACAAATGCAGAATTGCCACTTCACAGAAAATGGTCAAAAACCAAAAGTGAGGGTGTGGAGATTAAATTTGATGTAAACGGAGTGCTTAATGTAGATGTTTATATCAAGGTTTATATCGGTTACAGCGTGCCAGACATCGCTTACAGAGTGCAAGAAAATATTAAAAACTCTTTAAACTCTATGGTGGGCATCAAACCGGGTAAAATCAATGTTCACGTGTGTGGCGTTGATGTCGACGAGGCAAGTGAACAATGAGAAGAGAGGCAAGAGAAAAAGCATTTCAACTTATTTTTGAAAGACTTTTCGTTAAGGAGAGTTACGGCCCTGACGAAGAGTTTTTTGCATGTTTAAAAAAAGAAGAAGATAAGGCTTTTGCAAACGAAATAGTTACTAAATTCAGCGAAAATAAAACGGAACTTGAAAGCCTTGTTGAGGCAAATCTTATAGGGTACGCGCTGTCAAGAGTTTATAAAGTCGACCTTGCACTTATCTATTTGGCACTTACAGAAATTAAATTTTGTGGTACGCCTTTTCAAATTGCAATCAATGAAACACTTGAAATTGCAAAAAGATATTCAACAGAAAAAAGCAGTCGTTTTATCAACGGCGTGATTTCTGCCATACTTAAAAAAGACTAAACAGGTGAAAGATGAACGAGGCTATTTCAGTAACCAAGTTTAACACATATATAAAAAGCATATTTGACGCCGAAGAACTTTTGCACAATATATCAATTGTTGGTGAAGTCTTTGGCGTTAGTTTTTCACGCAATGTTATATATTTCTCTCTGAAAGATGAAAACGCAACACTTTCTTGCGTTTGCTTTTATCCCAATTTTATAAACGACATCGTAGAAGGCGAACAGGTTGTTATATCAGGCTCGCCAAACTATTACATCAAGGGTGGAAGATTTAATTTTAATGTTGTAAAAGTTTCAAAAGTGGGGCAGGGCAAACTTTTCGAAGAGTTTTTAAAACTTAAAGAAAAACTTGAAAATGAAGGGCTTTTCAGTTCAGCTCATAAAAAATCTCTTCCTAAACATATACAAAGAATTGGCGTTATCACCTCTCGAGACGGCGCAGTTATTCAAGATATAAAAAATGTTGCATGGCGAAGAAACCCAAATGTAGACATAGTTCTTTACCATACAAAAGTACAAGGAATAAACGCCGAAAATGAAATCGCTCACGCAATTGAAGTTATGGGGAATTATGATAATATTGATGTAATTGTTGTTGCAAGGGGCGGTGGCTCGCTTGAAGATTTATGGGCGTACAACACAGAAATTGTTGCAAGGGCAACCTACAACTGCCCAAAACCTATTATTTCTGCTGTCGGTCATGAAACAGATTTTACAATCATTGACTTTGTAAGCGATTTGCGTGTTCCTACGCCATCGGCTGGGGCGGAATTACTGACATTTGATATTTCAGAGCGTAAACAAGAGTTTTCATCACTTAAAACCATGTTTTCCAACGCTGTTCAACATTTTACAAATCGTGCTACACAGGAAGTTAAAGGGCGTGCAATTCAAATTTCCTCTTCAATCAGTAAAATACTTATGCAAGAAGAGGGATTATTAAAGCGTACAAAAGATTCTTTTTTATCAAATGCAAAAAGCATGATTGAACAAAAACTATACGAAATTGGATTAAATGAACAAGCACTAATAAAATCCAACCCGCATGAAATATTAAACATGGGCTATGCAAAAATAGAGCAAAATGGTAATAACCTTTCATCGGTTGAAAATGTAGATTATGAAAATAACCTTCAAATTTACTTTAAAGATGGAAAGGTTGACGCAAAACCAATTAAATAAAGGAGAAAATATGGAAAAGTCATCTTATGAAGAGGCATCAAAAGAACTTGCACAAATAATCAATCAACTTGAAAGCGGACAATTAAGTTTAGATGAAGCGTTAAAACTGTTTGAAAGAGGCAAAGAGTTGATTTTGGTTTGCAATAACTGCCTTAATCAAGCAAAAGGCAAACTTACAGAAATAAAAGAAACATTAGATAAATTAGAAGAGGTTTAGAATATCAAAATATCTTTTTTCATAAAATAACTTTGTGAAAAGATACAATAAGACAACTATTCAATCGTATAGCGGGGCAAAAAAATATCGCTGGGCCTTTAAGATGTTTTTTATTGCTGTCAGTATGTCCCTTTTCTTTGGTTTTATATCTCAAACTTTGCTTACTAAAATGGGCATTGTTTTTGCAATCTTGGGAATATGCGTATTTGTTTTTGTATCAGTCGCGTTTGATATGGTTGGCATTGCTGTCGCCTCGGCGGATATTGAAGTTTTTAAAAAATGGGCAAGTTCAAATGTAAAAGGTGCAAGAGTTGGGCTGAAATTTTGCGAAAACTCTGAAAAAGTTTGCTCTTTCTGTGCCGATGTTGTAGGTGATATTTGCAGTACGCTTTGCGGCGCAGGTGGGGCATGCATTGTGGTTGCATTAACAGGACATGTAGAAAACGCAAACCTGATTATGCTTACCTCAATTTCAACTTCTGCACTAATTGCGGGGCTTACAATATTTTTTAAAGCACTTATGAAAGAACGTGCGCTTAAAAATTCAAATAAAATCATTTTAAAATTAGGCATTTTTCTTGAAAAAACAATTTTTAAAGAAAAAACAAAAAATATGTGAAAATTGGTTGACAATGATAATTCAATATGCTATTATATGTGCATGAAAGTAGAAGTTCCACTTCTCACCGGTCAACAATTGCGTTAGATGCGGTTATAAAACTTAATTTTTTGAAATGGGTTTTTGGTGGAATTTTGTGCTTCCACCAATTTTTATTTAAAAGGGGATTATAATTATTTTTAAGGAACTTTTAACAAACGAACAAATCACTGCATCGCATGTTCGTTTAATCGGTGAAAATGGAGAACAACTTGGTGTTATTTCAAGGGAAGAGGCTCTTGAAAAGGCAACAGAGGCAGGACTTGACCTTGTCCTTATGTCAGGCGGTACTGTGCCACCTGTATGCAAAATATTGGATTATGGTAAATTCAAATATGATGCACTTAAAAAGGATAAAGAAATTAAAAAAGCCCAAAAGATTGTTGAAACCAAGGAAGTAAGGCTCTCAATGACTATTGAAGAGTATGACATTGCTTATCGCATTGCAAGTGCAAGCAAATTCCTTCAAGAGGGAAACAAAGTTAAGGTTACCCTGCGTATGAAGGGCAGAGAACAAGCCTATGTTAAGAAGGCAATTGAAATTGTAAAAGAATTTTGCGATAGACTTGCCGAAGTAGGTACTGCCGATAAAGCACCAGAACTGATGGGAAGAAACATATTTGTAATTATCAGCCCCAAGAAAACAAAATAAAGGAGAAGAAACATGCCAAAACAAAAAACACACAGCGGTTGCAAAAAACGTTTTCGCTTAACCGCAAACGGACAGGTTAAATTTGCTCGACCTGGTAAAGGACACTTCCTTACAAAGAAATCAAAAGCAAATAAAAGAAAACTTAGAAAAGGGTCTTACATCGCAGGAAAGAACACTCAAAACATTAAGTCCCTTTTGGCTAAATAGTAGGAGGCTTAAAGATGAGAATTAAAAGAACTGTAAACGCACTTAAAAAACGTCGTTCAATCTTAAAATCTGCAAAGGGTTATAGAGGTGCAAAATCAAAACTCTACCGTACTGCAAGAGAACAAGTTATGAAAAGCGGACAATATGCTTATATCGGACGTAAACTTAAGAAAAGAAACTTCCGTGCTCTTTGGATTACCAGAATCAATGCTGGTTGCAGACAAAATGGAATCTCTTACTCTAAATTCATTGCTGGACTTAAAGCAAAAGGCATCGACCTTAACAGAAAAGTTCTTGCTGATATGGCTGTAAGACAACCAGAGGCTTTTTCTGCACTTGTAGGACAAGTTAAATAATGCAAAAGGCTTCAAGCAACTTAATTAAAGACTTAAAAAAGCAAAAACGAGAAAAAAGTTCTTTGCTTTTTTTAGATAACTTTAAAATAATAAAAGACGCAATTGGGCAGGGGCTTAAACCTCTGCTTATGCTTGTTGCTGATGAAATAGATTGGCAAATTGACTGCCCAGTTTATAAAGCCGAGCGTTTTCAAATTGAACAACTTGCAGACAGTACGACCCCGCAAAATGTATTATGTGTTTTAGAATACACACAACATATTGTAGAAAAACCTAAATCTAATTTTTTGGTGTTGGACGGCTTGCAAGACCCCGGCAATGTGGGAACTTTAATTCGTACAGCCAAAGCTTGTGGCTTTGATAGTGTATTTTTGGTTGACAGTGTTAAGCCTACCAATCCAAAACTTGTAAGAAGCACCGTTGGTACACTTTTTACCAGCAAAGTTTATTCTATGACCAAAAAGCAATTTATTGATTTTGCAAAGAAAGAGAATTTACAATTACTTGTTGCAGATATGAATGGCGAAAATATATTTGAATATAGTTCAAATAGCACTATTGGCGTTGTTTTGGGTAATGAGGGACAAGGCGTAAGCAAAGAACTTCGCGAAATTTGCACCAAAACAATAAAAATTCCAATGAAAGAGGGCGTCGAAAGCCTTAACGTCGCCGTATCTGGTGCAATTATCATGTATCAAATGGCAAAGGACAATTTTTAATTAAACATATTGCTTAATCAATTTGACAAAAGATAATCAGTTGTTTTATACTGAAAAGGAAAAAAGGAGACAAACTATGTCAGGACATTCAAAATGGCACAATATTCAAGCAAGAAAGGGTAAAAGTGATGCCCAAAGAGGAAAAATATTCACAAAAATAGGCCGTGAAATTGCGGTTATCGTAAAACAAGGGGGCTCTGACCCTGTTTCAAACCCTAAACTTCGTGATGTTATTGCAAAAGCAAAACAAAACAATATGCCAAACGATTCTATTGAAAGAAGTATTAAAAAGGCAGCGGGAGAACTTGCTGGTGTAAATTACGAAAGTTGTACATACGAGGGCTATGGACAAGGTGGTTCTGCTGTTATTGTAGAGTGTCTTACCGACAATAAAAATCGTACAGCAGGTGATGTTCGCCATGCGTTTGACAAATTTGGCGGTGCACTTGGCTCAAATGGTTGCGTAAGTTATCTTTTCCAAAGAAAAGGGGCTGTTGAAGTGGAGAAAACCGATAAGGTTGATATTGATGAACTTATGATGACAGCACTTGACCTTGGCGCAACAGACGTTGTTGAATACGATGATGCTATTGAAGTTGCAACAGAGCCAAATATGCACAACATTGTAAGTGAGGGGCTTGAAAAAGCAGGTTACAGCGTTTTAGAGGCAAAAACTTCATTAGAGCCAGATTCTTATATCGACCTTGAAGAGGAAAAACTTGCAAAGTTCCTTAAAATGATTGACGCACTTGAAGACCTTGATGATGTTCAAGAAGTTTTCCATAATGTAAATCTTCCTGATGAAGAATAAAAAAAGTATTGATTTTGCAAATTTGGTGTGTTATACTTTAAATGTAAAACAATAAAAGTAGGCAAATCATCTTTTACTTTACGGAGGTGAAAATGACTCATTATAGTTGGTACGCAAAATGGGAAATGGAAAAAGAAGAAAGGGAAGAGTCTGCAAAAGAGGCTCGTGAGGCAGAGGCGCAAAAACGCGCCCAAGCAGAGGCAGAAAGACAGGCGAAAGTTGAAACCGCCACACCAATCATCAAAGATACCGAACAGCCTTTCAGACTTTATGAAGATGAAAATGGGCAACTATCTTTTCTTGAAATAATTCCAAAGAAAAAGAAACACGAAACAAAAGAATATCGTCCTATGTCTGTAAAAGATTTATTATTTGAAAAAGAAGAGGATGAAAACGCTAAGTATTAAAATGAAATGGGCAAAAAGCCCATTTTTTGTTGTCTATACACAAAATTGATTGACTAAATTTGCCGATTATTGTACAATTTATCTATGGTTATTTTAGGGATAGACCCCGGCTACGCTATTGTCGGTTATGGGGTGATTGATACAACTAAAAAAGATATGGTTTTGGATTATGGCGCAATCACCACTCCCAAAGAAGATAGCATGCCTGTTCGCCTTCAATCAATTGAAGGTGCGTTAAACTTCTTGCTTGAAAAGTTTAAACCAGACGTTGTGGCAATTGAAGAGTTATTCTATTTTAAAAACCAAAAAACAGTTATTCCTGTTGCACAAGCAAGGGGAGTAATTGTGCTTACCTGCCAAAAATATTGTGGCAATATTTACGAATACACTCCATTGCAAATTAAACAAGCACTCACCGGTCATGGTCGTGCAGAAAAAGCACAGGTTCAGTATATGGTTAAGGCAATTTTGGGGTTAAATTCAATTCCAAAACCAGATGACGCCGCCGATGCACTTGCCGTTGCAATCTGCCACAGCCAAACAAGTTCTGTTTTAAACGAAAATCGAATGTAGTTATACAATAATAACATAATAGTCAAATTATTAGGAGGTATAATGATTTCATTTTTAAAAGGAATAATCGAGGATAAACAAGAAAATCTTTTACAAATTGATGTAAATGGTGTAGGATATGAACTTTGCGTTTCAACCAACACTTTGTCAAGTTTGCCAATGCAAGGCAATGCTGTAAAAGTTTTAACATACATGGCAGTACGCGAGGACGGAGTAAGTTTATATGGTTTTTCCTCACAAGAAGAAAAGGAACTTTTTTCCAAACTTATAACTGTAAGCGGAATTGGTCCAAAACTTGCCATTTCAATTTTATCTGGAATGTCTTTGGCTGACCTTACACTTGCAATTATCAAAGAAGATTTAAAACTTCTGTCAAAAATCAAAGGTTTAGGTAAAAAAACGGCTGAAAGACTTTGTCTTGAACTGAAAGATAAGTTAAGCGTTTTAGGCGACAATTCCAATGACGCTACATTTCAATCTGAATTTGATGAAGATGCCGTACAAATGGCAACCGATACTCTTATCAGTTTGGGTATAAATAAAAATGATGCATATATGCTTGCACGTTCTTATGCAAGCAAAGATGCCACAGCAGAAGAAATTATTTCAAAAGCATTAAGGGGGTATAAAGGCTGATGGAAGACAACGAAAGATTTATCACAAGCACCAAAAATCTTACTGATGCAGAAATAGAAAATTCACTTCGCCCAACTTCTTTTGATGAATATATGGGACAAACAAAGGTTAAGGAGTCGCTTTCTATATACATTAAAGCAGCAAAAGAGCGAAAGGAAAGCCTTGACCACGTGTTGCTGTATGGGCCACCGGGACTTGGTAAAACAACTCTTTCGCACATCATCGCAAATGAAATGGGGGCACAATTTAAGGTTACGTCTGGCCCTGCAATAGAGCATGCTGCCGACCTTGCAGCCATTCTTACCAACTTAAATCAAAATGACGTTTTGTTTATTGACGAAATACACCGCTTAAACAAAACGGTTGAAGAAATTTTATATCCCGCAATGGAAGATTTCGCACTTGATTTTATTGTGGGTAAAGGTCCTTCGGCAAGAAATATGAGGCTTAAAATAAAGCCTTTCACTTTAATTGGCGCAACCACAAGAGCAGGTATGCTTACAAACCCACTACGCGACCGATTTGGTGTAATTTGTCGTTTGGAACTTTATAGCGCAGATGAATTACAGGTTATCATCACACGCAGTGCCAACATTCTTGGTGTTAAAATTGATGATGACGCAAGCAGAGAAATTGCCCTTCGTTCACGCGGAACTCCTCGTATTGCAAACAGACTTCTTAAACGCGTACGTGATTATGCACAAGTACTTGGAACGGGGAATGTAACAAAAGAAATTGCAGTAAAAACATTGCAAATTATGGAAATTGACGAATTAGGTCTTGATACAATTGATAGAAAAATCATGCTGTCAATTATAAACAAATTTGGTGGAGGTCCTGTCGGTCTGGATACTTTGGCTGCAACCATAAGCGAAGATGCCACCACCATTGAGGACGTTTATGAGCCATATTTACTTCAACTTGGCTTTATTTCTCGTACGCCACGCGGCAGAGTTGCCTTAGAACCAGCATACAAACATTTTGGCATAGAAATGCCACAAATTTAAGAGAACATTATGGAAAACAATTCAAATATACAAAACAAAAATCTTCTATTAAGAAGTAGTTATTACTACAATCTTCCCGAAGAACTTATCGCCCAAACTCCTGTTGAACCACGTGATAGTTCTCGTTTGCTTGTTTACAACAGAAAATCAAACACCATTAAGCATAAAATTTTTCGTGATATAACCGACTTTTTAAAGGCGGGTGATGTGCTTGTTGTTAATAACACTCGCGTTTTGCCAGCAAGACTTTTTGGATATAAAGATACAGGTGCAAAAATTGAAATTTTGCTTCAAAAAAGAATAGACCTTACCCATTGGGAGGTGATTTCAAAACCAGCAAAGCGTTTAAGTGTGGGCACAATAATCACATTTAATACCCAATTTGCTTGCGAAGTCATTGAAAAGGGTGAATATGGTGCCTGCAAAGTTAAATTTATATTTGACGGAGTATTCGAGCAACGACTTGCAGAAGTAGGACAAATGCCTCTGCCTCCATACATTCATGAAAAATTAAAAGAAAAAGAAAGATACCAAACGGTTTATTCAAAAGTGGAGGGCTCTTCTGCGGCACCAACAGCCGGCCTACATTTTACCCCAGACCTTATTGATAAAATAAAGGGGAAAGGGGTGCAAATTGTCGAAGTGTTGTTGCACGTAGGGCTGGGCACTTTTCGTCCGGTAAAAGAGGACAACATATTAAATCACGATATGCATAGTGAATATGTGGAAATGAGCGAAGAAAACGCAAACATACTTAATAAGGCAAAAGCAAATGGACAAAGAATTGTTGCGGTTGGCACAACTTCTGTACGTGTGCTTGAAAGTTGCTGTGATGAACAGGGAGTTATACTTCCTCAACGCAAAGAAACAAAGATTTTTATATACCCATCATATAAATTTAAAGTTGTAGATGCACTTATAACCAACTTTCATCTGCCAGAAAGCACCTTAATAATGCTGGTTTCTGCTTTTGCTGGTTACGACCAAACTATGCAAATCTATAATGAAGCAGTTACACAAAAATATCGTTTCTTTTCATTCGGTGATAGCATGTTTATTCAATAATACAATATGTTGTAAGATATATTTAAAACAACATACAATATGGAGGCTTTATGAGCAATTTATTCAGTTACGAAGTTATCAAAGAATGTCCGCATACGGGTGCGAGGGCTGGCATTTTTCATACACCTCATGGCGACATTGAAACGCCAATTTTTATGCCTGTTGGAACACAAGCAACGGTAAAAGGACTTACTCCAAATCAACTTAAAGAAATTGGCTCACAAATAATATTATCAAACACATACCACTTGTACCTTCGCCCAGGACATGAACTTGTTAAAAAAGCGGGTGGACTTCATAAATTTATGAATTGGGACAAACCAATTTTAACCGATAGCGGTGGCTTTCAAGTGTTTTCCCTTTCAAATTTAAGAAAGGTTAGCGAGGAGGGCGTTGAATTTCGTTCTCATTTAAATGGAGAAAAGCATTTTATAACACCTGAAAAGGATATGGAAATACAAGAGGCTCTTGGCGCGGATATTATAATGGCTTTTGACCAATGCACAGAAGCAGGTTGCACAAAAAGAGATGCCGAAAAAGCCCGCCAAATCACAAAACTATGGCTTGACCGATGCTATAAAGCACACAAAACCGAAAATCAAATGCTTTTCCCTATCGTTCAAGGCAATGTTTATAAAGATTTACGAGCAGAATGTGTGAAAGATTGCCTGCCTTACGCAAAATGCGGTATTGCCATAGGCGGACTATCGGTTGGAGAAGAAAAAAGCGTTATGTATGATATTTTGGATATGCTCAATCCTCTTCTGCCTAAAAATCAACCAAGATATTTAATGGGTGTAGGCTCTCCTGACTGCCTTGTAGAAGGTTTTGCAAGGGGTGTTGACATGATGGACTGCGTTTTGCCAACTCGTATTGCAAGAAATGGCACTGCTTTCACTCGTAAAGGTAAATTAGTGGTAAAAAACGCAAGTTTCAAAGAGGACTTTTCTCCACTTGAAGAAGGTTGCCAGTGCTATACTTGTAAAAACTTCACTCGTGCCTATATAAGACACTTAATCAACGCCGATGAAATGTTGGGGGCTCAACTTCTTTCAATTCATAATTTATATCATCTTATTCAACTTGCCCACGATTGCAGAGAGGCTATTCTTGGCGACTATTTCAAAGAATTTAAGGAAGATTTTACCTCCAACTATGACATATCTAAATCAAGATTTTAAAATAAAAGAGGCATCAAACCTCTTTTTTTCTTTCTACAAAATATTGAGAATTATTTTTTTATATTTAGAGAGAATTTATTTGACATAACAGCACCACGTAAGTTATAATATCTATGGTGGTTTTGTACCGCCATAAAAGGGGAAATTATGAGCAGTTTAAGCACATTATGCAACGCTGCTGTAAATGCCGGTATAATCAGCGGAATCATCGCCCTTGTAGTGGGTGCGGTTCTCGGTGCTATATTTTACAATATATTTGCAAGCAAAAAAATTGGCAAAAGCAAATCAAATGCTGTAAAAATAATTGAAGAGGCGTATGCAGAGGCGAAAAGCATTAAAAAAGAGTCTATTTTAGAAGCAAAAGAAGAGGCTCAAAAAATTCGCGATGAAGCAAACAACGAAGCAAAAGAAAGAAGAGGGGAATTCCAAAAACAGGAAGAACGCCTTGACCAAAGAGAAGAGTATTTAACAAAAAAAGAAGTTCAACTTGACGGCAAAAGCCAACAACTTGATAATGAAAAAGAACAATTAGAGCAAGAAAAACAAAAACTTACAGATAAAATGAAAGAGCAGGATGAAATCAAGGAACAAATGCTTGAAAAACTTGAGAAAATATCCGGCCTTACAAAAAAAGATGCAAAAGATTTGCTTATTGAAAGCGTAACCGAAGAGGCAAGAAAAGATGCCGGCATTATGGTTAAGCAAATTGAAGATGAAGCAAAAGAAAATGCAGAAAAAATCGCTAAAAACATTGTAGTTGGTGCAATTCAAAAATGTGCAACCGACCTTTCATCAGAAATGACAATCACAACTGTGGCATTGCCAAATGATGAAATGAAAGGACGCATCATTGGACGTGAAGGTAGGAACATTCGCTCTATTGAAAGCGTTACAGGCGTAGAACTTATTGTTGACGACACTCCTGAAACAATCACAATTTCAAGTTTTGACCCTATAAGAAGAGAGGTTGCAAGATTAAGCCTTGAAAAACTTATAGTAGACGGAAGAATTCACCCAGCAAGAGTTGAAGAAATAGTTGAAAAAGCAAAACGTGAAGTTGAAAAAATCACCAAAGAAGCAGGGGAAAACGCTTGCAACGATGTAGGCATTTTCAATCTTAACCATGAACTTGTAAAAATTTTAGGAAGATTAAAATACAGAACAAGTTATGGTCAAAACTGCTTAAAGCATAGCGTTGAAACTTCAATTATTGCAGGGCTTTTGGCAACAGAACTTGGTGCAAATGTTCAAGTTGCAAAACGTGGGGGACTTCTTCACGATATAGGAAAGGCGCTTGACCATGAAATTGAAGGAACTCACGTATCTATCGGCGTAGACCTTGCAAGAAAATATAAGGAATCGGAGGCTGTAATTCATTGTATTCAAGCCCACCACGGCGAAGTTCCATTCAACTCTGTTGAGGCAATCATCGTTCAAGTTGCTGATGCAATTTCAAGTTCTCGTCCAGGTGCAAGAAGAGAAAACCTTGAAAATTATATAAAGCGCTTACAACAATTGGAAGAAATTTGCAATGGTTTTAAAGGCGTTGACAAATCTTATGCTATTCAAGCAGGACGTGAAGTAAGAATTATTGTTAAGCCAGACCAAGTATCTGACAATAATGCGGTATTCCTTGTAAAAGATATTACCAAAAAGATTGAAGAGGAAATGCAATATCCTGGCCAAATTAAAGTTGTTGTTATTCGCGAAAAACGTTTTACAGATACAGCAAAATAAATAAAATAAGACTTAATCCTACAAAGATTAGGTCTTTTTTATATGCTTGCAGAATAATTTATACTATGAATTTTATTACTGAATTTTTTGCCAATAACTTTATAAATTGCGTTTGGCTTGCCGTACTTATAGTTGCTTTTTTGCCTACTTTGGAAAGCAAAATTGCAATTCCTTTGGCAATGAATACAGCAATTTGGGGAAACAACGCCTTGCCTGCGAGCAGTGCTTTTGCATTATCATTTTTAGGTTCAGTTTTGCCATGCTATTTAATTATTTTTCTTGTTCGAAAATTGAAAAGCAAAACAACAGGCTTTTTGACAACATCATTTTTTAAAAAGTATAATTATAAAAGTATAACTATACAAAACAAAAAATCAACGTTTACAAAATATCTTGCCTTAGCGGGACTTGTGGCTGTACCCATACCTTTAACCGGGGTTTGGACGGGTAGTTTGATTGCAGGCATTTCAAACTTAAATATCAATTATTGCGTTTTGTCAATTGTTGTAGGGGGTGCAATTTCTGCCGGTGCAGTAACCCTTTTGTGTAGTATTTTTGAAAATTCAATTTCATACATTTTTATGATTTCGCTTATAATCATCATAGCATTTATGCTTACAGAACTTATCATTTCGGCGTGTAAAAAGAAAACAAAAGACAACTAAAAAATGCCACATCAAGTGGCATTTTTATTATTTCCAATGTTTAATGATTAAATATCTTCTTATATAGTAATATACAGGAAAAACAATAATTCCCACTATAAGTGGCAAAGTGATTGTAGTTGCAAACATTGCAAATGTTTGTGTTGAAAGTCCACATATAAAATTCAAGCAAACAATCAAACCAGCTATAATAAGGTACAACGCCCAAATTTGCCATTGTGGCAAAATTTGCGTCGGCATAGACGCTTTAAGTCGCTTAAAATTCACAAACTTCCAAATTACATCTATAAGCAAAAGGGCAGGTAAAAGAATAAACATAAAGTTTGTATTAGGATTTAGCATATTCACGCCAGCCAAAACTCCGTAAATGATACCAGAACAAGCCACTGCACATAAAAATGCAATAATGCTTGCGATAAAATACAACTTAGTAGTGTTATGCTCTACCTTATGCGAAGTTTTTTTGTATTCGCTAAAAGCAATGCTTTGCTTATTATAATATTCTTTAAGGTCATCATAATCATACAAAGCATCTTCTCTTACTTCTTGCGCAGAGTTATCTTTGGTTTTAGAATAAAGTTTAGTCAAAATATCCTTATGAGAAGGGTCTATCGATTTGTCGCGTTTTGGTGCGGGCAGTTTGCTTTCCTTTGCACCGACATCAGTTTCTACAATACGTAATCTTGGCGGCTCAATTCTTTTAGGTTTTTCCAAGTCTTCAACGTTATATCTTTTTGTAATAAAAACCGCATCATTTTTGATTTCTTCTTTTACTGCTGGTTTTTCTTCTATAATTGTTTTGTTGTTTTTTGCATATCTTGAAAAATCAAGGGTGGTAAACGATTCAGTTGAATATTTATTTTTGTTTTCCAAGAAAGAATGTTTAAATTCTTCAAGGTTTGCCTTATTTTTTTCTTGAGAATCAACCAAAGGAGCGGTAGTTTGCATTGCAATTTGGTCTTCGGCAAAACTTCTTTTTCTTTTAAATTTATTTATATCCTTTGAAATATCGTACAATCTTTTGTTGTATTCTTCAATTGATACATTGTCAACTTTTTCGTTTTCTCTTTCAACAGGGGAGTCATCTTCTGCCTTTATTTCTGTTGATTTTGGTTGCAATACCTCTTCTGGTGCTTTCTTTAAAAACTTAAAATCATTTGTTGGTTTTTCTTCAACCGCATCTTCTTCAACATCTTCTTCTTTCTCTTCATCTGCTTCAAGAGAAGAAAAATCAAAAAAATCATCAGTCGTTTCTGTTGTTTGCATCTTTGTTTCAACAGTTTTATCTTCAAATTTAGGTTGTTCTTCCACAACGGCAGGGGAATCACTATCTACAAAATCACGGAAAACATCTATATTGTTTCTATCAAAATACTCTTTCAATTCTTGGTAGAATTTTCTTCCGCTTTCAGTTAAAGAATAGTATTTGCGATTTGGACCAAAATCACTGCTTTGCATATACGAAGTTATGTATTTTTGTTTTTCCATTCTTGTAAGATTGGAGTAAACACTTGGCTTTTTTAAGTTGATACGTCCGTTACTTCGATTTGAAATTTCACTTATAATATCAAGTCCATAAAAATCACGCTCTTGCAAGCATGTAAGCATAAGAAATGATAATTGACCTTTTGCGTATAGTTCCATATTTCTTCCTTTATAAAAATTATAATCAACATAAATCAACAAGTCAACATTTTTTAAGGTTTTTAGTTAATTTTTTGCAGGGTAGTATGTTAAACATAATAGACTACAATAAAAAAACAGCGAGTAATTCACTGAAAAACATTTATTATGGTAGTTAAGGGTTCAATTAAAAAAGAGTATCAACAATTTGAATGAGAAAATATTAAAATAGGGGTTAAAAAATGGTAGTATGTCAATTGCCCTATCTATACGTAAAAGACAGGTTTTACGCATAGATGAACACATACTACCATTAAATACAAGTCTATTTTGTTATATTTATATAATTACTTATTTTCGCTATATTTTATCATTGCCAATTTCTGCAAGCATTTTATTGAAACCAATACCACAGCCACCACAAACTTTATCTTCATGAATTGTTTTGCTTGGGTCATTTATTGATTTTATATTTCTTATAGATTTTAATGAAATATAATTTACAATTTTTAAATAGACTTTATATATATCATCTCCGGCAAACAAATCCTCTGGAACAGAACAAAGCACGCTTTCAACAAAGATTTGATTTGGCAAACGTCCGTTTACATTAAAATACAGACTATTAAAAATCCTTAACATTTTTGTAAGATTTTCACCAACATAAAACTGTTTTTCGCTTAAAAGATGATACCTGTTGCCTAAGTTTATATCTAAATATCCAGATTTCATGCTTATAAAGTGCTTAAATATCTGTTTCTCTTGACTTATAACATGAATTACAATTTTTACATTCGACCCTAAATCTTCCTTTCCCACAATTTGAATTGTGTTTTTATCAAGATAAATCATAGATGTTTCTGTCAAAAAATTGCTTAAACTTTGTTGCAAATCTTCTGCGAGGTCAAAAATTGTATAACTTGCTTGGTCAAAATTTATATTTTGTTGAGGTTTTTCTGTGTCTTTTTTTCTTCTGCGTTTCTTTTTCTTACGCAAAGATTTTCGATTTTTCCAAAAATAAATCACTCGTTTTTTAAAGTTCTTCCAAAGCCCCTCTTTTTTTATGGTGTTAAGTTGCAATTGTGCATTTTCAACACCTAATAGGTATACATATTCCGAACCATCAACAAAGGAATTATTAAAAATTTCATTTATTGGTTGAAGTGTTACGTTATCAGGCGAAATATAAGATACTTTATTAGCCAAATTTTCAATAGCAAGCGACAAAAGACCATTCACTTTGTCGCTTATTGTGCTTACAAATTGTGAATTGTCTTTTTCTGCAATCATTTCAACCAATTGTTTTGTGATTTTAACCTTTGGCATACATTTCCTTTATCCGCAATTATTTTATTTTCTTGGCAAAATTTTTGTTTGTCCTCCCATATATGGTCTTAAAGCCTCTGGGATATTTACACTTCCATCTTCGTTTAAGTTGTTTTCCAAAAAGGCAATCAACATTCTTGGAGGTGCAACAACTGTATTGTTAAGAGTATGCGCAAGTTTAATTTCGCCGTCAGCAGTTTTAAATTTAATTCCAAGACGACGAGCCTGTGCATCAGTAAGATTAGAGCAAGAGCCTAATTCTCCAAAATATTTATCTTGGCGAGGGCTCCATGCATTTAAGTCGCAAGATTTAACTTTAAGGTCTGCAAGGTCGCCACTGCAACATTCCATAACTTCATGAGGAATGTCAAGGGTTGCAAAAAATTCAGATGAAATTTGCCACATTTTCTTGTACCAATCTCTTGATTGTTCTGGCTTACATATTACAATCATTTCTTGTTTTTCAAATTGGTGTACGCGATAAATTCCACGTTCTTCAATGCCGTGAGCACCAACTTCCTTTCTAAAACATGGTGAATATGAAGTAAGGCAAAGTGGCAAGTCTTCTTCCTTTATGATTGTATCTTTAAATCTTCCAATCATAGAGTGTTCGCTTGTTCCAATAAGGTATAAGTCCTCGCCTTCAATCTTGTACATCATGTTTGCCATTTCTTCAAAACTCATAACACCGGTAACAACATCACTTCTTATCATAAATGGAGGGATACAATATGTGAAACCCTTATTTATCATAAAATCTCTTGCATAAGAAAGAATTGAAGAGTGAAGTCTTGCTATATCGCCGGTAAGATAATAGAAACCATTTCCGCTTGTACGACGAGCGCTGTCGAGGTCAAGCCCGCTTAAACTTTCCAAAATATCAGCGTGATATGGAATTTCAAATGTTGCTTTTTTAGCATCGCCAACAGTCAATCTTTGAACGTTTTTGCTGTCATCTTCGCCAATAGGAACATCGTCATCAATAATATTGGGAATAGACATCATAAGTTTTTTAAGTTTAGCACTAATTTCAGCCTCTTTCTCTTCCACTTCAACAATGCGTTGGTTGTTTTTTACAACTTGTGCTTTTATTTCATTTGCTTCGTCAACCCTTTTTTCTCTCATAAGTTGACCAATTTTACTGCTTAATGCATTTCTGCTTGCGCGAAGTTCATCGCCCTCTCTTTTACAAGCCCTTACCTCTTGGTCAAGCACAAGAACTTCATCAACATATGGAAGTTTATGCTCTTGAAATTTCTTTTTAATATTTTCCTTAACAAGGTCTGGATTGGTTCTAATAATGTTTATATCAATCATAATTCCTCCTACAATCTATGGAATTATTATACATTTATAATTTATTTAAGTCAAACAATTTGTTCTTTTTCACAAACATTCTTTAAATATTTTACGCATAGATATCAAAATCGTTTGATTTTTATTAAAAAATGAATATACTTATAGTTGTTATGAATGAAAATTTAAGTTTTTATCAAAAACGCGACATGAAAAATCGTGAAAAAATGGCAAAATATACAGAGAGATTGCCGGAATATTGCCTTAACTTTTTTATTGGCATAGAAAACAACACATCTTCTCTTACAAGATACAATTACGCCATGGATTTGTATGTTTTTTATAACTACATAAGCAAATACCTTTTTAAAAAGCAAACAGATGAAATTTCGCTTGACGATATAGATAAAATAAAAGCACTTAATATAGAGCAATATTTGTCCTATTTGTCATATTATCAACTTGACGGCAAAGACTATAAAAATGATGAACGCGGAAAGGCAAGAAAACTTGCATCATTGCGCTCTTTCTTTAAATATCTTTTCAATCATGATATGATTTCTGCAAATGTCGCAAGCAAAATTGAAACCCCAAAACTTCATAATAAAGAAATTGTTCGTTTAGAGCGTGATGAGGTTTCAAAACTTATGAATGTGGTTGAAAATCCTGCCGATTTCAGCAAAAGACAAAGGGAATATAATAAAAACACGTTTGAACGCGACAACGCAATTATCACCCTATTTTTAGGCACAGGAATAAGAATTTCTGAACTTGTTGGGCTTAATATTGACAGTTTTGATTTCAACCAAAATGCATTTATAGTAACCCGAAAAGGCGGAAACCGCACCGTTTTATACTTCTCACAAGAAGTTGCTATGGCACTTAAAACTTGGCTTGAAAAACGAGCAACAATTGGTCTTGAAGAGAAGGAAAAGGCAATGTTTATATCATTACAAAACAAAAGAATTTCAATTCGTGCAGTTGAAAACCTTGTGAAAAAATTTGCAAAACAAGCATCTCCACTTAAAAAGATTTCACCTCATAAGTTGCGAAGCACTTTTGGCACTAACCTTTATAAAGAAACAAGAGATATATACATCGTTGCAGATGTTTTGGGGCACAAAGATGTCAACACAACCAAAAAGCACTATGCAGCAATAAGCGAAGATATGAGAAAAAGCGTTGCAAATAAAATTCAAATAAACCCTGAATTTAATGAATAAGATTGGTAAGTTTGCACATTATAATAGTGTGAAGGAGATATGCTTCACGTTAAAAGAAGAAACCTTTCTTATACAGACAGGTTTCTTTTTTTAATATATAAAAATGGCTATTATGTTATGTTTTAATTACATAATAGCCTTATTTTACGCCATATTTTCCAGCATCCAATCACTGTATACCGCATACCCTTTTGTCGGGTCAGCCAAAAATACATGGGTAACTGCACCAACAATTTTGCCATCTTGAATGATTGGCGAGCCACTCATTCCTTGAACTATCCCCCCTGTAAGGTTTAAAAGTTTTGGGTCAACTACACGTATAACCATGCTTTTACTTGCCGACTTTGCTTGATAATTAGCCTTTATTATTTCTATATCATATTCTTCCAAAATACCGCTTACCGATGAAACCAATTTTGCTTTGCCCGTTTTTACGCTTAATCGTCCACCCAACTTGGCACTTCTATTTTGGTCAACAAGATTGTCGCCGTCGCATAACTCGCCAAATATGCCTACTTCTGTATTTTTGCAAAATTCACCCTGTTTATTCTTTTTAACAAAAACGCCTCGCAATTCCCCCGGTTTATTTCTTTCCCCCTTTGCAATATCTACCAAAGAGCAGGAATAAATTTCGCCACCTTCAATTGGAAGAGGATTTTCATTTGTCCCATTGGTTATTGGGTGCCCCAAAGCGCCAAAAGTTTTATCATTTTTTTTAACAAAAGTAAGAGTTCCAACACCAGAATAGCCATCTTTTACCCAAACTCCAAGTTTGTTTTTGCCATCACTATCTTTTATGATAGGAATATCAATATTCCTTTCTTTCGCTCCGTCCAAAATTCCAACATTTACAACTTCGTTTTTGCAATTTTCAATGGCAGATACAAGTTCTTCGCTATTATGCACTGCACATTTGTCTATTGAAACAATAACATCGCCATTTTGCAAATATTGGTTTTTAATCATTTGCGAATGGTCAGCACTTATCATTGCATTGCTGACTATAACAACGCCGTCTGTTTGCATTGAAAGTCCAACCGGGCAACCGCCAACATAAACCTCTTCTTCTGGTAAAATATTCACCTCAGTTTTTTTAATAGGCAAAAAACCAAACAATTTAAAAACAATTTCCCCTTTCATTCTTTGTGTATCGCCTGTAAGTACTTCTTTTTCTTTTAGTTCCACCTTAACCAATCTGCCAAATTGATTTTCATGGTTTATCTCTTCAACCTCTTCATAACTTGCGTAAAACTCGTTAGGCAATGTGAAGATTTTTTCTATATAAATATTACTTAAAATAAAAACCAACGTAAAAACTAATGCATATATAAAATAACCCCTTTTGTTCTTCAAACAGCACCTCCGCCTATATAAAAAAGACCAACCATTAAGGTTAGTCTTTGCAAATTGCCTTTATTTATTCAATGCTTTATCACGCATCTCTTTCGCCTGTAAAATAGCCGTTTCTGTAAGGTTTTCGCCTACAACCATTTTTGCGAGATTTTGTATGATTTCTTCTTCGTTTAAGTTTGAAACTTGCGTGAATGTTGAGTTGTCCACTTCCTTTTTAGACACAAAGTACATAGCATTTGCGTGTGATGCAACTTGTGGAAGATGTGTAATACATAACACCTGTGCATCCTTTGAAATTCCGGCAAGTTTACAGCCAACAATGTTGCCTGTTTCGCCACTGATTCCAGAATCGATTTCATCAAATACCAATGTTTGCGCCCCGCCAATTTTTGCAAAAATTGTTTTGACTGCAAGCATAAATCGACTTAATTCTCCCCCAGACGCGGTTTTTGAAAGCGATTTAAGTTCTTGCCCTTTATTTGCAGAGAAGATAAATTCAACATTATCATTGCCGTTTGCGGTTGGCTCTGTCAGTTGATTTATTGATACTTCAAACATACTGGATTTCATACCCAACTGTTTAAGCTCTTCAACTATTTTTCTTTCAATTTCCTTTGCTGTAGATTTTCTTATTTCAGTTAATTTTTCACAAGCGCTTATAAGTTGCTGTCTGCAAAGGTCTTTTTCTTTTTGCAGTTTTGCAAGCATAAATTCACTATCTTGCAAATTATTAAACTTCTCTTTCGCCTGTTCAAGAAATGCAATTGCATTTTCTATGGAGCCACCATATTTTTTGGTAATTCGCTTTATTTCGTCAAGCCTTCTGTCCATTTTTTCAAATTCACGCTCATCAAAATCGGCGTTGTCTTTTATGGCGTTTAAGGTTTGAACAATATCTTCTATTTCATATCTTGCACTATCAAGCCTTTCCTTGCAATCGCAAACCTCATCAAATTGGCTTAACGACGCAAGAAAACTTGAAGATTGTTGCAGGCTTTGCAAACACGATGACATGCCGTCGCTTAAAAGCCCCTCACAAGCACCTACTACTTCATAAATTTTTTCGGCGTTTTGCATAAGTTTCAACTTCTCTTGCAACTGCTCGTCTTCGCCAACTTGCAAATTGACACCTTCTATTTCTTGAATTTGATATTCAAGAAGAGAAGCCATTCTTTCTCTTTCAAATTCATCTCCGCCAAATTCATTGATTTTATGAGAGATTTCTTTTTCTTTATTATATATAGTTGCAACTTCATGTTTTGCAAGTGCAACAATCTCTCCGCCAAACTTGTCCAGCATTGACAGGTGATTTTTGCTTTTTAATAAGTCCACACTTTCATGTTGAGAATAGCAATCTACCAGCATAGCACCTATTGTTTTAAGAATAGATTGAGTTGCAGGCATTGCATTTACCCTAATAGTTGAACGACCGTCAAGGTTTAGTGTGCGAGAAAGCATTATTTCATCGCCGTCAAACCCAAGTTCTGCCAAATTTTCTTGAACCTGTTGTGAAAGGTCAGAAAAAAGTGCGTCAACCCTCATTTCATTTTCGCCAGAACGGATAAGTGTTTTATCAGCCTTGCCTCCAAGCACAAAATTTAGAGAATCAAAAATTATACTTTTACCCGCGCCGGTTTCACCAAGAAATACGTTAAAGCCTTTTGAAAATTCTATTGAAAGTTTGGTGATAAGTGCAACATTTTTAATCGATAAAGTTTGAAGCATATGGCGTTACCTCAAACTAACATATCTGTCAGCGTAACAATTGCCTGACTTGCATAGGTTGTGGTTGGGAAAATAAGCATAACTGTATCGTCGCCGTTGACTGCACCCATAAGTTCTGCGATGTTAAGTTTATCAACAAAACTTACAATAGCCGGAGCCATACCTTTCATAGTTTTAACAACAACCAAATTCATTGCTGGTTTTACTGAAATAACAGCCTCTTTGAAAATTGATATGTATTTATTAGAAACAACTTGCTCATCAGAGCCAACAAAACAATATTTGTATTTGCCACTGCTGGATAAAATCTTGGTAAGCCCAAGTTCTTTAATATCTCTGGAAATTGTTGCTTGTGTGATTTCAAAACCTGCATTTTTAAGTTCTCTTGCAAGTTCATCTTGTGTTTCAATTTCTTTTGTAGAGATAAGTTCCAATATCTTCGATTGTCGTGCACTTCTTGCCATAATTTCTCCTAAATCGCTATAACCCTTTAAAATAAAGGTGAATAGCGTTTGTGAATATTTATAAATTTATGCTTATGCATAGATTTTTGATTATTATACATCATTTTTTATAATTATGCAAGCGATTTTTGTATATTTATTCACGCATTTTTAATATATATTGCATAATATGAAAAAATATAAATTGTCTTTTTATAAATACTAAAATTTTTGTATATTTCTTATCGTTCTCCCCTACAACGCAAAAAAATACAACAAAAAAAGAGCAGGATTACCCCACTCTTTTAGTTTATGTTTTTAAAATAACTTTTGCCTTATCCTATTTCAACAATTTCTTCGGTATTCAAACACTCCTCCACCAAAGCGTCCACGTCAAGTTTCCTCTCCTCCCTTTCGCATCTTTCAATGGTTGGCCTGATAACAGGATTTTTAGGAAGAAACACAGTGCAACAATCTTCATAAGGCAAAACAGAAGTTTGATATGTATCTATTTCATTTGCAACCTTGATGATTTCTTCTTTATCCATTGCAATGCAAGGCCTGAAAATTGGAGTTCTTTTAACCACTACTCCTGTCGCCGTCATACTTTGCATAGTTTGACTTGCAACCTGACCAAGACTTTCCCCTGTTATTATGGCGCCCAAAGAATTTTGTTGACACAACCTTTCGGCAACACGCATCATAATTCGCCTCATAATTGTTATCATAAATTCTGGCGAACAATTTGCATGAATTGCCTCTTGCACCTTTGTGAAAGAAACAACATGAACTTTTAATTTACCAACATAAGCGCTCATTTTTTTTGCCAAAGTCAAAACTTTGTCGCGAGCAAGTTCTGACGTGTATGGATAACTATGAAAATGCAAACATTCAAATTCCATACCTCGCTTGCCTACCAAATAACCAGCAACAGGACTGTCTATACCACCCGACAAAAGCAAAAGTCCCTTACCAGACACCCCCAAAGGCAAGCCTCCTTGACATTTTATGCTTTGAGTGAAAACATAAGCCTTTTTATTCATACGAATATCAACATGAATTTCTACTTGCGGATTATATAAATCAACAAAAGAGTCATTGTAAGAATTTAACAACATCTCCCCTAAATCTTTTGCAAAATCCATTGATGAAATAGGAAAGGTTTTATCTGCACGTTTTACAAAAACTTTAAAAGACTTGCCCGAAACGTCAACTTCGCCAACAACAGAGGAAATAGTATCAACGCCAGCCTCCACCTCAAATGCAGGACTTAAACTATAAAGCCCAAACACCTTGCACAATTTTTCAATTAAAACGCTTTCTTCTTTTTCAGCATATGAAGAAATAACATATCTGCCAAAGGTTTTTTCAAATTTAAAATCATGGCCAACAAGAGCCTTTTTTATATTTGAAATAAGCACGCTTTCAAAAACATTTCTATTGTTACCTTTCAAGTACAACTCGCCAAATCTTAACAACAAAACCCTCATTTTACCTTCTCCCACAATTCTTGATATGTTTGTAAAATAATTTTTCCGGCATTTTCAACTTCATTTTCACTTAAAAACTCATTAAAAGATATTCTTATATGAGATTTAATTTCTTCTTTAACCTTTCCCATGCTTTCCAAAATTCTGTTGCCAGATTTTTTTGCCGAACAGGCACTGCCCATGCCTACGACAACCCCATTATCTTGCAATTTTCTCATCAACGTTTCACCATTTACGCCCGCAAATGAAACGCTTAAAATATAAGGGCTAAAATTGCCGTCGTTGATAATACTTATAACATTGTTTTGACTTAAAATTGCCGTCATAATTTCTTTTAATTTGCAAACCTTTTCAAAATTTTTGCAAATGTCGATACTTTCAACGGCATACTTCATCGCCATTATTCCGCCAACATTTTCAGTACCAGAACGATAACCACCCTCTTGACCGCCACCAAAAACAATTGGTTTTATGTCGTTTATATTTCTTACATACAACGCACCAACGCCCTTTGGCCCATGAAATTTATGGGCAGAGATTGTATAAAAATCTGCTGAAAAATCATCAACCGAAAAATCGAGTTTGCAAAACGCCTGCACGCCGTCAATATGCAAAAGCGCTTTTGGGCAATGCTGTTTTCTTATTTTATCAACAAGAGTAAGGTCGTTTATTGCTCCAGTTTCATTGCTTACATGCATAACAGATATAAGCCTTGTTTTTTCATTTACAACGCTTTCAAGTTGCCTATAATCTATCTGCCCATTTGGTTGCAAACCTACAAAATGAACAATAAAGCCCTGCCTTTCAAGCTCTTTGCCTGCATTATAAACACTTGGGTGCTCCCCCATAGAAAAAACATATTCCCATTTTCCGTTGCGACGACCGCCCATAATAGCAAGGTTGTTGCTTTCTGTCGCGCCACTCGTAAAAATCATCTGTCCTTTGCTTGCACCAAGTTTATTAAACAAAACACCTCTTGCACTATCCAATTCTTTTGCAATTGCAATCGCTTGCGAATAGTTTGCAGAGGGATTGAAAAAAGAGTGGCAGGCATATTCTTTATATATCTCTGCCCCCTTTTCAAACATTTTTGTTGTTGCTGCGTTGTCAAGATAAATCATCTTAACACCGCTCCAAACTTATAAGTAAGCCCTTTAAGAACTTTTTTCATCACCTGCTCAACCTCTTCATCAGTTAAGGTTTTTTCAAGGTTGGAAAGTTTTATATTTATCGCTACGCTTTTCTTATCCACTCCAAGCGCCTCACTTCTGTAAATATCAAACAAAGATGCGTCATAGTAAAGATTTCCACAAGCAGATTTTACAGAATTCAACAGTTCTCCCACTGCAACCGCCTCATCAACAACAACCGCCAAATCCCTATCAACAATTGGGAATTTTGAAATTGGTTTTGTGTTGTATTTTTTATCTTGAAGCCCAGCAAGGTATTGAGTATCAATTTCCCCATATATTACGCCAGCAGGAATACCATAGTTTAAAGCAACAGTTGGATGAACTTCCCCCCAAGAACCCACAACCACATCACCAATTACAATATCAGCAGATTTGTTTGGGTGCAAGAAAGGTTTTGTTGAACGCACAAGCGAGTATTCGCAATCTTTCTTCGCAAGCATCGCCTCAAAATCGCCTTTCATATAAAAGAAGTCGTATCCATCCTCGCACACTGCCATTGCAAGCAAATTTCGCTCTTCTGGCAATTCTTCAAGCGGAAGAGATTTTGCCTTATATGTTCTTCCACATTCAAAAATTTTAAGTTGTCTATTTCCAACGCTGATGTTGTAAGCCATATTCAAGAATAGTGAATGGGCAAGACTTGTTCTCATGCATGAAATATCTTCACTTATTGGGTTTGCAATTTTTACAAGTTTATTTTCTTCTTCAGGCAAAAGAAGTTTTTGGTTTATATCGCCCGACACCAAAGAATATGAAATATTCTCATAATAACCCTTTTCTGCCAGCATATTGCGATATGCTCTTTCAAGTTGAAGGCGTGGATGATGTTTCCCTTCTGTTACAGAGGCATGCTCAAAAAGTTTATAGTCAAGTTTATCATAAACATCATAGCCGTAAAGTCTTATAATTTCCTCGGCAAGGTCATAATCATTTTCAACATCTTCTCTGTATGGAGGCACTTCACATTCAAGTTTATCACCAGCAACCTTTGTTATAATACCAAGACTATTTAAAATTCTTACCATTTCGCTTGTAGGCACAGTTACGCCCAAAATGTCATTTATAAGTTTTACAGAGCCATAAATTTTGCGAGATGGATTTTTCTTATTTGCAATATCAATCACTCCACGAGCGATTTTCCCGCATTTGAGTTTAGAAACAAGGTGCAACGCTCTTGCAAGACCAAGTTCGGCATTTGCAACATTTACGCCTTTTTCATAACGTGCTGAAGAATCGGTACGGACTCCCAATTTTCTGCTTGTAACCCTTATAGATTTAAGGTCAAAAACGGCACTTTCAAATACACATTTTGTTGTTTCTGCCGATATGCAAGAATCATTTCCGCCTATAACACCCGCAATAACCATTGGTTCACTTTCATTTGCAATAACCATTACATCGTCATTAAGATTATATGTGTTATGATTAAGAACAGCAATACTTTCGCCCTCTTTTGCCTGTCTTACTACAATTTGTTGTCCCTTAATTTTTTCTTGGTCAAATGCATGAAGTGGTTGACCAAATTCAATAAGAACATAGTTTGTAATATCCACGATTGTGTTGATAGGTTTAATGCCAACGGCGTTCAATCTTGCCCTCATCCAAAGTGGCGAACGCTCTATTTTTACATCAGTAACCGCTGATGCCATATACCTTAAACAATTGGACGTTTCAACCGAAACATTTACATAATCTCTTACCGTATCTTTTGCATACACATCAATATCATAGTTAAGGTTAATTTTCTTCATGTCTTTTCCAAGAAGGGCGCAAACCTCCCTTGCAATACCAACAACACTCATACAATCAGCGCGGTTTGGAGTGATACCAATATCAAAAATAACATCGTTAAGCATAAGGGCATCTTCAATAGGCGTACCTGCTTTCAAATCATTAGGCAAAATTAAAATACCATTGACGCCGGCACCCTCAATGTAGTTTTCATCAATGCCCAACTCTTCACCAGAGCAAAACATACCAAAAGACTCAACGCCTCTCATCTTTGTTTTTTGAATTTTAATGCCATTTACAAGATCTGCACCCTCTAAACTTACAGGCACAACAGCGCCTTCAAATACATTTGTTGCCGCAGTTATGATTTGCACAATTCGGCCATTTCCAATATCAACTTGGCACACAACAAGACGGTCAGCCTGAGGGTGCTTTTCTATTTTTAAAATTTTACCAACAACAACATGGTGAAGATTTTTGTTTTGATAAATCACCTCTTCAACTTCCATACCTGCCGAAGTAAGTTTTTTTGCAAGTTCCTCTGGGGCGATATTTATATCCACCATATCTTTCAGCCAATTATAAGTTACTTTCATGTTTTTCTCCTATTATGTTATGTTTTTATAATTTATTTCATTTGATTTAAGAAACGTATATCATTGCGATATAAATATCGAATATTGCCAATGCTGTTTAAAATCATTGCCGTTCTATCAAGTCCAAACCCGAAAGCAAAGCCTCGATATTTTTTGCTGTCAATCCCAGACATTTCAAGCACTTTTGGATTTACTATTCCTGCGCCCAAAAGTTCCAACATTCCCGTTCCTTTGCAAAGAGAACACCCTTTTCCATGACAAGTTGGACAAGAAACATCAACTTCAATGCTTGGCTCGGTAAATGGGAAGAATGATGGACGGAACCTTATTTCAGTATCATCACCATACAATCTTTTCATCATAATTGTAAGCATAGATTTAAGGTCTGCCATAGATACATTTTCATCAATCACAAGCCCTTCCATTTGGTGGAAAACCGGACTATGCGTGGAGTCGCTGTCATTTCTGTAAGTTTTACCTGGGCACACAATTTTGAATGGCGGTTTTCTTACCTCCATTTCCCTTGCTTGCACAGCAGAGGTTTGAGAGCGAAGAAGAATATTATCATTGATAAAGAAGGTATCTTGCATATCTCTTGATGGGTGATTTTTAGGAATATTCATCGCCTCGAAATTGTAATAATCGCTTTCAACTTCTGGCCCTTCAACCACGGAAAAACCAAGGTTTACGCAAATATCTGTAAGCCTATCAATAACCCCCGCAATTGGATGCAAAGCACCACGTTCGCAGTTTTTGGCAGGCTCTGTGATGTCAATTTTTTCTGAATTAAGTCTTTCCTCCAACTCTTTTCTTGCCATTTCTTCTTCTTTTTGGGCAAGTTTAGCCTCTAAAACGTTACGCACTTCATTGATAAGCGCTCCAACTTTTGGTCTGTCTTCTGGTGCAACATCTCTCATTCCTTTTGAAAGAGAGGCAAGAGCCCCATTTTTGCCAAAAACTTCCCCTTTAATTTCGCCAAGACTTTTTTTATCAACAGCAGATTCAATACTTTGCAAAGCCTTGTTTTTCATATTTTGTAATTCATCAAACAACATATTTCCTCCAATAAAAGCAAAAGCGTCCTCTTCCAATAGGACGAAAGAGAACGCTTCGTGGTACCACCTATTTTTGATAGAAAAATCTATCCTTATTTTCCAATAACGCAGGATTTTACGGAAAAAATTACTTATAAAAACATAACAAACTGCTTTTACGTTCATAATTTCGGCTAAAAAGTGAATTCACGCGCTGACAATTGGTTTATCTTTCAGCCTTTGGATAAACTCTCTGAAACCATGCCATTTTGCACGCTAATAGTCTTTTATCATCGCCTTTATTGCAAATAAATATACACCAAATCAAAAAAAATGTCAATCAATTACGCCCTATTATTTGGCATTTTTAAATATTTTTGATATTATGTAAGCATGAAATTTCAAGAATACAAAATTGAATGTGATTGCAAAAACATTTATTATTTTTTAAAGGATATGGGGTTTGCAGAAAACTTCATTTGCAACCTACGCAAAGAATGGGGAAACCTTGTTGTAAATGACCAAATTGTAAACATTCGCCAACCTTTAAGAAAAGGAGATATTTTAAAAATCAACAACAATCCAAACCAAAAAACAACTATTATGCATTGCAGAATACCGCTAAATGTTGTGTACGAAGATGATTACTACCTACTAATTAATAAACCAAGCGGTTTGCCATGTATGCCAAGTCGTTCTCATTACACAAGCAATCTTGCAGGGGCGATTTGCAACTATATGAAAAAAGAGGACGGCTTTGTTTTACGTATAATCAATCGGCTTGACAAAGATACTGCAGGCATTATTATTGTCGCAAAAGACAGCATATCACAAAATAAAATTAAAGATATTGAAAAAAGATATGTGGCAATTTGCGAGGGTGAAATTTTAAAACCACTTTCAATTAATTCCCCTATTAAAACAATAAATAATAATGGAGTGAACGAGCACAAAAGAATTGTGTCGCCAGACGGCAAACCAGCAACTACATTTATAACCCCTATTGCAAGCGAGAACAAACACAGCCTGCTTTCAATAAAATTATTGCATGGAAGAACGCATCAAATAAGAGTTCACCTATCTTCTATCGGCAACCCCCTTTTAGGCGACGAACTTTATGGTAAAAAAAGCACCCTCTTAAATCATACAGCCCTTATATGCAAGGAAATTTCTTTCTATCACCCATATTTACAAAAAACACTATCATTTCAAATTGATTATCCGCAAGATTTTGAAAAAGCAATGACCATTTTAGGCTTAAAGCAAAAAACACATATCAAATGATATGTGTTTTTATTTTACTTTTCAATCACCTTTAAGCCAAGTTCTTGCAAGGTTTTTTCATCAATCCTGCTTGGCGCATTCATAAGCAAATCTCTACCATTTTTATTAAGAGGAAATGCCGCGATTTCTCTTATCACATCATATCCTAAAATTTGCATAAGCATTCTGTCAAAGCCAAACGCACCGCCTGCGTGAGGTGGCGCCCCATAAGAAAAGGCGTTAAAGAGCGCAGAGAATTTGCTTTCAACAACTTCTTGCGAGTATCCTACAAGTTCAAAGGCTTTTATCATTGTTTCTTGTTGATGATTTCTTACCGCACCGCTTAACATTTCATAACCGTTACATACAAGGTCATACTGATAGGCAACAATATCCAATGGGTCTTTATTAAGCAAAGCATCAAGACCACCTTGTGGCATTGAGAATGGGTTATGCGAAAAGTCGAGTTTGCCTGTTTCTTCATTGATTTCATAGAAAGGAAAATCAACTACCCAGCAAAATTTAACCGCATTTGCATCAATAAGCCCAAGTTGTTCACCCAAAGCATTACGAAGCACGTTGGCAAGTTTAATAGCCATTGCTTTTTCATCAGCAATAAAGAAAAGAGAATCACCCGCGTTTAAATTAAACGACTTTAAGGAATTTTTCTGCTCATCAGTCAAAAATTTGGCAATTGAACCAGAAAATTCAACGCCGTCATATTTAAGCCAAGCAACGCCTTTCCCCTCATAACTTACAATAAGTTTTCCAAGGTCATCATAAAATCTGCGAGGCTTATCTTCACAAGACGCAACAATCATTTTTATTGTTTTGCCCTTAAACGCATTAAATTCTGTGTTTTCAAACACACTTGTAACATCATTAACTATAAGAGGATTGCGTAGGTCTGGCTTATCAGAGCAATATTTTTCAATTGCCTCTTTATAAGGGATACGCACAAAAGGTGCATCGCAAACGTCAAGTTTAGTAAATTTTTTGTAAAGCCCTGTTACAAAGTTTTCGCAAACTTCAAAAACATCTTCTTGCGTAACAAAAGACATTTCAAAGTCTATTTGATAAAACTCCCCTGTCATTCTATCTGCTCTGCCTGCTTCATTTCTAAAACATGGTGCAATTTGAAAATATTTATCATAACCAGACACCATAAGCAATTGCTTAAATTGCTGTGGCGCCTGAGGAAGAGCATAAAATTCACCCTTTGAAAAAATTGTAGGCACAATGTAATCTCTTGCCCCCTCAGGAGAACTTGATGTCAATATCGGCGTTTGCACTTCCAAAAAGCCCATTTCATAAAATTTATCTCGAATATACTTTAAAATTTCACTGCGAACAACAAGGTTTTTATGGTTTAAAGGGTTACGCAAGTCAAGGTAGCGATATTTATATCTTAAATCTTCTTTTGTATTTGGCGCTTCGCCTATTTCAAAAGGAAGAACATTCATGCATTTACCCAAAGTTTCAATCTTATGCACTTTAACTTCTATATCGCCTGTTTGCATATTTTTGTTTTTGGAACTACGCTCCACAACTTCGCCCTCTACGCGAACAACGGTTTCTTTACAAATGTCGCCCAACATAGCCTCATCATCAAAAACAATTTGAGTAAGCCCAAAATGGTCGCGAATTGTACAAAAAGCAATGCCTCCCAATTTACGTATAGCCTCTACCCAGCCTGACAAAACCACCTGTTTGCCAACATCATTTAAAGACAACTCGTTGCAATTATGTGTGTGATAATAATTAGTTTTCATTTGTTTTTCTCCGCAAAAAGTATAACACATTTTTGACAGAACACAAAGTGTTTTTGTTATGATTTTTTATACAATTGCACCCCAGCAATCACAAGCGTACCAACAAAAGCAAATGAAAATATCATCGCCCACACCCAATTTGAGGTTGAAGAATATTTTGTAGGCGGTTCGCTTGATTGGTTTTCATTATTTTCTTCATCTATTATAATATCTTCGGTTTCTGGCGATTTTTCATCGTCAACTATAATTTCATCATCGCCATTCGAAACGCTGTTATATAGCGCCGTTTCAACAACATCTGCAAGGTATGGAATTGTATTAAAAACATACTCTTTTTCAATCATATACGTGCCCATTTCAAAAAGCAAATTTGTTTCTTTAAGGCTTTGATTATAGTGTCCACCGCCACAATAAACATCTAAAAAAAGCCAAGGATACATGCTGGCACCCAGCGCAAAAACCTTTTGTGCAAATTGATAGTTTTCTTCAAAATTAGGATTTGATTTGCCAACAACAATTCTCACTTTGCTTAATGGTAGGCCGTTTTGGTTTGTATAATAATAACTTTTGCTTATTCCGTCGCGATGAATATCAAAAAGAGCGTCTGGGGAATAGTTTTCTTTCAGTGATTTTGCTGTAACCGAAGAGCGACTATACGCAGAACTATTATGAGGAATATGCAAAGTTTCATCAAGAACAGAAAATATACCGCGAGAGTTAAATTCTTCTTGCAACTCTCTTGCCACGTCATGAATTCCACCAGCGCCATAAATGCTATCGTAGCCATCGCTTGGGGTATAACTTTCATCATTATGTGTCATATACATACAAATACTTTTTCGCTCTATTCCTCTTTTTTGCGGGAAAAATTGCCTATTGATTTTAGGCGGGTTTATATCTCTTTTCTTTCTTGCATAACCGCAGTTCCCCTCAACTTTATATATTTCATATTCATCAAAATTAGAGGTGATAAAAACATCGCCCTCTTCTATTTCGCTTTTGCGAGCCACTTCCTCACCTTGTTGATTGTAAACCACATACTCGGCTATATCGCCATCTTCGGCAAAAGTGATTTTTTCACAAAATGGCATTGCACACGGCAAAATGGCAAGCAACAAAAATAACAAAATAAGACATGAACAATTTTTCATATCTTATTTATGTGCAATAAAAACAAAAATACTCTTTATATTTTCTTTGCCTTAAAAAATGCAAAGAATGGCCTATCCTTTTGGTATTTATATTTCTCTACAAGTTTAATTGCCTCTGGCGACGCCTTCGATTCTCGCACCTCCAAAATCATAAGCCCTGCGTTTGCTATTGCATTTATAACCACCTCAAAATTACGATGATATTTTACAACTCCTTCAATGTTCCAAGAAATTTCCCTTTTCCCAATGTTGTTGTAATCACTTAAAAAATAGTACCTTTTCCCATCTATTTCGGTATATTTTGCCATGCCATCAACACGAATTGTTGCTGTTGTAACTGGGTGTTCTTGTGAGAAAATAAGTATACCATTTGGATTTAACAAGTTTGATATGTTTTTAATAAGCAAATCAAAATCTTCAATGTAATGAAAGGCAAGCGAACTGAAAACAATATCAAATTTTTCAGTTAGCGTAGGCAGTTCTTCCATCGCAAGTTGAAGGTATTGCACATTTTGATGTTTATTTTGCACATTTGCACTTGCAATCATATTTGAAGAAACATCAATTCCTACAACTTTTTTTGCACCTTTTTCTGCAAAATATTGGCTCATACCACCCTCACCGCAACCAAGATCGAGGATTGTTTTTCCTTCAAGTTCTGGCAACATTTGTTTCATGATTGGAATTTCAATCAATTCGTTTGCGTTGATTTTGCCATCACGCATTGATTTGTACTCGGCAAAGAAGTCTGCATTGTCATAGACATTTTGAATTTTTTCCATATTTTCACCTCCTTATATGGTCAAAAAAAGGTCCAATCCTTTCGGTTGAACCTTTGATGCTTTATTTATTAAGTTAACAAAATGTATTATGGTGCGGGCGGTGGGAGCCCTTACCCTAAAAATCTTACGATTTTCAGGGAACCCGCGAACCCAAAGGTTCGACACCCTCCGCGTCCAATATAACTAAAATGTATTATGGTGCGGGCGGTGGGAGTCGAACCCACACGGTTTCCCACTTGCCCCTTAAACAAGCGCGTCTGCCATTCCGCCACGCCCGCACATGATACTTTGTTATTATATAAATATTTAAAAATAAAGTCAAGCATTTTACACAAAAATTTTTAATTTTTTTTAAATAAAAATTAAAAAAAGAGGTTTTTTAACACACCTCTTTTTTATCTCCGTTGCTTTCCGTTGATTTATAGTAAATTTCAGGCTCACCCGCCTCTTCTTCAATGAATGGAAGGTCAACAACTATCTTTTCAACATTTTTAAGGCTTGGCACTTCATACATAAGTTTGGTCATTTTACTTTCAATGATTGTGCGAAGTCCGCGTGCACCTGTTTTAAGTTCCATAGATTTTTTAGCAATTGCCTTAACCGCCTCTTCTGTAAATTCAAGCACAATGCCATCAATTTTAAACATAAGTTTATACTGCTTGATAAGTGAGTTTTTAGGCTCTTCCAAAATTCTTACAAGCGAATGTTCATCAAGTTCGTCAAGGCCGACAACCACAGGAAGTCTACCAATAAATTCAGGTATAAGTCCAAATTTGATAAGGTCATTTGGCTGAATTTCCTTGGCAAAATTCCCCTTTTTACCTTCTTCGGTTTCTTTGATTGTTGCATTAAACCCCAAAGATGCGGTATCGTTTTTTCGAGCCTCAATTATTTTGTCAAGCCCTACAAACGCACCTCCACAAATAAACAAAATGTTTGTTGTGTCAATCTGTATCATTTCTTGATGAGGATGCTTCCTACCACCTTGTGGTGGAACTGATGCAACCGTGCTTTCAAGAATTTTTAGAAGGGCTTGTTGCACACCCTCACCTGCAACATCTCTGGTGATTGATACATTTTGAGTCTTTTTTGCAATTTTGTCTATCTCATCAATATAAATAATCCCGCGTTGTGCCTTCTCGATGTCATAATCGGCATTTTGAATAAGTTTAAGCAAAATGTTTTCAACATCATCACCAACATATCCAGCCTCTGTTAAAGTTGTCGCGTCAGCGGTTGCGAATGGCACTTTCAGAACTTTAGCCAAAGTTTTAGCAAGAAGAGTTTTTCCAGAACCTGTTGCACCAACCATAAGAATATTGCTTTTTTCAAGTTCGACTTCATCAACGCTTTTTTTGTTTTCTACATCAAGATTGTAATTTAATCTTTTATAGTGGTTATACACAGCAACGGCAAGTACCTTTTTCGCCTCATCTTGACCAATTATATACTCATCAAGTTTTTCTTTAATTTCGCTTGGTGAAGGCAGGTCAAGTTTTTCAAATTTAGATTTTTTTACAACATCTACAACAATTTCTTTGCAAATTTCTATACATTCATCACAAATATATGCATCGCCGTTTGGGCTTGCAATAAGTTTTTTCGCCTCTTTTTGACTTTTTCCACAAAAACTGCACTTGCAATCAAATTCGTTCACACATACCTCCTATGGTTTGATTAGTTGTTATTTTGTTCTGTTTGCGAAAGATTTACACCTCTTGAAACAAATATTTCATCAATAATGCCATACTCTTTCGCCTCTGTTGCCGTCATATAGTTATCGCGGTCGGTATCCTTTTCTACAATTGAAAGGTCTTTACCGGTGTTGTCGCTTAACATTTTATTTAAGCGGTCTTTTATATATTGAATATGGTTTGCTTGAATTTGAATATCGCTTACCTGGCCTTGTGCACCACCAAGTGGCTGATGAATCATAATTTCGCTGTTTGGAAGAGCGTAGCGTTTTCCTTTTGCACCACCGGCAAGTAAAAATGCCCCCATAGATGCCGCTCTGCCAACGCAAATTGTTGAAACGTCGCATTTTATATACTTCATAGTATCGTAAATTGCAAGCCCAGCGCTTACACTGCCACCTGGGCTGTTGATATATAAGCAAATATCTTTGTTAGGGTTTTTGCCCTCTAAATAAAGAAGTTGCGCAACAATTAAGTTTGCACTGTTATCGTCAACTTCTCCATTCAAAAAAATAATTCTATCTTCAAGCAGGCGTGAAAAAATATCATAACTTCTTTCTGAGTTTCCTGTTTGGTCTACAACCATAGGTACAAGCATATTATAATCTCCTTTTTATTGTTTTTATAAATCAAACCCTTTCACGTCTGTTATGAAAGGGTTTTATCTTTTGACCGCCTTTTAATTATACGCCGAAAAACAAATTTTTATCTATTGTTTCCCTTAATTAAATCAAAGACTTTTGTCATAATTGCGTTGTTTTCAAAGAATGCATAGTCTTGTGGAGATAATGCCTTCTTAAATTCCTCTACCGGCATTTGATATTTTGATGCATAATCAGCAATTGCACTATCAAGTTCTTTGGCAGTTACTGAAAGTTTGTTTTGAGAAATAATTCTTTGAAGAACAAGTCTTGACTTAATATTCTTTTCAGCATCATCTTTTCTTTCTGCTTTAAATTCTTCAAGAGTTTTGCCGATGTATTCAAGATAAGCTTCCATTGTCATGCCTTGATGTGAAAGTCTGTGTTCAAAATCATGTACCATATGTTCTACTTCATGGTCAATCATTGCTGGGGAAAGTTCAATCTTGCTTTTCTCTGCAATTTCGTCAAGAAGTAAAACTTCATAATCGCGTTCAGCACGCTCTTCTGCCATTTTTACAAGGTTTTCTTTAATTGATGCCTTGTATTCTTCCAATGTTTCAAACTCTGTTGTATCTGCAACAAATTTATCATTGATTTCTGGAAGAACTTTCTTTTCTACCTTTTTAAGTGTAACTTTGAATACAGCAGGTTTGCCGTTAAGGTTTTCTGCATGATAGTTTTGAGGGAATGTTACATTTATATCACGCTCTTCACCCTTTTTCATTCCAACAATTTGGTCCTCAAAGCCCTCGATAAATGTATGAGAGCCAAGTTCCAAGCGATAGTCTTGCGCTTCGCCACCGTCAAACTTCTCACCGTCTACATATCCACAGAAGTCAATTGTTGCAAAGTCGCCAAGTTGCGCATCTTTGTCTTCTTCAACATAGCGAGCGTGTGCGTTTTTAGAATTTTCAAGTTCCTTTTCAACATCTTCTTTGCTTACTGAAATTTCAGGCTTTTTGCTTGTAAGCGAAGCAAGGTCTGGAAGTGTAAATTCTGGCATAAGGTCAAATTTTAATGTCGCTTCAAGTCCGTTTTCAATTGTAAAAGTGTTCATATCAACGCGTGGTTGGCTTGCAGGAACAATTGAAGTGTTTTCTTCCAAAAATTTTGAATATTCTTCATTTAAAATAGCATCGAAGGCATCATCAAAGAAAATGGTGTCGCCATAGTTTTGTTCAATCACCTTTCTTGGAGCCTTTCCGCTACGGAAGCCTTGTACTTTAAACTTTCCTTTATTCTTTTGGTATGCCTCTTCAACCGCCTTTTCCCATTCTTCTTTTGAGGCTTTGATTGTAAGCACGCCTTGTTTGTCTTTTTTCTCAAATGTGTACATAATATTCTCCTTTAAAATTTACTATCACATAATAGCACAATTTTGCAATTTATGCAAGTGTTTACATATTAAATATTAAATTTACCTTGTGCCATGGCAACTATGCAAACAACTATCATCATCAGTGCAAAAAGAATTTTTGCAATATCAATAAGTTTATATTTTCTTTGGCTTTTCTTAAATTTTTTTATGTGGCTTTCTATGTCTTGCTCGAAAGTTTCGCTTGTAAGTGCGGTTGAATTGATAACCTCTGCCCTATACTCTTTAAAATCTTCATCAAAAGCAAGAAAGTAGTCTTCATAGTAATACAAAATAAGCCTTATCAGCCAAAATCCGCTTAAAACAATCACAAACGCCAAAGAAAAATATATAAAGCCAATCCAAACAGACTTTAAACATGCAGTTGTGATTATAAGTGCCAACAAAATGGCTGAAATTAGAAAATTTTTTTTCATATTGTATATCAAATTAAATCGTCAAAATGTATAGTACCACAATTGTAACTACAAACACTACATAGCATACAATCCATGGAATTTGTCTATGCGTTCTCACCCAAGAAAACGCCAAAACAATGCAAATTGAATAGGCAATAGCCTCGCCGACTGCCCCAAAAGCATTTGAAACTGATGAGTTGTTTTTAAAAATCAAGGCAAGCAAGATTGCAATTGCTATGCACCCTATTGCAACATAGGCAACAAGCGACAAAATGGTATTAAATGTTTTCTTGCCACCTTTCGCCCCATCTTTTTTATCATTTTTATTAAATTGAACTTGCATATCTCACCCTATTGGCAAATATGGCAGGCAAGGTCTACCGTTTTATTTGAATAACCCCATTCGTTATCATACCAAGCAACAAGTTGAACAAATGTTGGGCTTAACATAATGCCTGCATTGACATCAAAAACAGAAGTTCTTGAGTCGCCTATAAAATCAGAAGAAACAACCGCGTCATCAGTCCAGCCAAGAATACCTTTAAGTTCCCCTTCGCTTGCCTTTTTAACGGCGTTTACAATTTCTTCATAAGTTGTTGGTTTTGAAAGGTTTACTGTAAGGTCAACAACCGACACGTTAAGTGTTGGAACACGGAAACTTTTGCCGGTAAGTTTGCCTTTAAGTTCTGGAATAACCTCTCCCACTGCTTTTGCAGCTCCTGTTGAAGATGGAATTATATTGTAAGATGCAGCCCTTCCGCCACGCCAATCTTTTTTAGATGCACCGTCAACAGTAAGTTGTGTTGCCGTTGTTGAATGAACTGTTGTCATAAGTCCGCTTTCAATTCCAAAATTTTGATGAATTACCTTTGCCAAAGGTGCAAGGCAGTTGGTTGTACAAGATGCATTTGACAGCACTTTGATGTCATCTGTGTATGTTTTTTCGTTAACGCCCATAACAAACATTGGCATATTTTTGCCAGGTGCAGAAACGATAACCTTTTTTGCACCACCCTCCAAGTGTTTTACTGCATCCTCATATTTGGTAAACTTACCTGTTGCCTCAATTACAACATCTACATCATGATTTTTCCAAGGGATTAAGGCTGGCTCTCTTTCTCCATAAAAGGCAATTTCATTTCCGCAAACTACAAGTTTGTCGCCCTCAATTTTACATTCGCCTTCAAACTTTCCGTGAATGGAGTCATGGGTGAACATATATTTGCTGTATTCAAGGTCAACAAATGGGTCATTAACCGCCACCACCTTTACATTTTCACGCGCACAGCACGCACGCAAAACAAGTCTTCCAATTCTTCCAAAGCCGTTGATACCAATTCTAATTTCTTTCATATTTCCCCCTTACAATTATTCTTCCACTTCATTTGCATCTTTAAACTTTTTATTGCCTACCGCTGAATTAAAACCAATCATAACCGCCATAATCAAAGCCGTTGCAAGTGCGATTATATCAAGGCAGGCAAGCAAAAGCCCAATAATAATGCTCATTTGTGCGAATATGCAAACAAAAACAGTTACCACAGTTGCAACCGCAAGGCAAATTGCCCCACCAATGATATATTTGGTGTTTGCTTTTTTGTCGACAGGCGTTTTAACAACCTCGCCATCAACCTCCACAACTGCCTGCTCTACGCCCCGCCATCTATCCACACGGCTTGAATAACTTAAATTATAAGACTGAGCAAGAACAGCCGAAATTTCCTCTGAAAAATATATAACTGTTGGGTTGCCTGCGTAAAGTCTAACACCCAAAAACATTTTAAGAATACTTTGCCAAATCATAAAGAAAAATGCCTTAATCTTGCCCATTTTTCTTTCACAAGTTACAACATCTTTCCTTTGAGAGATAAACCTGTTAAATTCTTCCATTTTAATAGGTTTTCTCATTATCATAACAGAGCCTTGTTGAATGTATTTTTGAAGTGAATTTATAATTTCCTCTATATTACTTCCTTTTTCATAAACATGGAAAGACATATTTTCTTGGGTGGCGAATTGAGAAAGGTTTTCTTTTTCATCTTCTGTTACACCCAAAAGCACCCTTACACTGCTTATGTTTGAAAGTTTTTCAAGAATTTTTACATAGTTTTTGCCATTTTTAGAGATTGGCACAATAACATTTACCATAATTTACCTCTTATGAATATTTTTTCAATCTTCTGGCGTGTCTGCCACCTTCAAATTCAGTTGTCAAAAACACCTTGATGATTTTGATTGCCTTTCTTTTTGATGTGTATCTGCCAGACAAGCACAAAACATTTGCGTCATTATGGCGTCTTGCAAGGTTTGCAAAAATTTCATTATGACAAAGGGCCGCTCTGATTTTTGGGTTGCGATTGGCAACCATGCTCATGCCAACACCTGTACCGCAAATATAAATGCCAACATTTCTGTCATCTTCAAGCACTTTTGCATTACCTGCCTTTGCAAAATCTGGGTAATCATCAAGTTGCTCTCTTGAATAGCACCCAACGTCAATTGCAATAATGTTTTCACTGTTTAAAAATTTTTTAATTTCCTCTTTTAAAGGATAGCCTGCGTGGTCGCTTGCAAGAATTATCATAAGTCCCTCCATTTTAATATTTTTTCAAGCAAAATTTCAATTGCCTGAATGATTTGGTTTGCTGTGGTTTGGTATAACTCAACATCGCCACCATATGGGTCGGAAACATCACTCCCTGTTAAGTCTTTTATTGACATTATGCAAGAAGTTTTTACCTGACTTTTGATGTTTTCTGTCATAACAATGTATAATGTTTTGTCATCTATTCTACCAAGTTTTACTGATTTTCTGTTTGCACCAGACGCCTTGTATTTTTTAAGAACGATTTTGGCGTTTTCTGCAATGTTTTCACCATTTGCTTTAAGTCCTTTGGAAGAAACCTTTATATCGGCTATTCCCCTTTCTTTTAAAGCCTTTTTCATAAGTCTTTCCGCCATAACCGAGCGACAAGTGTTGCCGGTGCACACGAAACAAATTTTCAGCATATTTCTCCTTTGGAAAAATGTGAAATTTCACAATTCTTTATTATTTTAGCACACCAAACAAAAAAAACAAAACAAATATCACCCATTTGTTTTGTTTTTTGTTTTAATCTTTTAAGGATATTTTTTTAGATTGCCAAAGTTTGTCTATGTTATATTTCTCTCTTGATTGAGGAATAAGCAGGTGCAAAACAAGACCGCCAAAATCAAAGACAATCCATTCGCCCTTATTAAAGCCTTCGGGTTGTTTTTCAAGTCCAATATCTTCCATAATATTAAGTGCAAGTTTTTTATTGTTTTGAACGTTGGATATTGTTGCCATAACAACAAAATCAAAGTTTTGTCCCTCTTTTGAAAGGTCGTAAATTGCAATATCTTTACACTTTCTTTCGCTTAAATACTGATAAATGCTTTTAAGTTCCACTCTTTCCCTCGATTGTTATTTTTTAATAGTATAATCCAAATTTTGCGGTATGTCAAATGATTGTCTAATAAATTTTTATTTGGCAATAATTAAGATATGCAAAAAGTCTTATTTATTTTTCAATTTATTTTAAAAACCTCACTTATATTTGCAATTGCTTTTATTTGGCTGAGGTTTTACTTAAATTCCCTTTGGCTGGCAATTGGCATTTCAGTTGCAATAACACTTGTTGTGCTCTGGATTTTGGGGGCAATTAACAAAAAAAGAGGCGTCAAAGCAAACTTAAAAATCAAAGAAAAGGAAGAGGCTGAAAATATGTTTCTTTCGCTTTTAACAGATGAAAGCCCCCTATCTTTTTTCTTAAATTTGGCAAAATCTCGGCATAAAAATTCAAAAATGATTGATGACATGATTTTAATTGAAGAAGAGGAAAACGAAAATACAATCCTTGTACCATTTATTCGGCTATCACCGCTTTCTCCTGACGATATAAACCAAATACTTAAAAAATGTTCATCTTTTTCTGCGAGTAAAATTGTGATTACCTGCAATGAGTATGACAAAGTATGCAATTCTTTTATAAAAAACTTCACCAAAGATATTGTGCTTATTGATAAGTTTGAAACGTACGCACTGCTTTATAAAGAATATGACTTTTACCCAGAAATAACCCAACAATATAAAAAGCCCAAAAAACTTACCTTTAAGGATATCCTTGCATCTGCTTTTAATAGAAGCAAAACAAAAAGTTATCTTTTTTGTGCGATGGTTTTTCTTGTTTCAAGTTTATGGATTAAAATGAATGTTTATTACTGCATTATGTCAAGCCTGCTTTTGTTGTTTGCTTTAATATCCTTTATAAACCCCAAATATAACAAGAAAAAAGAGAGAAAGATATTATAAAAAAAAACTATTATGAAAAAATAACATAATAGCCTTTATTTTAAACTAATTCAATATGCTTAAAGTCTTTTTTAGAACTTTTGCGATATACAAGCAAAATGCCCCCTATAACCTGAACAGGCTCTGCCGACATCTGCTGACAAATGATTTTCATAAGTTCTTTTGCTGAATAATCACAGTTGTTAAGAACGCGAATTTTTACAAGTTCTCTTGCCTCCAAAAGCCCATTTAGTGCTTGTTTAGAATTTTCACCAAACCCCTCTTTGCCAATTTGTATTACAGGGTCAAGAGCGTTGCCAAGCCCTCTTAAAAAGGCACGTTGCTTAGTTGTTATCATACTTTCTCCTTTTAATCGGTATATTCAAATGTTATATCTTTTATTTTTACAATACTTCCATTTTTAAGACCGCGTTCTTTAAGCATATCAATTATACCCATTTCTTGCAAAGTCTTTTGGAAGTATGCGAATGAACGAGTATCTGAAAGCACAACACCACGAATAAAATTATCTATTCTTCCCCCGCCAAGGACAAAAGCCCCCTCATCATCACGAGTGATTGATATGCTGTCAACATCTCTTTCATCAAAATCATATTTTTCAATTTCAATTGGTGGCTTTGCAGGAATTTTGCTTAACGCTTCAAGTGTTTTAAGTTTCACCTGTTCTACGCCTTTATAAGTTGCACCTGAAATTTCAAGATATTCTACGCCTATTTCTCTTTCAAAGCGTGCTTTTCTTTCCTTTAAAGTTTCCTCGTCAAGCAAATCCACTTTTGAAAGTAACACAATTTGTGGAGTTTGGGCAAGTTCTGGGCTGTATCTTTCAAGTTCTTCATTTATTATTTTGTAATCTTCTATAAAATCACGACAATCGCTTTGAGATATGTCTACAAGGTGCAGAATTAAGCGAACTCTTTCTACATGACGAAGAAAGTAGTGCCCAAGCCCTTGTCCCTCACTGGCGCCTTCAATAAGACCCGGGATGTCTGCAACAACAAAGGTTTCCCCTTTAACTTCGCACACACCAAGGTTTGGGTACAGGGTTGTGAAAGGATAGTTTGCGATTTTAGGGTTTGCGTTTGATATGCAAGACAAAAGTGTTGATTTGCCTGCATTTGGAAAACCTACAAGCCCTACATCTGCAATGGTTTTAAGTTCCAAAATCACCTCTTTGGCTGTTGTGATTTGACCTGTTTGCGAATAATGAGGCGCTTGCTTAATTGATGATTTATAAAAAGCATTGCCATGTCCGCCTTTGCCACCTTTTAGAGCGACAAATTGCATACCGTCTTCATAAAGGTCTGCGATAACCTTTTGAGATTTTGCATCTAAAATAACTGTACCGCAAGGCACTTTTATTACAACATCTTTACCATTTGCACCGGCACGAAGTCTTTGTCCGCCGTTTTCACCATTTTCAGCATAAAATTTTTTATGAAAACGGAAGTCATATAAGGTGCTTTGTCCGCGTGTGGCGACAAAAACAACATCTCCTCCATTTCCTCCCTCGCCACCGTCAGGCCCGCCATTTGCTGTTTGGGCAGTATGCAAAAAAGAGGTAGAGCCGTTTCCACCATTGCCTGCTTTTAACATTATTTTCACTCTGTCTAAAAACATATCTTCTCCTCTTTTTGTATGTAGTCTTATATAATAGATACGAAATATCGTATTTTATCTTTTTTTATTACAAATAGTTTTAAATGGGCAGTTTTCACAATTTGGGTTTTTGGCTTTGCAAATATACCTGCCAAAAAGCAGCATTTGAAGATGCAATTTACCCCACGATGCCCTATCAAATTTTTGCATAAGTGCAAGTTCACATTCATGTGGTTGTTTTGTTTTCACAAAGCCTAAACGGTTTGATACGCGAAGCACGTGAGTATCAACTGCGATAGCCTGTCCACCAAAAGCCTCGGCGTACACCACATTTGCCGTTTTCCTGCCAACACCTGCAAGTTTTTGCAATTCTTCGGTTGAAGAGGGCACTTCCCCTTGATATTCTTCAACAAGTTGTCTGCTCATAGCCAATATGTTTTTGGCTTTATTATGATAAAATCCACAAGAATGGATTTTATCTTCCAATTGTTGCTGTGTAAGTGATAGCATTTTGTGTGGTGTATTGTAACGCTTGAAAAGTTCTTTGGTTACAACATTCACCCTTTTGTCTGTACATTGCGCAGAAAGAATAACCGCCACCAAAAGTTCATATTCGCTTTTATAATTCAGTTCACATTTTGGCGCTGGAAAAAGGTTGTCAAAATGCTGTTGAATTTCTTTAACATCCATATTTTACTTCATTTGTGGGAACAACACTGTATCCCTGATATTTGGAAGGTCAAAGATAAATTGAACAAATCTATCTATACCAAAGCCAAGGCCTGAAATTGGAGGCATACCATGCTCCATAGAAAGCAAGAAGTCCTCATCTACGTCCATTGTTTCTTCATCACCAAGTGCTTTTTCTTCAAGTTGTTTTTCAAGAAGTTTTCTTTGTACAATTGGGTCTACAAGTTCTGAATAAGCCTTAACAAGTTCTGCACCACCCGCTACAACTTGGAATACATCAATAATTCTGCTGTCTGCATCATTTCTGCGTGCAAGTGGGATAAGTTCTGCTGGGTAGTTGTAAATAATTGTTGGGTTTACAATGCCTGCCCTTATTTGTCTTTTATAGATATAGTCAATAAGCGTTCTTACAGTTCTGCACTCTTCAAGTTCTCCATAGCCATAAAGACCGCTTTCAACAACCTTTTTCTTAAATTCATCAACATCGGTTTCAGCCAAGAAGTCAAAACCCAAAAGTTCTCTCATTCTTTCAACGTAGTTAATTCTTGGCCACTCGCTGTCAAATTCTATTTCTTGACCTTGATATGTGATTTTGGTTGTGCCCAAGCACTCTTCCAAAAGTTGTTTGATAAGTCCGCGGAAGAACTTAATGTTGTCTTCAAAATTCCAGTAAGAAGCATACCATTCTACTTGTGTGAATTCTTGAAGGTGTGATGGGTCCATGCCCTCATTTCTAAAATCCTTGCCAAGTTCAAAAACTCTGTCAAAACCAGCACAAATGCACTGTTTAAGCCATGTTTCTGTTGCAATACGAAGGTTGCAATCAATATCAAGTGCGTTGTGGTGAGTAAAGAATGGTTTTGCACTTGCACCTGAAACGCTTGTTTGAAGAATTGGAGTTTCCACTTCAATAAATCCGTTATCTTCAAGGTATCTACGCAAGAAAGATACTATTTTACTTCTTGTTAAAAACACCTTTCTTGAATTTTCATTTGAAATAAGGTCAAGGTAGCGTTGTCTGTAAATTGTTTCTGTGTCATTAAGACCATGGAATTTTTCTGGCAATGGTCTTAAAGTTTTTGAAAGAAGGGTTATTTTTTCTGCCTTAACAGTAACTTCACCTGTTTGAGTGAGGTATACCTCGCCTTCCACGCCAACAAAGTCGGCAATATCTATCATCTTTTTATAAAAATCATAAGCCTGCTCATCAAGTTCATTTCTGCCAACAGATACTTGAATTTTTGCGTTGATGTCGCGAATTTGAATAAAGCCAAACTTGCCCATAACGCGTTTAAAAATAATTCTGCCTGCAACTTTTACCCTTTCGCCAACCTTTTCTCTCGCCTCGGCAATAGTGCAAGTTCTGTCAAATTTATCTTTAAAAGGAATTTCCCCCATTTCAATTAAATCTTCAATTTTCTTTCTTCTGATGTCTACCTCATTTGAAAGTTGTTGTTTATTCTCTGTCATTTGTTTTCTCCTTTAAAAGATAAGGTACCACAAAATCACATTTATGTCAATTATTTACCGCAGTTTTATACCGATTTTTATAATATCTGTAATTCTTTTCCACCTTATTGATATAATTTTTAGTTTCTTCAAATGGAATTTTGGCAAGGGTTATGCCGTCTGTGGAATATTCCTTATTTTTAAGCCAATTCTTAACATTGCCCTGTCCGGCATTATAAGCACAAAGGGCAGTTTTTGCATCGCCAAAGTGATTAAGCAGATAAGAAATGTAATATGTTGCTATTTTTATGTTGTACTTCCCATTATAAAGTAAATTTAGGCTGTAATCTTCACCAATTTTTGTAGCAACCCACTCCGCCGTTGTTGGCATAAGTTGCATAACACCAACAGCCCCTTTGTTTGACAGAGCATTTTCATCAAAACCACTTTCAACATTGGCAACAGATGCAACTATTGCAGGATTGACGCCGTATTGTCCACCATAATAAACGATTTCATCTTTAAACTTCATTGGATAAAAATAGGCATAAAACGCCCCAATGCAATAAGAAAGAACTATTGAAACAACCGACAAAATAATAACCGAATATATGGTTTTCATAAAGTTATTTTATTTCAAAATTCAATAAAAATACTTTTCTATACAATCCTTTCAACTTTTATTCTCCCGGATGTTTGGGTTATACGATAAAACCCAGCAAATGCACGAAAAGGCTTTGAGGAAAGGCATTGTTTAACTTTAAACAGCAACCGTTCATCAAATCGTACAGATATCCCACACGCCTGACCTGCCTCTTTGGGCGTGTTGATTATCCCCGTTTGGACACCCAAAGATTTAAGCATATTCGCCAAATACAATGTTTCATTTCTTGACCTAAAAACCGCTATACAAAATGTCATAATTCACCTCGTTTGCACAATTTGCCCCTCTTTACACTATATTGATTGTATAAAGGAAAGTTTACCAATGATTTATTTTGATAACAGTGCATCAACTTTTGCTAAGCCCAAAGAAGTGGTTAAGGCGGTTACAGACAGTTTATTACACTACACCGCAAACCCCGGCAGAAGCGGACACAAGGCAAGTGTAAAAACAGCGATTAAAGTGGAAGAAACAAGGGAACTGCTTGCAAATCACTTTAATGCATCTTTGCCACAAAATGTGATATTCACCCAAAATTGTTCTCATGCTTTAAACCTTGCCATTTTGGGCACAGCAAAAGCCGGTGGCCATGCAATTTGCACCGAAAATGAGCATAATTCTGTTTTACGTCCTTTGGAACACTTAAAAAATTTAGGCGTTATTGAATACTCTATCGCTTTTCAAAAAGACAGGCGATTTTTAACCATTGACGACATAAAACCTTTGGTTAAATCCAACACATACATTATCATCTGCAACCACATTTCAAATGTTAATGGAGCAACCGCAAAAATTGAAGAAATTGGAAAATTTTGCAAAGAACACAACATTCTATTTTTGGTAGATTGTGCGCAAAGTTGCGGGCATTTGCAAATAGACATGGAAAAATGTAATATCAATTTTTTAACCATTGCCGGCCACAAAGGATTTTATGCACCGCAAAGTATAGGTTCGCTTATTATAAACGGCCAAACCATGCCGGAGCCTGTATTTTTTGGAGGCACAGGCACCAATTCTTTGGAACTTTTTCAACCAGACATCTTTCCAGAGCGTTTGGAAGTTGGAACGCTTGCAACTCCCCTTATTTTGGGGCTTGAAGAAGGCGTAAAATTTGTTGAAAATAATTTTAAAGAGATTAACAATAAAATTGATGACCTTACAACATACCTTAATTACGAACTTACAAACATGGGGCATGGTGTAACAGTTTATACCGAGCCAGAAAACTGCTATGGAGTTGTAGCCTTTAATATTGGAAATATTTTCTCTGGTGAAATTGCAAATATTTTAAGTGAAAAATACGACATTTGTGTACGAGGCGGTTTTCATTGTGCACCAATCAAGCACAAAGCATTGGGCACATTAAACCAAGGTGCTGTGAGAATTTCTATTTCATACTTTAACACATTTACAGAAATAGAGCGAGTGCTTTATGCAATTAGGCACATTGCAAAGAGTTTTGAAAAGAGTAAAAAATGACTATTATGCAATTGTTATAATTTCATTACATAATAGTCAAATTTCAGCACTATTCAATATTATTTTTGTTCTTCTTTTTCTGTTTTTGGAACAATGCGTTTAAGGTCAATTCTGCCCTTTTCGTCAATTTTGATAACTTCCACTTCAACAGTGTCGCCAATTTTTACAACGTCCTCAACTTTCTCTACTCTTTTGTTTGAAAGTTTTGAAATGTGAATCATACCTTCTTTGTTTCCGCCAAATTCTACGAAAGCACCAAAGTTCATAATTCTTACAACTTTTCCGTCATAAACATCGCCAACTTCAACATCTTCTACAATGCCAAGAATGATTTTCTTTGCCTTTTCAGCCATTTCTGTATCTTGTGATGCGATGAATACAAGTCCGTTATCATCAATATCAATTTTAACGCCGGTTTCATCAATGATTTTGTTTATCATCTTTCCGCCAGAGCCAATTACGTCTTTAATCTTATCTGGGTTGATTGAGAATGAAATAATCTTTGGAGCATATTTTGAAAGTTCTTTGCGAGGCTCTGCAATTTCAGCAAGAAGTTTATTCATTATAAACATTCTGCCCTCTTTTGCCTGTTTAAGAGCGGTTGTAAGAATTTCTTTATCAATACCCTTAATTTTTATATCCATTTGAATTGCAGTTACGCCCACTTCTGTGCCTGTAACTTTGAAGTCCATATCGCCAAGGAAGTCTTCAAGCCCTTGAATATCTGAAAGAACGGCAACTTTTTTAGAATTTTCATCTTTGATAAGCCCCATAGCAATACCAGCAACTGGGCGTTTGATTGGCACACCGCCATCCATAAGAGCAAGTGTAGAGCCACAAACTGACGCCATTGAAGAAGAGCCGTTTGATGAAAGAATTTCAGAAACAAGTCTTAATGCATATGGGAATTCCTCTTCGCTTGGAATAACTGGCTCAAGTGCCCTCTCAGCAAGTGCACCGTGCCCAATTTCTCTTCTGCCCGGACTTTTAATTCCTCTTGCTTCGCCTGTTGCATATGCTGGCATATTGTAGTGGTGAACATATCTGTTTACCTCTTCATCATCAATGCCTTCAAGTTTTTGCATATCTGAAACTGTACCCAAAGTAAGGGTTGTAAGTGCTTGTGTTTGACCTCTGGTGAATATTGCACTGCCATGAGTTCTTGGAAGAACACCTGTTTCGCACCAAATTGGACGAATTTCTGTAAGAGTTCTGCCGTCTGGACGAACGCCTTTATCAAGGATTTTAGCCCTTACCTTTTCTTTTGTCATTTTGTAAAGCACTTGTCCAATTGCCTTTTCACATTCTGGGAAAATTTCTGCAAAATGAGCCTTAACATCAGCATCAACTGCATCTTGACGTGCAGACCTTTCTGCCCTATCAAATGTGTCAAGAGCATGGTCAAGCATATCGCTTGCATAAGCACGAACTGCCTCGTTGATTTCATCTGGAACAATGTCATAAACAAGGTTTTGAGCAACTGGCTTGCCGATTTCTTCTTTAACTTGCTTTTGGAACGCTACAATTTTTTTGATTTCTTCATGTGCAAACATGATTGCGTCAAGCATTGTTTCTTCTGGCACTTCTTTTGCACCCGCTTCAACCATTAAAACAGCCTCATCTGTACCAGATACGGTAAGGTGCATAAGTGAATTTTCACGTTCCTCTGCATTTGGGTTGATAATGAATTTGCCATCAACAAGTCCAACTTGAACAGAGCCTGTTGGTCCCATAAATGGAATATCTGAAATTGTAAGTGCAAAACTTGAACCAAGCATTGCAAGTGGCTCTGGTGCAACATCTGGGTCAACAGAAAGTGCTGTTGCAACTACGCAAACATCATGATAAAACCCTTTTGGGAAAAGTGGGCGAAGTGGTCTGTCAATAAGGCGTGAAGTAAGAATAGCCTTATCTGATGGTCTGCCCTCTCTTTTCTTAAATCCACCCGGAATTTTACCAACAGAATACATTTTTTCTTCAAAATCTACTGCAAGTGGGAAAAAGTCTATACCCGGTCTTGGTTCTTTTGACATGGTAACGTTTACCATAACAACGGTTTCGCCACATTTTACAAGGCAAGAGCCGTTTGCTTGTTCGCAAAGTCTGCCCGTTTCAAATGTTACAGTTTTTCCGCCGATTTCAATACTATAAATTTTAGCGTCGTCTTTCATTTTTCTCTCCTTAAAAATATTTCAATGCCGATTTTTTACTTTAAAAAAGGGGCAACAAAAAACTGCTCCCCTCATTTTATTTATTTTACTTCTCTTATGCCAAGTTCTTTGATAAGGTTTCTGTATGCTTCAATATCTTGTTCTTTAAGATAAAGAAGGAAGCCCTTTCTTTTACCAACCATTTGAAGAAGTCCACGACGTGAATGATTGTCTTTGTGGTTTTTCTTCAAGTGTTCATTCAAGTGGTTGATTCTTGCTGTAAGAAGTGCAACTTGAACTTGAACAGAACCTGTGTCGTTTTCAGAAAGTTTGTACTTTTCGATAATCTCTTTCTTATCCATAATTTCCTCCATTTTTATTTTTTATCCTTTCACGAAGTGCAAAGTCGAAGGTTTCTATTGCCTGCGTGAAGGTTTTTATCGACAAAATGGAGTATAGCACACTACAACCAATTTGTCCACTGATTTTAACAAATTATTTAAAAAATTCTTTTTTCTTTTCAAGCATTTCATCAAACCGGGCGATATAATCCTCTACAAACTTAACATTGGCAAGTCTTGTAAGTTTTCTTTCAAGGTTGAATACCCTTTTGCTTATTGCACCAGCACCTATACCAATGATTGTGTTTGTTTCTTCCATGCTTTCTATATTGAACATACAAGGGTAGTTGTCCCTGAAATAACCAACATTTTCCAGCCCTTTAAGTTGATTTTTTTGGCGGTATATATAATATGGTTTATAATCATTTTTAAAAAGTGTGCTATGTGCATAGTCAAGCATTTTTTCAACGTCTTTATCATCGACCTTTGTTCCGTCGGTGCTTAAATTAGAGCCGTTTTTGATTGAAAGTGTATGAATAGTGATGTTGTGGGGTTGAAGTTCAAGCAGTGTATTTACTGTACGTTTAAAAATGCCCAATTTTTCGCCCGGAAGTCCCGCGATTATATCCATATTCACCACAAAATCGCGTTCAAGTGCAAGCGTGTACGCCTCATAAACCTGCATATTTTTTTGCTTTCTGCCAATGCGTTTAAGTGTTGCCTCGCAAAATGTTTGAGGGTTGATTGAAATTCTTGTAACACCCTGTTTCTTTAAAACATCAAGTTTTTCGGCGGTGATTGTGTCAGGTCTGCCACATTCCACAGTAAATTCATTGATTGGAAAGTTTAGTGCACCCAAAAGCCTATCTAATTGTTTTGCAGTAAGCACCGACGGCGTACCGCCACCAATATAAATATTGCGGACAATATAAGACTTCTTTCTTATAATCTCTTTTACGCAGTTAATTTCTTTTATAAGGCAATCAATGTAGGTTTCAACTTTATCGCAAACTTTGGAAAGTTCGCTTGAAATAAAAGAACAATAAACGCATCTGGTTGGGCAAATTGGAATATTTACATAAAGGTCAATTAAATTATCGTTGCGAATTATCCCCTTTTGGTTTTTGATGATTTGTCCAACAAGCCTTGCCCTATCCATAGATACAAAATAATCTCTATTTAAAATTTCTGGTACAAGATAACTTTCGCGAATTTCGCCATATTCAACAAGGTCGCAAGCAAACTTGGTTGGACGAACGCCTGTAAGCGAGCCCCAAGGAAGTTGGACGCCTAATTCATTGCTTAAAATTTGATATAAATAGTTTTGCACCTTTCTTTTTCTTACAGATTTTTGACGAAGTTGCGAAAGAGAAAGGTTGAGGGAGTATTTATATTCATATTCCTTTGCTTGTCCATTTTTTATTAAGGTGAATTTTGTTTGAATTTCCCCCTCGCCCTCTTCGGTATGGGTAAGGGAAAGATTATCGTCTTCGCTTTCCCCTATACCGAAAAGTTTTGCAAGGTCTTGAAATTCAACCAAATATTCCTCTTTATTTGTTGAGATTTTCATCTTTCGCTCCTGTACACATTTATTACATTTTTTATATTTCTTATTGAACTTATTGCACTTTCAAGTTCTGCCTTGTTTTTAACATCTATAATAAGAGTGCAAACAAAATTGTCGCCGGCATCTTTGGCATCAAAGCCTTTTAAGTTGAATTTTAATCCGGTAAGCAGGCTGGTAAGTTTTGCAATGTTGATGTTGTTTTTGTCTGCAACAACTTTTATAATAGCAGTAAATGTTGCGTTAGGTTTTTCCTGCCATTGGGCGTCAATAAGTCTTTCTTGCTCTAAATAAGCAAGGTTTGGGCAGTTTTTCCTATGGATTGCAACACCTTTACCACGTGAAATATAGCCAACAATATCATCACCCTCAATTGGAGAGCAACAGCCAGCAAAACGAACCATCATTCCGCTGTCGCCGTCAATAAGAACGCCCTCTTTATTACGTTTAAGGTGTACAACATTTTCAACTTTTGGAAGTGGTTTATTTTCATTATTATACAAATTTATGCATCTGCCCAAAACTTGCGAAGAGGTAACAGAGCCAGAGCCAATTGAAGCATAAAGTTCTTCAATTGTTTCCATATTATATTTCTTCAAAATATCAGCAAGGTATTTATCTTGTAAAAGTTGCGAAGAAGTGTACCCTTTATCTTGCATTGCCTCGGCAAGCATACTTTTGCCAAGTCGAATATTTTCATCTTTAAGTTCATTTTTGAAAAAGGCTTTTATTTTACTTCTTGCACTGCTTGTTTTTACAAATTTAAGCCAATCGCGAGATGGGCCTTTTGAATGGGAGTTTGTTATGATTTCAACAATGTCGCCATTGCGAAGTTCTGTTGTGAATGGTTTAAGTTTGCCATTGATTTTGGCACCTACGCATTGGTTTCCTATCTGGCTGTGAATGGCATAAGCAAAGTCGATGACGGTTGAGCCCTCTGGAAATTCAATTACTCTGCCTTTTGGAGTTTGAACAACCAAAAGTCCTGCATAAAGGTCGCCTTTAAGAGTTTCGATAAAGTCATCATTAGACATATTTTTTGCGTTTTCTATGGTCTGCCTAAACCATGTCATTCTTATATCAAAATCATCTTGTTTGGACTTTTTTTCTTTATACAGCCAATGTGAATAAACGCCGTATTCAGACTCTTTATGCATTGCTTTTGTCCTTATTTGAATTTCCATTGGGTGTTGGTTGTCTACAATAACCGTTGTATGCAGGGATTGATAGCCGTTTGGTTTTGGATTGGCAATATAGTCTTTTACTCTGCCCGGCATTGGCTTGTAAATTCCATGTATTCTTCCCAAAACTTCATAGCACTCTTCCACGGTTTGTACAATAACCCTCATCGCCAAAATGTCGTAAATTTGGTCGAGAGTAAGGTTTTTATTATGAAGTTTATTAAAAATTGAAGAAACGTGTTTAATTCTGCTTGCAATCTCACCTTTTATACCTAATTGTTTTAAAATTTCTTTTATTTTGGTAAGTGAGAGGGCAAGTTGTGCCTCGTTCTCTTCCCTTTTTGCCTCTACTGCCTCTTTAAGGCGGTAGTATTCATCGGGATATTCAAGGCGAATTACATTATCGTAAAGGTGTTGTTTAAGTTTATCAAGCCCCAACCTTTCTGCAAGTGGAACGTGAATTTCTTTTACCTGTTTTATAAAAAACGCCTCATTTTCACTAACAGGATTTTTAAGGATTGAAATGTCATAATAAACGCCAAAAAGTTTGATGATAACAACGCGCAGGTCATTGCTCATAACAATAAACATACGGCGAATATCCTCTACCTCTTCGCTTTGGGTAAGTTGGTTTATATCTTTGATTGTTTTAAAATCATTTATCATGCCTTGTGTTTCTTCTGGCATATCCAAAGCGATTTTATCTGCAAGTTCTGGATTTTCCTTATAAAGTTGATAGTTTGAAAAAGCGAGTGCCGATTGTGTGTCTAACTTATAATCTACCATCATCTGCAAAATTACCTTTGCGCGAGGCAAATTAACATTGTCATTAAGCATTTGCTCTACCAGCAAATTTTCTTGTTCGGTAAATTTGAAAAATGTTGCTATTTGCTTAATTTCTTTTAAAATGTCGTGCATGTTCAATCTCTCCTTTTTGGGTGTCTTTTATAAGTTTCAAACGATTGTATATTTTTGAATTTGTAAGGTCGTTTTTCTCGCCCTTGTTTACCTTTATAGTTATATTGCCATCGTTTACAACAGAAATAATACCAAGTTCGTTGAAAACAAGCATTGCAGAATAGAATGAAAAGAATGAAATGTTTGAAAGTTCACACTTATCGTATAGGTCAAACACATTATATACCGCTTTCCCCGCTTTTGACGAGAGAGCCTTGAAAACTTTGCCAAAACATTCTCGTGAAATATCCAATCCAGAAAATTTACGGGGGTCGCCACCCTGTTTATCTATTGGAATATAAATTTCAGCATCAGTTACGCGATTTAGTGCGGAGATAAACTTTTCATCAATCACCGGCGAAAGGAAGATGATTTTTGAAAAGTTTTTCGCCCATGAAGTACCATTTGGTGAAAGAAGTATGCTGTTGTAACCTATTTCTCTGTTTTCATAAAACCCAAAGTGATATATGCCTTGTGTACTATATTGTTTACAAAAATCTACATATTCAAAGCACGAATATGTTACAAAGCAGGTGCCAAAAACAGAGTTTGAAGCATGGGTTACAAAATTTACAAGTTCTGATTTTGGATACATCGTATATTTTGCATCACCTCTGCCATCAACAATCAATTGATTGATTTCAATAGCGTTTAACTTTTTGTATGCATCTTCAACGATAAAACTTCCACCATCAAATGCCTCAACAGTACCGTTTGTGGAATGAGGTTCAAGTTCAAATATAAAGGATTTTTGGCGGGCAAGGTTGATTTTTATAATGTTGTTTGAAAAATTGAAGTACATTAAATTAAGTTTGCCAATTTTTATATTTGCGTGTTGTGGCAGGCGTTTAAGTGGTACAATTTCCACATCGTTTGCCGTGATTTTAAATCTTGGGCGAGGGTTTTCACAGCCAAAAGGTTCTAAAAGAGAAAGTTCTTTTACAAACTGTGGCGTAACCTCTTCTTCGGTGATTTCTTGGTCATAATATTCAATAGGTATAAATACATCTTCGCTTATGTTGTTTAAAGCAAAGGAATTTATCTTTTGGCAGAAAAGTTGATAGTTCTCTTTTTTCAGCGAAAGACCCGCGGCCATGGAGTGCCCGCCAAATGTTTCCAAAATATCTTTAAGAGATGACAAAAGTTCATGAATGTTTATATCGTTTATGCTTCTGCCAGAGCCTGAAAGAATTTCACCCTCTTGCACAAACAAAAACACAGGTTTATGATATTTCTCTACAAGGCGAGAGCTAACTATGCCCAAAACTCCCTTATCCCATGCTTTGGAAGCAAGGGTGATAACTCGTTGGTTTTTTAAATCCATTTTGGCAAGTGCCTTTTCGCAATCATCAAAAATCTTGTTGCAAATATCCTGTCTTTTTACATTGTGTTTTTTAACCTTTTCAAGGCATTTTTTAAGTTTTGGAATATCTGTTTCAAAGTATATTTTCAGTGAATCTGTCGCATCGCCCATTCTGCCAGAGGCGTTAAGTTTTGGCCCAATTTTAAATGAAATGCTGGTTGAATTTGGCTCTTGCAGGCTTATTCCATACTCTTTAAACATCATCTTTAAGCCTATTGGCAAATGTTTTTCGCAAAGTTTCAGTCCGCGTGTTACAAGTGTGCGATTTTCGCCAATTAGAGGCACGATATCCACTATTGTTGCAATTGCACAAATAGGCAAAAATTGTTCAGCCTCTACCCTACCTAAAAGAGCCTCGGCAAATTTATAAGCAACGCCCGTCCCGCAAAGTTCCCTAAATGGATATGCTTGATTTGGTAGTTTTGCGTTTAGCACAATGGTATCTGGTATGATTTCTGGAATTTCATGGTGGTCTGTAACCACAACTTCTATGCCCAATGTTTTTGCATATTCAATTTCGTTTGCACATGAAATTCCGCAGTCTACCGTTATGATAAGGGTTGGAGAAAACTGCTGTGCAATTTTATCTATCACAGCATTTGTAAGACCATAGCCATCAACAAAGCGGTTTGGCAAATAGTAATCTGCTTTTATGCCAAACTGTGCCAATGCTTTTATCATAATTGCGGTGGCGCTTACGCCATCTACATCATAGTCGCCAAAGATGAGGACTTTGTCTTTTAATTCCTTTGCAAGTTTAACCCGTGCGACAAGCCTTTGCATATCTTTAAGCAAAAGTGGGTCATGCATTTGGGTTGGGTTTAAAAATTCTTCAAATTCTTCTTCACTGCTTACCCCGCGTGAAAGCACAAGTTCTGTTGTGCGGGGTGAAAGATTAAACTTATCTGCAAAAAATTGAACTTTGTCGGCATCTTTGTTAAAAAATTTTTTAAAAATCATTTTATGCCTTTCTTTGTTTTTATTATAAATTAAAAAGCAATATCATTGCAAGTAAAAATGACAACAAAATTAAAAAAACTGCCAAAGTTTGGCAGTTTTTGATTAACCTTTTGGTTTATATATCATTCTTCGGCAATGCTCGCAAACAAGCATACCATCTTCTTCAAGTTTCATAAGGCTGACGTAAGGCATTTCCATATGGCAACCACCGCAAGAATTACCTTTAAGTGGCACAACAACAGGAAATACATTTTCTCTACGTCTTTTTTGATATGATTCAAGCAAATTGCCGTCAATATCTTTTGCAAGAGAGGCAAGTTCTTGCGTGAGTTTGTTTTTCTCACCCTCCACTGCTTTAACATCTGCATCATAAGCGTTTTTGCTGTCGGCATATTGTTGTTTTGCACTGTTGAATGTTTTTATTGTTTTATTGAATTCAGCAAGTGTTGAATTCATATTTTCAGCAAGGGTTGTAAGGTTCTTTTCAAGAATTTGCAAGTTTTGGGCAAGTTTGTTTTTAAGCATGATAAGGTTATCAAGTTCTGCCTTAGTCATACTTTCAATATCCTTTTGCATAAATTCTTGCATCTTGTCTTCTTGAATTTTAAACTGCTTTTTCACCTTATCAATTTCGGCAAGAAGTGCACCCGCCCTTTCTTCCAATTTTACAGAACGATTTTGGGCGTTTTTAATATTCTCATGCATTTGGCTTGCCAAAATTCTGTTTTTATTTTCTTTCAAGCCCCTTTCAATTTTAAAAAGTTGGCTGTCAAGTTTTTGATATTCAAGCAATTTCTCTACTTTCATAAATTCTCCTTAATTTTTTAGTTTATAAAGTCTACAAGTTTTTTACTTCTGTTTGGGTGTTTAAGTTTTCTTAATGCTTTCGCCTCAATTTGACGGATACGCTCTCTGGTTACGCTGAATTCTCTGCCCACCTCTTCAAGGGTTTTGCTTTTGCCGTCAATAAGGCCATATCTTTCACGGATGACCTGTTGTTCGCGAGGTGTAAGGGTTTCGATAACCGCAAGAAGTTGCTCGTGCAATAATTTTTGAGAGGCAACTTCCATTGGACTTTTGGCAGATTCGTCTTCGATAAAGTCGCTCATCTTGCTGTCTTCCTCTTCACCGATTGGGGTTTCAAGAGAAATTGGGTCAAGTGCACTCTTTTTAATTTCAATAACCTTTGCTTCGCTTAATCCCATCGCCTCGGCAATTTCTTCAAGGGTTGGTTCGCGAGAAAGTTGTTGAGTAAGTGTGCGAACTGTTCTTGAATAGCGATTGATTGTTTCAACCATGTGTACAGGCAGACGAATTGTTCTTGATTGGTCTGCAATTGCCCTTGTGATTGCCTGTTTTATCCACCAAGTGGCGTATGTTGAAAACCTGAAACCTTTTGTGTGGTCAAACTTTTCAACAGCCCTTAAAAGTCCCATATTGCCCTCTTGGATAAGGTCAAGGAATGAAAGGGAGTTGGTGTTTGCCCAACGTTTTGCAATTGACACAACAAGACGCAAGTTTGCTTGGCAAAGTCTTACTTTTGCCTCCATCTCGCCTTCAAGAATTTTCTTGGCAAGTTCTATTTCATCTTCGGCTGAAAGAAGAGGCACTTTGCCAATATCTTTAAGATACATTTTTACAGGGTCATCAATGGCAACAAAGCCGGGAATATCAATTTCTTCTTCGCCGTCTTGTCCATCATCGGTGGCTTTGATTATCTTTATGCCTTGGCTTTCCATTTTTTTAATAAATTTTTGAATTTCTTGGGCTGAAAGGTCATATTTCAACAATCTGTAATAGACGTCATCTTCATTCATAGAGCCTTTTTTAGCACCTATATCGAAGATTTTTTTCATCTCCATCTCTGACTTGCTATCTAACATAAAATTCCTCCAAACTTTTCTCTCGCAGTGCCTTATTTACTGCGTTTAATTTCTTCATAATTTCAAGTCTTTCTTCCTGCACTCGGCACTCGGTAAACTGTTTTGTAAGTTCCTCCTGCCGTTTTGAAAGTTCTTGGCTTGCAATAAGCCTTATACATTCATCAAAATATACTTGTGCGTTGTTTTTATACAAATCAAAATCTATTGCAAGGCAATCCTTTAAGGTTGGCATATTTTCAACATCAAAATAGTCATAATATGATGAAATTGGTATGCCGGCAAGTGCCTTATCAATTACATCAGCAAACCTTGGCAATAGTTTTTTATAGTCTATCTCTCGCCTTACAAATGGCTTTTTAAATACAAGCGAACCAAGCACATACTTTACAGCACGATTGTTGCCATTTTCGCGAGAAACTAAAACATTTTGTCCCTCTTTTTCTGGCAGTTTTGCAGGTGTTATACCCTTTTTTATTTTTGCAATATCACGCCTTAAAATATCAATTGGCACATTGGTTATATCCCTTATTTTTTCAAGGTACGGCTCCTCCATGCTGGACGAGTCGAGTTTTGCAATTATGTCGAGGGCGGACTGAGTGAATTTGCCCTTTTCATCAGCATGGGAAAGGTTGTATTTTTTCAGTTCATTTTCAATAAGGTAATCTGTTGGTGGCAATGCCTTGTTTATTATTTCTTCAAGTGCTTGTTTGCCTTGCAATCTTAATATTTCGTCAGGGTCATGTCCGTCTGGCATTTGTGCGATGCGAATATCAAAACCCTCTTCTTTTAAAATTTCAATTGATTTTATTGTGGCTTTTATACCAGCGGTGTCGCCGTCAAAGCACAAGACAACTTTGTTGGAAAGTTTTTTAAGTTCTTTTGCGTTTTCTTTGGTGAGAGCGGTACCCATGCAGGCAACTGTTGATTTAAAGCCGGCACGATGCATGGCAATAACGTCAATTTGCCCTTCTACAATGATGACCTTGTCCAAATTTCCGCTTTGTTTTAGCGCCTTTACAAGGTTTATACCAAACACCACCCTTCCTTTTTGGAATACAACCGTTTCGGCAGTATTTTTGTATTTGGCGTAATCTGTTTTTTCAAGTGCACGGGCAGAAAACCCTACACATTCATTAAAAGCATTGAAAATTGGAAAGCAAAGTCTGCCAGCCATAACATCATAGTATGTTGTTTTGCCATTTTCCTTTTCTTTTGCTTGAACTACGCCCGCTTCAAGCATTTCGTTGTATGTAAAGCCATGTTTGCGAAGGTGCCCAATAAGGTCTGTCCAATTTAGTGAATATCCAAGTTTAAAATCTTCAAGTTCTCGTCTTGTAAAACCCCTTTGTTTTATGTAATCTTGGGCAGGTTTTGCCTCTTTTGTGTAAAGGTTTGCTTGATAGTGTTTATATGTTTCGTCCAAAAGTTTAAGCACCCTTTCTTTAAGTTGTTTTTTCTGGGTATTTTCTTGCGTGCCTTGATATTGTGGTACTTCCATGCCTGCGTTTTTGGCAAGAATTGAAATTGCCTCTTGAAAATCGCAACTTTCAAATTTTTGAACATAGGCAATAACGTCGCCGTGCTCTTTACAGCCAAAACAATAAAAATAACCTTCGTCCTCGCTTACGGTAAAGGACGGAGTTTTTTCATGATGAAATGGGCAACACGCCCAAAATTTATTGCCTTTGCGCTCTAAACGAATTGTTTTGCCAATAACTGACACTATATTGTTTTTCTGTTTAAGTTCGCTAAGCCAATCTGTAGGAAAGCCTTTATTCTGCAAATTAAATCTCCAAAAAATTACTCTTTAAACTTATTATACAACAAAAAAACTTAATTTCCTCTTTTTATTTTAAATTTTTTAGAAAATTATTTTTTTATATCAAACTTCCTTGTAAATAAACTGACGGAATATCACCAACAATTATACTTTCGCACAAAGCAACTTCCATTTCTGTTACAAAATTTTGGGTATTTGCCGGCAAAACCATGCCAACGCTTGCTGAAATTTGAAAATAAAGCCTATGAATAGTTTGGTTTATACCCGCAGACTGAAAAGATGAAGCAAATTTAGTGTTTATCGTGCCAACAGGTACAAGTTGTACCGAAATTTTAGGTCCCACTCCATATAAAAAGGGAATTCCTGAAAATGTACCCAAAGCAATATCCACGCCCTCATTGCTTATGCCGTCAAAATGGCGTTGAACCTCTTGGGTAATCTGCCTTACAAGCATATTAACTTTGATTGTGTCAACTTCTATAAGTTCAATTTTATTGTCATTTGAATATGAAATGTTTACAATTCCGTCATAGGTTATATTTTGAGTGATAATCACATCGTTTACAGACTGGCTGATTATTCTTGTGGAAACAGAACGGATTTTCTCTTGGCTTAACTGAATAACAATTGGGCAAACAACCTTAAAATAGTAAACGCAAATTGCTGTAAAAATTGTAGCAATGCAAAAAAGGGCGACAAACCACTTCCGTTTTTTCGCCTTTCTTTTTTTGTTTTTATAGTAAGCCACTTGCATACAAATTTATATGCCTTTAAATCTTAAAACTTTACCTTATTTTACATAATACAATATTTTGTATGAATTATGTTGGACATAATACAAAATATTACTTTTTTGTTTTGGAATGAAATATAAGCGCAAAGATAAATGCAAACAACACAGCCGCAGCAATACCTCCGGCAGTTGCTTCAAGTCCGCCAGTGAACGCTCCCAAAAGCCCCTTTGCCCTTACCGCGCCAATAGCACCTTTTGCAAGCGATGCACCAAAGCCAATGATTGGCACATTTATCCCCGCCCTTGCAAATTGAGAAATAGGGTCAAAAATTTCAAACGCCTGCAAAGCAACACCTATCAGCACAAAGGTAACCAAAATACGGGCAGAAGTTATATTTGTGTAAATGATAAGCACCTGACCTAACATACAAATAAAACCGCCTATTAAAAACACCCAAAGATAATACATTTTTTACTCCTTTTTATTTGCTTTTGCCCTTGTAGGTTTATCGGTTGATGTGGTGGTTGTAGTAGTAATTTTTTCTGTTTCTTGTTTTTCATTTCCCACATTCTTTGTCCCGAACTTTGTCGGCTGGGCGACAATAACCCTTTGATGTTTGACTTCCGCGTCGCTTTCAAGCACAATAGCGTGGCAAACACCCGGAATTGTTTCCCCCTGTTGTGATGCCGTTGTTGACATAAGGGCGCCGGTCGGCATAAAAAGAACTCGTCTTAAATCACCACGCCTTAACTTTTCGATTATAAAAGAGTTTAACACCGTCGCACTGCAACCACAACCGCTTCCACCAGACAGTGTGTTTTGATTTCTTGCAAAATACATTTGACCGCAGTCATTGTAGTTAAGGCCAAGTTTTATCCCCTGCTCTTCCATAAGGTCAATTAAAATTTCACTGCCAAGTTTGCCAAGGTCGCCAGTTGCGATAAGGTCATAATCATCAGGCGTTGTGCCGGTATCGCGAAAGTGAGCAAGCATTGTATCCATTGCCGATGGCGCCATTGCAGCGCCCATATCATTGACATCGTTTACGCCCCAATCCACAACCTTACCAAAGGTTGCCATTGTAATTCGAGGCCCTTTGCCTTGTTTAGAAAGCACCGTCGCACCAGCGCCCGTAACCGTCCATTGCGAAGTTGGCGGGCGTTGATTGCCAAGTTCGAGAGGAAAACGAAACTGTCTTTCGGCAGTTGAAAAATGAGAACCCGTGGCACAGACAACATTTTCAAAAAGTTTCGCCTCTATCATGCTTGCACCAATCGCCAAACTTTCTGCCATAGTTGAGCAAGCGCCAAAAAGCCCCAAAAATGATATATCAAAGTTTCTGGCGGCGTACGAAGATGATATTATTTGATTTAAAAGGTCGCCAGAAAGCAAAAGTCCAATATCTTCAGGTTTTAGTTTTGCATTTTTTACAGCACCCTCTATTGCACTTTCTATCATCTTTTTTTCCGCCTTTTCATAAGACTTTTCGCCGAAAGCATCATCTTCAATCACCTTATCAAAGTAAGCTCCAAAGTTTCCCTTTCCCTCTTTCGGCCCAACAATTGAAAAACTGCCTGTTATCACAGGCTTCGAACGAAAGATAACCGTTTGTTTTTTGCTCATTTATTCCCCCTAAATAAAAAGGTAAATTATACCCACAACAACGCTTGCAACTACACCAGAAACAATAACCGGCCCAGCGATTGTAAACATTTTTACACAAATTCCATAAATTACGCCCTCGTGTTTAAATTCAAGCGCCGGCGAAGTGATTGAATTTGAAAATCCGGTGATAGGCACAATTGAACCACCGCCCGCAAACTTGCCGATTTTATCATAAACACCTATTCCCGTTAAAAAAGAGGCAATTAAAATAAGGGTGATTAGGGTTAGCGCCCATGCAGACTGCTCTGCAATGCTTGGAAACCACAACAAAATAAGGTCATTTATACCTTGACCAATACAGCAAATTACGCCCCCAACCCAAAAGGAATTAAACAAGCTCGGCCATGCCTTTGTTTTTGGCAGTCTTGCCTTAACATAGCGATTGTACGCCTCATTTCTTTTTTGAATTTCTTTTTTGTCCATAACATTCTCCAAGAGAATTGTTGACGGATTGCACCGAATTTAAACATAGACGCATAATTTAAGCCAAATTATGCAAACTATTGACAGGAGGTTTTTTATGAAAAAAATTCTTTTATCTTGTTTAAGTTTTGCGTGCATTTTCCTTTTTGGAGGTTGTTCTCTGTCGGGCGACAACGAGGCAATAACTTCACTTAACAACCAACTTGACAGCGTGCAAACCTCGGTTGCATCAACCAGCGTGCAAGAGATTGCCGACGTAAGCCCTTCGGTTACGTTTGAAAGCGACCAACCTTATAACTCCATTCAATCTTTTCGCGCCCTTTCAAATGAAAAAATGTTACGCGAAGAGGAAATTAGGCAGAAAATTTTAACGCTTACCCAAACTTTAAAATCTTGCACAAATCAAAAATACAAACTTGGCAAGAAAAAGGCGGAGGCGTTGAAAGATTTAAGCAGTAATTTAGGCAAATATTCTTCTCATTTAAACGAAACAAAATCAAGGGTGAAAAACAGCGTAAGACAAATTAAGAAAAATCTTAAAGTAACCAATATTAACATTGAAGAGGCGTCAAGCGGATATGTAACTTTAAACAACAGCATGAATGAAAGATACGCCTACCTTTGCAACATTTACGACAATTTGGAGCAAGCATCTATTATTCTTGATTGTGATTGCCATAACTGCGATGAGGAATGTTGCGATGAACAGACAGACACTAACATTTCAATAACAAAATCAACAATGCCAGACAGTCGATTTGATGAAGATTATTCAATAGGCAAAATAACCGACGATGAAGAACGCACTTCCAACAAATTTGCAAAAAATATTGACAGTTATAAGGCGAATAATGGCGAAAAACAAGCAGAAAACATTGATACAAACTACCCACAAACGCCTGTTAATCCACAGCCTCAACCATTGCCAAGACCTTATCCGGTTGGAAATCCCCATTATGGGAATTACAATGGGTATTACGGAAATGGATATTATAATGGAGGAATTATCAACCCAAGCCGTAATACAGATACATTTTATCAATTTAATCGCAACATAGACACATATAGATATAGTCCCAATTTCTATAAAGGATATGGTTATTAAAAAAAGGCTTAGTAAGCCTTTTTTGTTATAAAACCAAGTTAAATTATGGTATATCTCCACCCACCATAAAATCAAGTGTTGAAAGCGCCCATACGCCTACAACAGACATGATTGTGGCAAGCATTACGAATGATATTATGGATATTATTTTCAATGCTTTTGTCATTGTTTCCTCCCTAAAATTTTTCTTTGGCTTATATTCTTATAAATCAAATATGTGTAATATTGGAACAAAATGTTCATAATTATTATATGGAACAAAATGTTCCGTGTCAAGAAAATTTGAACACTTTGTTCTAAAATATTTTTATGAATAAGTTTAGCGAACGCATTAAAGAATTAAGGGTTGAAAAAGGTTATTCTCGCAAGCATCTTGCAGGGCTTTTGTTTATCAGCGAAAGGCTTGTTTCTTATTGGGAAAATGGGCAACGAGAATGTGATTTTGATATGCTTATAAAAATTTCAAATGTTTTTAATGTAAGCATAGATTTTTTATTGGGTAAAAGCAATTTTTAAAAAGCAGGCATAAAGCCTGCTTTTATGATGAAAGTTTGTTTCTTAAATTTTCTAAAATCTTGTTTTCAAGGCGGGAAACCTGCACCTGCGAAATGTTAAGTTCTTTGGCTATTTCGCTTTGGGTTTTATCAAAATAATAGCGTAGCATGATGATTTTTTTATCCCTTTCGTCAAGGTTTTTTATTAATTGAGAAAGGGCGAGTTTTTCAAGCATTTTACCGCCTAAATCTTCTTCGCTTTCTATTCTATCAACAAGGCATAGCGAATCTGCGCCGTCTTCAATTGGTGTATATATTGAAATTGGCATTTTTGCCGAGTCCATAGCAAGCACAATTTCTTGTTCTTCCAACTGAAAATGTTGGGCAATTTCTTCAATTGTTGGGCTTTTTTGATTTGTTTTAACAAACGCCTCTATAAACTTGTTAATCTGCAAATTTAGCGTTTTTAGGGCTCGGGAAACTTTTATAGAACCGTCATCCCGCATAAATCTTTTTACTTCGCCAATAACCATAGGCACCACATAGGTGGAAAATTTTACTTCAAAAGAGGGGTCAAAATTTTTTATCGCCTTCAAAAAGCCCATACAGCCTATTTGGTAAAGGTCATCATACTCAACACCCTTGTTTTTAAAGCGTTTTATAACGCTTTTTATTAGTGGCGAATTTTCTTCAAGTAGCACCGATTTTGCACTTTGATTACCCTGTTGAGCCAGATTTACAAGTTGCAAAATTTGGGCAGAATCAATCATTCCCCACCTGCTTTAATGCCCTTGCAATCTGCTTGTACATAACCACTTTAAGCCCCATGCCGTCATTTGGCATAACTTCCACCTTATCCATAAAACTTTCCATAACTGCAAAGCCCATTCCACTTCTCTCTTCGCTTGGTTTTGTGGTGTAAAAAGGCTCCATTGCTTTGGAAATATCTTTTATGCCAATTCCGCTGTCCTTAACGATTATTTTTATATTATCTCCCTCTAATTCGCAACGCAAATTTACCATGCCATTACCCTTTGGGTATGCGTGCACCACGCAATTTGTAACCGCCTCTGATACCGCAGTTTTTATATCGTTAAGTTCATCTACCGACGGGTTGAGTTGTAGGCAAAAGCCGGCAACGCAAACGCGAGCAAAACCCTCGTTGATTGACAACGCTTTAAAGTTTACTTCCATAAAATTCGATTTATTCATAACTGCTCCTTTAAACTATTTTGGGCATTATATTGTACAGCCCAGTCATTTTAAAAATCCTTTCCGCCTGCTTTGATGGATTGCTTATGAAAATTGGTATATTTTTTGTGTGCATCTTTTTATATCTGCCTATTAAAACACCTATCCCCGTGCTGTCCATAAATTCAAGTTCTGAAAGGTCTATGATAATCTGTGAAAAACTTCCGCCCGCAAATATATCGTCAAGGGTTATACGAGTGTGTTCGGCCGAATATTCGTCAAGTTCTCCACACAAAAGGACATAAAGTGTATTGTTGTAAATTTTACTTTTAATCTGCATGGCTTTCGCCTCCTGTTAAGCATAATTTAGCACAAGCGCAGATAAGAAAAATAAGCCCTTTTGCCGAAAAATAGACAATAAAAAAGAAAGGGCTCGTTTGTCCTTTCTTTAAACTTATTTAAAATTTTAAAACCCCACCCGAAACGGTAAGCACCTCGCCTGTTATAAAACTTGCATCATTGCTTGCAAGAAAATACACGGCGTTTGCGACATCTTGTGGAGTGCCCAATCTTTTAAGAGGCGTGCGGTTTATGCAAGCGTTTTTTTCCTCATCAGTATACGACGAGGTCATTGGGGTTTGAATAAATCCGGGTGCAACCGCATTGACGCGCACCTCCAATGAGGCACATTCATCAGCCAATGCCTTTGTAAGGGCAATTATACCGCCTTTTGAGGCTGAATATGCACTTTCGCAGGCTCCGCCATAAATGCCATATATGGAGGAAATATTGACAATGGAGCAGTTTGCCATTCTATGGTCTATGAAGTGCTTTTGCGCCTGCCCATTGCAGTATAAGGCGCCTTTTAAGTTTACATCAATAATTTTGCTTATATCCTCAGCCGTCTGGTCGCAAAGCAATTGTTCGCCAAGTGAAATTCCACTGTTAAACACAACCGTTTGTATGCAATCACTTGAAAAAGCCTCTTTAAAGCCCTCTTCAACCGATTGAAAGTTGGACACGTCCATTTTTATAGTTTTTAATTTAACTTTATTAGTTTCGCAAATAGTTTCTATTGCTTTTGTATCGCTTTTATTATAGGTTGCAACAATATCATAACCATTTTGTGCAAATTTTTCTACCAATGCAAGGCCTATTCCGCCTGTTGCGCCAATTATAAAGGCTTTACTCATTTTCTTCCCCCTCACTTTCTTTTAAAAATTCTTCCAACTTATTTTGAACATCCGCAAATGGTATATGGGTGAATGAATATTTGCCTTGTTCGTCTACGATTATTTGGTCGCCTACCATTAAAACCTCAACGCCCAAAGCCTTTGCCATAGCACCATCTTCAATTTCATTATTTCCTATATAAATCACCTCTTCAGGCAAAAGGTTGAATTTATTTAAAATATCTTGCAAAAAGTTGGGGTTAGGCTTGCAACAAGTTGAATTAGAATAGTCGCTGATATAGTCAAAATTTTCTAAGTTTACGCCTGCAAATTTGGCTCGCCACTGCATAGCCTCTTTTGGAAATACCGGGTTTGACGCCAAAATGACATATTTAAAGTTTTGTCTGCAAAAATCAACAATGCCTTTTGACATTGGATTAAATCCGCAAGCAATTTTCGTCTGTGCAAACTCGTTTAAATAAAATTCATCAAAAATTGCCTTATCTTTCAATTTATCTTCACCAAAGGTTTGAGCAAAATACTTCCAAAACACCTCTTCATTTGTGGCATCACCATTGTTGTTTCTCATAAGAACAGTGCCTTTCATTATGGTGTTTATAAATTGTTGTTTGTCATACCCAAAAGGCATAGCCTTTTTGCATAACAGCCCAAAATAAGCCTTTACAAATTCATCTTCATTCATAGGCAAAAGAGTACCGTCAAGGTCAAAAATAACTGCTTTTTTCATGATATCCCCTAAAAAAATAAAAAACCTGCACAAGGCAGGTCTTTTGGTGGGCAGGGATGGATTCGAACCATCGAAGTCATTGACGACAGATTTACAGTCTGTTGCATTTGGCCGCTCTGCAACCTACCCATAAATTTTAAGCACCTTTTTCAAGGTGCTTTTTTGGAGCTGGTGAACGGAATCGAACCATCAACCTGCTGATTACAAGTCAGCTGCTCTACCATTGAGCCACACCAGCATATTGTGAACTAAAACTTTGAATAGCCCACGTTTGGTGCCCTAAGGTGGGCTTAACCCTCTCTTTCAAGAGATTTAAGGTTGCTTCCACCAAGGCCACGTTTGGTGCCCTAAGGTGGAATCGAACCACCGACACAAGGATTTTCTGTCCTTTGCTCTACCGACTGAGCTATCAGGGCGTACAAAATTTTTCAATTTTGCTTTTTTGTTATCCCATTGGGATTGGCGACTCGAATTGGGCTCGAACCCACGACCTCCAGCGTGACAGGCTGGCGTTCTAACCAACTGAACTACCGAGCCACATAATTCTTATGTGATGATGAAATCTCTGTGTCAAAAGAGATTTGGTGGGCCTTCAGGGACTCGAACCCCGGACCGACCGGTTATGAGCCGGTTGCTCTAACCAACTGCGCTAAAGGCCCATAAGTAAACCTGTTCTTGTTTTTTAGAGTGGTCGGGGTGGAGAGTCTCGAACTCCCGACCTCATGGTCCCAAACCACGCGCTCTACCAACTGAGCCACACCCCGTTGAACAAGTTTACGATGATATTTTAGTATATTCTTCAAACTATGTCAAGAAAAATTTAAAGATTTTTGAAAAAATTTGAAGTTTTTTGATGATTTGCAATCATCTTTGTTATTTTATTATTTTTTAATGGCTTTTGTCAACTGATTTTTAAAAGTTTTTTATAAATCTTCGTCATCACCGCCATAAAAATCAAACGCTTTCATGATTTCGCTTAAATCATCTTTTGGATTGATTGCCTCTTTTAGGTCAAAGCCAGAAGATTGTATTTTCATAGCCCGTGGCTGTTCTTCTGGTGGTTTTGTATCCAAAAACTTATCCACAAGGTTATCATAGTTGTCATTTTCATTAAGTTGCATTTGGGTAACAGGTTTTATAAATGGCGTTCTGTCTATGCGTTCTATTTTCACTTCGCGTGGGTTATCTTGCACTCTTCTCCCCTGCATTTTGCTTAACAAAAGCCTCATAGGGTCATTTTCTGTGCCTGTTTCTATATTTTGTTGCTGTTTTGATTCATTGCTGTCTATAATAACGCGAATTTCCGCCAAGAGTTTTTTATAACCACTGTTTAACAGTAATCCCGAGTCGCGTTCATTTAATTTTTCAAGAAAATCTACAATTTGTTGATACACCATACGAAGTTGTTCTGCACGCAAAACCTCTATGTTTCTGTTTCCGTCTTCCTGATATTTCTTAAAAGATTCAAGCATTGTGGCAATATTTTTTTCTTTGGCGTCAATTTCTTGTGCACGTCTTTTCATTTCAAGAATTTTACGCTCGCCATCCAAAACTTTAAGACGCTCTTCCATCAATGTTTTTTCATAATCAGCCTTTAAGTTGGCAATATATGCATCCACTTCTTTTTTGTTATAGCCATTGAAATCGGTTGAAAACATCTGTTACCTCTCCTATTAAAATGTAAAAAATCTTATGACTAATAATAGCACACCCACGATAGCAAATGCAACAAAAATCCATGCCGATATAAATTTTAATAAAAACAAAACAAGCCCCAATGACACGAAAAATAGCGATATTGCAAGAAAAATTTGGAAGGGCTGTTTATAAACAATCCCGGTAATCAGCGAAGAAAAAGCGAACGAAATGATTATAAAAGCAGGATATAAATAGTAAACCTGAAAATATTGAGAGAGAAAATAAGTTGCGCCAACCATAAAAAGCGTCAATCCAAAATAGCAAGAAGAATCAAACTTAAAAAGCAGGCTTTTGAAAAAGAGATGTATACCGGTGGACAGGCAAAAAATGTAGAAAATATCGTTATATTTGCCATTCATTAACGCAAAAGCAGACAGCGTGGCAAAAATTATGGCGTTTATAACCAATGACAATATAAGCCAAATGCTTTTTTTGATGCCTAAAACTCTTCCCCTCATGCTTTTATTATTCCAAAAAGCAGGCAATTTATATATAAAAAAAGAACTTATTGGTCTTTTTTGTCATTTTGTTCATCTTTTGGGATTTCTATTTTTATATCCGCCTTGCCGTTTTGCAGTTTTTGTTGATAGTAAGGTTTTAACTGTTGAAGTGATTTTGCCTTTCCTTTTTTATAAAGAATGTGGCTGGTTGCAATAAATGCAATACCAAACAAAATAAGCAGAATAGACAAAAATTGCGACACCCTTAAAGCACCAATATAAAGGCTATCAGTACGCAAAGCCTCTATCCAAGACCTGCCAACTCCGTAAATTATAAAATATAGTGCCATGGTTGAACCTCGATAGCGCAGTTTTTCCTTTCTTAACAAAAACATAAGAATGGCAAAAGTGGCAAGGTTCCACATGCTTTCATAAAAGAATGTGGCATAATGCCAGCCAGAGCCTGCACAAGTGCAACCCATTTGATTGCAATCATCAATATAAACGCCAAAAGGGAAAAATCTTAAAGACTGGTTTTCTATATAATAGCCGTAAGCCTCTTGATTGAAAAAATTGCCCCATCTGCCAATCGCCTGCCCTAAAATAAGTGCAGGAACAACCACATCGGCGACATCAAGAAAGTTTTTCTTATGAATTAAGCAGTATAAGGCAACACCAATTGCGCCACCAATAACTCCACCATAAATTGCCATGCCACCCTTCCAAATTTCAAAGACCTGCCAAAAAGAGGTGAATTTATCAAGGCTGAACAGAACGTAATATATTCTTGCGCCAATTATAGCCAAAGGCAGGACATAGCAGGCAAGTAAAATTATATCTTCACCTTTAAGTCCTCTGTATTTTGCATTTTTTACTGCAACAAAAACGCCTAACGCCATACCAACGGCGATAATAAGCCCATAATAGGCAATATCTAACCCAAAAATGGTGAAATGCTTTGAGTAAAATCCAAACATATTTATATTATAATGGCAAATAATTGTGTTTGTCAAATTTTTAAAATAAAAAAACCCCAACAGATTGAGGCTTTGGGGGCTTAATTGAGTTTTTTGCTGATTTTTAAAATGTCAGTTGTCAAAAATATGTCGTTTTCATCAATTTTGTTGTAGCCCATTATAAGTGTGGTGCTGTATCCTTTTGAATACGCCTTGGCAGTTGTAAGCAAGTTTTGCATAACCGCAATTGCATATTCACTGCGACCATTTTGGAATATTAGTGGTTGTTTTTCTGCATGAGTTTTTATTATAAATTCATCAACCTTTCTTAAAGCAGTTATTATATCTGGTACAAAAACAATCACCTTTTTGCCAAGTTCTGTTTGATATTTTGCATGGTTTGCCACATCCACCACTTTATTTATACCTTCGCCGTCATTATCGCCATAGTTGGAGATGAATGTATCTGGAATATCCAACGATTTAAACAAAATTTGGTTTTCATACGGAGTATCTATGCTTAACACTTTAAGTTGATAGTTGTTTTTATCGCAAAAATTTACAAGGTTTTTAAATTTATCATCTTCAAACAATTCTTCTTCAAAAGAATAAACATTTCGTCTACCCTCTTTTGCTGTGAAATTGCCAAACTTGATGTCGTTATAGCCGATTACTTCTTCGCCCATGTCGATTTCGGTGTCTATTGCATCTTCAACTTTTACGCCTTCAACTTCAAGCACCGCGGTTGCATCGTAGTGATTTTTATTGGTATTCATAGATGCTGAAACTTTTACTTTTGCACCCAATTTTAAAAGTTCTGCGCCGTCAATATCTTCTGGAATGTATGCCGATGCCCAAGCATCTATATCAAAAATGCAAAATCTGCCGTCTTTTGCAATTCTTACATACCCCTCTAATATTGCAGTGTTGCCACAAAATGAATTTAAAGAATCTTCTTCCTGCATAAATGACACAACGCCTGAAATTGTGGCTTCCTCTTGTTTTGGCGTGTTTTGAACAGATGAAACAATGGCGTCAACTGATGAAAGTTTTTTGAAAGGGCGTCCGCGTTTATGTGCCTTGATTTTTATTTGTGTGCCATCTTTTAATATGTCAAAAATAAGAGAGATAAGTTCTTCCCTCTTCTTTGTTGTTGGTGAAGCTATGCCAAGTTCTCTTGCAAGAGCGCGAAGTTCAAACACACCCAAAGAGTGAACTAAAATTTCGCGTTGTTGCAATTCATTCATTTCTTTTCCCATAAGTTTCTCCAAAGTTATTAAAATTTTAAGTTAGTATGGCAAATTTGTCAACTATTTTTCACCAAATTGGAATAAAATTCGTGATTATTCCCAAAATTACGGCGATAAAATACAAAATAATTGTTATAAACACATTTGTGCCCGTCTTTTTATAGTTGCAGGTAAAAAGAACAATTAAGCCAATGCCCGCGCCCGCGCTTAGTCCGGCAAGAAGTGCTGGAAAAAGGATAACACCCTCCATATACATTTCTACCAAAAAGACTGATGAGGCACAATTTGGAATTAACCCTATCAGGCAAGAAAGTAGGATTTGAACATAAACATTGTTTGTGAAAAGTTTTGCAAGAGGTTCAAGCCCGCCACAATATCCTCTTATTAAGTTTATGGCAAGGGTTGCAACAAAAACATAGGCGATTATGATTGCTGTATGTTTTAATGCATCTAAAAATATATTTGTTGCACAGCAAGAAGAGTGGCCATGATGATGTTTTTCTTGATGTTCATGACTTTCGTCTGTTATAGGTTGTCCGTTATCGTCCACAATTTCTGTATGGGCGTGCTGGCAATGTTTATCATGGTATTCATTAAGTGGTTGTTTTTTGCGTTTTACAAGTGTTATAATGCCGTCTATTGCATAGCCTACAATGATTGCGTAAACAATTTTAAAAGCCATAAGCAAAAGGAGTTTTGGTATAAATTCTGGTTTTGAAATCATAAGAGGCAGTGCCTCATCGCTGGTTGCAATAAACACGGCAAAAAGTGTGCCAATTGTAATCATCTTTTTTGAGAAAAGATTGCTCATCACAGAAGAAAACCCGCACTGTGGCACGCTACCCAAAAAAGCACCAATGACAGGCCCCGCCTTATTGGTGCGATGTAAAATTTTTGAATATTTTTCATTATCGTTGTGTGAGAAATAACTTACAAGTAGATACGTCAAATACAGAATTGGCAAAACAATTAAACTGTCTTTGACGGCGTCCCACAACGCGTCTAAAAAGATTTCCATTTTTTACCTTTTATTCTTGGCTTTGATTTGTTGGCAAATCGTCTATTTTAAGTTGTTTTGTTTTTGGTTTTCTTGCAGGTTTTTTAATTTCTTCAACAGGTTTTTCCTCTTCTTTTTCTTCTGTTTGTTCCTGCGTTTCTGGTGCAAAAGTTTCTTCTTTTTCCTTGCGGTATTCATTCATGCGTTTTGTGCTTTCTTGTGGTGAATATAAAATGATTGTTTGTTTTTCTTGCAAGCCAATTTCACCATTCATATTAGCAGAAATAATAGCCTTGCCTACCATTTCTTCAATACGGCCGTTATTAAACGTTGAAACCTCGCTGTTATCTGCAAAAAGTTTGATTGCACCATTATTCATAGTGCCAACTTTACTATCGTTTAAAAGATAGTAAATTTCTCCATTAAGCATACTTACAAGGCGGGCGTCGTTGTAAACGCCTGTGATTTTGCCGGTTATCATAGTAACAACCCTTGCTTTACCGCGAACAAACATAATTTCTCCGTCTGTCATAGTTGCAAGTTCTGCCCTGTCGTCGACAAAGCGAATAAAACCGCCATTCATGGTGCCGATTGTTGCCCTGTCTTTTACATATCCAATATGGCAGTTGTTGATTGTTGTGATTGATGCCCTGCCGGCAATGGTGTTGATGCGTCCGCTTTTGAAAAGACCAATTTTGGCTTTACCGCAAAGTTGTTCAACTTCGCCATCTTCAAGCATTTGAACTTTTGCTTTGCCAGAAATTTCCTTAAATGAGCAGTTGAAACTTTCAAGCACAATTGCACTTCCTGTAAGTGTAACATTGTTGCACTTGTTTAAAATATGCACACCCGTTGAAAGAGTGAAATTGCCCTCTTCATCATGAATGATTGGGTCGATAACCTTTTCTTTTTTCTTAAAAAGACACATAACAGCCTCCAATGCGATTATTTTAACATATAAATTATAGGTATGCAAACATTTTTTACAAAATTTACAAATTTATTAAAAGTTATTCACAAATGTTGTATGATTTTATCAAATTTTTTGTTGACTTGCAAAGAGTGTTTTTCATATAATACTATCAGTTTGTAAAAGGTGAATTAGTATGTTTAAACTTTTTAAATATCTTAAATGGCAAGAATGGATTTTGCTTATTGTGGCGATTGGTTTTGTTGGATTACAAGTTTTTTGCAATGTTTCTTTGCCACAATGCACTTTGGAGATAAGCAATTATTTTCAAAGTGGTGATTTGTCAGGAAACTATAACGGGCTTATTTTAACCTGCCTTAAAATGTTGGGCTATACTGCCGGCGTGATTTTATCTGCAATTTGTGCAAGTTTTATTGCGTCATATGTTGTAACCCACCTTTTGGCAAGGGTGCGTGGAAAAATTTTTGCAAAAGTAAACAGTTTTTCAGCAAGAGAAATCAATAAATTTTCAATACCTTCGCTTATCACTCGTTCCACAAACGATATTTCCCAACTTCAACAGGTTTTAACCACCCTTATAACCCTTGGTTTTAATGCACCTCTTACCGCCACCTTTGCAATTATAAACATTGTAAAACTTTCCTCTGAAAATGGCGCGCAAACCCTTTCTTGGGTGAATATTGTTTCTGTTTTGGCAATTTCAATTGTGGTGATTTTGATTATGATGTTGGCGGTGCCAAAGTTTAAAACTATTCAAAAAACAACCGATGAACTTAACAAAGTAACTCGTGAAAACTTAACCGGCCTTAAAGTAGTAAGGGCAAATGGTGCCGAAAAATCGCAAGAGGCAAAGTTTGACAAGGTGAACAATCGTTTTGCCAAAATTGACCTTTTTATTGGCAAGGTTATGTCTATTATTGAGCCAAGTCTTACGCTTATTATGCAAGGCACATCTCTTGCAATTGTTTGGATTGTTGGCTTATTGGCACAAACAAACCCCGCAACAATTGCACTTATGGGAAGTTTTACACAATATTCTACATTTATTATTATGAGTTTCACCTCTCTTTCCGTGCTTTTTATGTTTGTACCAAGAGGCATTATCTCTGGCAGGCGTATCAATGAAATTTTGGACACCGAACTTTCTTTGGTTGACGGAAAGGGAGCAACCGCAACAAAGCAAGGCACTGTTGAATTTAAAAATGTATCTTTCCGCTATCCAGACGCAGATGAAAACGTGCTTGAAAACATTTCTTTTACTGTAAATCAAGGCGAAACTGTGGCGTTTATCGGCTCTACCGGAAGTGGCAAAAGTACCCTTATAAACCTTATACCTCGTTTCTATGATTGCACCGACGGCGAAATTTTAATTGGAGGCAATCCTATTAAGGAATACAAGCAAAGTCAGTTGCACGACATGATTGGTTATGTGCCACAAAAAGGGTTGTTATTCAGCGGAACTATCAGCGAAAATGTGCGTTATGGCAAGGAAAACGCAAGTAAGGAAGAAATTGATAAAGCCATTGAAATTTCACAATCTTCTTTTGTTTATTCTTTCCCGGAGGGTTTGGATTACATGGTGGCACGTGGCGGAAAAAATCTTTCTGGCGGGCAAAAGCAAAGGCTTTCTATTGCGCGTGCAATTATTAAAAACCCCGACATATTGATTTTTGACGATAGTTTTTCTGCGCTTGACTATAAAACCGATAAGGTTGTAAGAGAAAACCTTGATAAGGAATACTCGGGGACAACAAAAATTATTGTTGCACAGCGTATTGGAACAATTATGAATTCAGACAAAATAATTGTGCTTGACGAAGGCAAAATGGTTGGCATAGGCACTCACAAAGAATTGATGGCAGATTGTGAGGTTTATCAGCAAATTGCACTTTCTCAACTTTCAAAGGAGGAACTTGAAAATGACTAAAAAAGAAAAACAAAAAATTTCACTTCCTCCCCGTCCAAAGGTGAAGAACTTTAAGGGCACTTTAAAACTTTTATTTAGTGAACTTTCACAACACAAATTTGCCCTTGTATTTGCATTTATTTTTGCCATTTCATCTGCCGTGCTTGTTATTGTTGGGCCAAGAATTTTAAATGACATGATGGAAGTTATTATTCCAACTGCGGGTGGCGGTTCTAAAATTGCAGAGATTACAAAATATGGCATAATTATTTTGTCTATGTATGTTTTAGCATGGTTTTTGAATTATTTTCAAGGGTTTTTATTAAACAAAATTTCGGTAAGTATTTCCAAAAATTTGCGTACAAAACTTTCAAAGAAAATCAATCGTTTGCCACTTAAATATTTTGACAATCACAGTTACGGCGACCTGCTTTCTCGCGTTACAAACGATGTTGACAATGTTGGGTTTACTTTAAGTAGAACTCTTTCATCCCTTATAACATCTGCTGTTATGTTGATTGGTATGCCTATTGTTATGTTTACTATAAATTGGCAACTGACATTGATTGCACTTCTTCAATTGCCTATTGCCCTTATAATTGTTTTCTTTGTGGTGAAAAACAATCAAAAATACTTTGTTGGGCAACAAAAAGAACTTGGAAATGTGAATGGATATATTGAAGAGAACTTCTCTGCACACAATGTGGTTAAAGCATTTAATGGCGAGCAAAAAGCAGAAGAAGAGTTTGGGGATATTAACAACAGGCTTCGCAGTACCTCCCGCAAAGCACAATTTTTCTCTGGGCTTATGCACCCTATTGTAAACTTTACAAGCAACCTTGTTTATGTGCTTATTTGTATTGTTGGGGCGTCCCTTGCAATTAAATCAAACAGTCCTACATTTCTTGCCACAATCATCACCTTTATGACTTACACAAAACTTTTCAATCAGCCTATTTCACAAATTGGAACTATATTTGGAAATCTTCAATCCACAGTCGCCTCTGCCGAACGCGTCTTTGAATTTATAAATGAGGGCGAAGAACTTGACGAAAGTTTTAAAAATGCTATAATAGAAAATGTCAAAGGAAAAGTTGAATTTAAAAACGTCAACTTTGGCTATCTGCCAGACAAACAAATTATTCACAATTTCAACTTTACCGCCCTGCCCGGCGAAAAAATTGCAATCGTAGGGCAAACAGGTGCCGGCAAAACAACCATTGTGAATTTGCTTATGCGTTTTTATGAAGTGGACGATGGCGAAATTCTTATTGACGGCGTATCTACAAAAGATTTAAACAGAACCTATGTGCGTTCCCTTTTCGGCATGGTTTTGCAAGACACTTGGCTTTTTGAAGGGACTGTTAAAGAAAATTTGCGTTTTGGCAATCCAAACGCCTCCGATGAAGAAATTGTATCTGCCTGCAAACTTGCAAATGTTGACCATTTCATTCGCACAGAGCCAAAGGGTTATGATATGATTTTGGGCGAAGAAAGCAACATTTCTGCAGGGCAAAAGCAACTTCTTACAATAGCAAGGGCTATGGTGCAAAACGCACCTATGCTTATCTTGGACGAAGCGACAAGTTCTGTTGATACGCGTACAGAAATTTTAATTCAAACTGCAATGGACAGATTGACCGAAGGGCGAACAAGTTTTGTGATTGCGCATAGACTTTCAACCATTAAAAATGCAGATAAAATTATTGTTATGAAAGATGGCAACATTGTTGAAGTGGGCACACATCAGCAGTTGTTGGACGCAAATGGCGTATACACAGAGTTGTACAACAGCCAATTTGAAGATGGCGAGGACTTTTAGGAGGAAAATATGAAGGTTTTGGAACTTATTGATGTAAATAAAGAGTACAAACTTGCTGGGAAGGAAAAATTTAAGGCGTTAAGCGACGTTTCTGTTTCTTTTGAGCGTGGTGAACTTGTTTCTATTATTGGTGAAAGTGGAAGTGGAAAAAGTACGCTTATGAATTTGATAGGCGGACTTGACTCTGACTATACCGGAACAATCAATATTGACGAAATTGACCTTAAAACATTTAAAGATAAGCAACTTGATGACTATCGCAAAAAGAAAATTGGTTTTGTTTTTCAATCTTTCAATCTTATTCCTCACCTTTCTATACTTGAAAATGTTACCATTCCCCTCACCCTTTCAAACGTTAAAGAAAGCGAAAAGGTGGAAAAGGCAACAAAGTTATTGACAAAATTGGGGCTTGAATCACAAATAAGGAAAAAGCCAACCCAACTTTCCGGCGGGCAAAAGCAACGTGTTGCGATTGCAAGGGCACTTATCAATGACCCAGACATTATTTTGGCAGATGAGCCAACCGGTGCACTTGACAGCACCACTACCGGGCAAATTCTTGAAATTTTAAAAGAAATTGCAGACGACGGAAAGTTGGTGATTATGGTAACACATTCCGAAAAAGTTGCAAAAATTTCCTCACGAATTGTTGAAATTGCCGACGGAAAAATAATACGCGACGAGAAAAAAGCAGACTATATGGCAACGCCAAAAGAAGAGCGTATTATTGAAGAAAAAACCTCTGCTGAAACAAAAAAGGTTAAGAAAAAAGAAGGACACCTTTCACTTTGGTCGGCATTAAAGTTATCTTTCCATAACATGTGGGCAAGCAAAACCAAAAATATTTTAATGGCAATTGGTGTTTCAATTTCTCTTATGTCTATGATTTTAATGTTATCATTCGGCTCTGGGCTTACCGGCTATATTACTGCAACTGCCGGCGAATATTCCAACCCTACTGTGGTTTCTATTTCCAAAAAAGCAAATGGAAACCCTCTTGATACTTCTATACTTGAGGCTCTGAAATTTACAGAGCACGAAGTACAAACATTAACAGATGAAATAAACGCCCTTCTTGAATCTAAAGAAAATTCTTTTAGAGTTATCACTGATGGAGAAAATAAAAATCTTGAATATGGTTTTAGCACACCAACAATATCGGCGGGAACTGTTGTTTACAAACCAGAATCTACAGAAGAAGAGCCAAATCCTGAAGAAAAAACCGAACAAATTTTTTATACCTACACCACACCTCCATATTACAATGAAACACATCTTGTAACCGAAAGTGGTCATATAAGCGGGGAAAATGAAATCATGCTTTCAAAAGCGGCATTAAAATTTCTTGGTTTGGAAAATTCACAAATTGAAGAAGTTGTAGGAAAAGAAGTAACTTTAAATATCAACTTTGGCGATATTAAATTAAGCAAACAAGTTACAATTTCTGCAATTGTTGACATTTCTCTTTTTGAGTCTATGATGGTTATGTATATTGACTATAACTTCCTTAACGATTGCGTAAAAGAAGCACAAGTTGCCAATGGATATGAAGCCACAGGGCTTTCCCCTACACAATTGTACATTCAAACAGACAGCGAGCAGACCACCGACCTTATCAACAATTATATTGAAAAAAATAGAAAAGACCTTGCCGGCTCGGTTGAAGAGCAACTTGAAAAAATGTTTAGTGAAATGCTTAACACATTTTCAATCGCCCTTACAGTTATTGCGGGAATTTCACTTGCTGTTGCATTGATTATGATTTTGGTAGTTCTTTATATGAGCGTTTCCGAGCGTACGCGTGAAATTGGCGTTCTTAAAAGCATAGGCGCACGCAAAAAAGATATTAAACTTATTTTCAGTATGGAAAGTTTTCTTGTAGGAATTTTAAGCGGGCTTGTTGGAATTGCCCTTACGCTTCTTACAGGTGGAATATTATCTATTGTGTTTAATTCTCTTCTTGGATTTGCACCTATAAATATGTTGTGGTATTACTTTGCAGAAGCAATGCTTATAAGCGTTGTTATAAGTGTTGTTGCTGGACTTTACCCTTCTGCAAAAGCAGCAAAACTTGACCCTGTTGAATCTTTGCGTCATGAATAATTTTATTTAAATAAACAAAAATGCATGGAATAAATTCCATGCATTTTTTAATTGCGTTTTTGCATAATAGCGAAAGATGTTGTAGGTTGAAAAAGCAGAACACATACAATATATTGATTTTTAGTTGTTTAAAAGTTTTTCAAGTTTTGCCCTGTTTACTTCAAGTTTTTGCTTTTCCGCTTCAACCAAAGAGGCTGGTGCTTTATCTACAAAGCCCTTGTTTGAAAGCATTTTTTCAGAGCGTGCAATTTCAAATTTAAGGCTTTCTATTTCCTTTTCATTTCTTTCTTTTTCTTTCTCGCTGTCAATAAGTTCCCCTACCGGAATAAATACTTTAACTTCATCAATGATAAGTTTTACGCATTTTTCTTGTGGCTGTTGTTTAACGATTTGAGCGTTTGTTCCAAATGCAAGTTTTGCAATTTCGGCAATGTTTTCTTTTACAACATCGCACTCTTCATCAAGCATAATATACAAAGACGTTCTTTTATTATCCGGCACGTTATATTCTGCCCTTGCATTTCTTATAGCACGAACAATTTCAATTACCTTGTTAAAGTTGTTCGCCAAATTACCGGCGCCCACCTTTTTAGGGAACTTGGTTTTTAAAATTGTTTCTTCATGCATAGGAAGTTCTTGATAAATATATTCGGTAACAAAAGGTATGAAAGGATGGAAAAGTTTAAGCAAGTTGTCAAATACGTAATAAAGTACGTTTTGAGCAACATTTTTTCTTTCTGCATCTTCCCCATAAAGGTCAACTTTGCAAAGTTCTATATACCAATCACAGAATTTTGCTACGGTAAATTCAATAAGGTTTGAAGTCGCCACGCCAAGTGCGTATTTATCAATATTTTTGGTAACAGATTTGATAAGGTCGTTAAGTTCTGTCAAAATCCACTTATCTTTTTCTTTAAGTGCAAGTTTTGAAAGTTCGGTTTTCTTCATACCGTCAAGGTTTTGAAGAACAAATTTGCTTGCGTTGTAAAGTTTGTTGATAAAGACTTTTGCATCTTTCGCCTTCTCTTCACCATAGCGAATGTCTGTACCCGCGCTCATTCCGTTGATAAGGCTTAAACGAAGAGCATCTGCGCCATACTTTTCAATCATATCGATTGGGTCGATACCATTGCCAAGGTGTTTTGACATTTTAACGCCATGAATATCCCTTACAAGGCCATGTATTACAACGTCCTTAAATGGGATTTCACCCATAAATTTAAGGCCTGAAAACACCATTTTTGAAACCCAGAAAGTTATTATATCATAACCTGTAACAAGAGTTGAGGTTGGGTAGTAATATTTTAAGTCTTCTGTCTGATTTGGAAATCCAAGTGTAGAGAATGGCCAAAGCGCAGACGAAAACCACGTGTCAAGTACATCGTTATCTTGCGACAATTTTGTACTTCCGCAATGTGGGCAAGTTGGATTATCGTGTTCGCTTGCAAACGTATGACCATTTTCGCAAGTAAAGACAGGAATTCTATGTCCAAGCCAAATTTGGCGAGATATACACCAATCTTGAATGTTTTCAAGCCAATTTAAATATGTTTTCTCGTAGCGTTTTGGGTGGAACTTCAATTTGCCCGTTTTAACCGCCTCAATGGCCGGCTGGGCAAGTTCTTTCATCTTAACAAACCATTGGGTTGAAATTCTTGGTTCTGTAAACGCCCCGCATCTTTCACAAGTACCCACTTGGTTTTTGTATTTTTCCTTTTTAACAAGGTATCCGCCTTCTATAAGTGCCTTTTCGATAAGTGGGCGGGCTTCAATTCTGTCCATTCCGCTAAATTCGCCAGCAATTGCCGTCAATCTGCCGTCGTCATCAATACAATTTACAACTTCCAAATTATGGCGAAGCCCAACCTCATAGCCATTTGGGTCATGGGCTGGTGTGATTTTTACCGCACCTGTACCAAAACCGATTTCGCAATAGTCATCGCCAATAAGTTTAATCTTCTTGTTTACAAGTGGCAGAATAAGGTCTTTGCCAATTTGTCCCTTAAACTTTTCATCTGCTGGGTTTACCGCAACCGCAGTATCGCCAAATATGGTTTCTGGGCGAGTGGTTGCAACAACCACCTCTCCACTGCCATCAGCAAATGGATAACGAATATACCAAAGATATGTGTTTTGGTCTACGTGAACGTTTTCATTGTCTGATATGGTTGTTTTGCAACTTGGGCAATAATTTACAACGCGTTTTCCTTTATAAATTAAGCCCTCGTTATAGTAACGGCAAAAAACATGACGAACAGCGTGGTTAAGGTTGTCATCCATGGTAAAAGCAAGGCGTGTCCAATCGCATGAAACGCCCAACATTTTAAGTTGGTCGCATATTACGTGGGTATATTTTTTATACCAATCCCACCCTCTTTTTAAAAATTCTTCTCTGCCAATGCCCTCTTTTGTGAGACCCTCGGCTTTAATTGCCTTAACAAGCACCTGTTCGGTTGCAATAGCAGCATGGTCTGTACCCGGCACCCACAACGTGTTGATACCTTGCATTCTTTTTGTTCTTATTAAAATATCTTGAATAGTATTATCAAGGGCATGACCAATATGTGCCTTACCGGTAACGTTCAATGGCGGCATAACGATTGAATAGTGTTCTCTACTGTCTGGGTCTGTCCTAAAATAATTTTTGTCAAGCCAAGTTTTATAAATTTCATTTTCAAAACTTTGAGGTGAATAAGTCTTTTCCATATTTTCTCCTTGATGTGTTTGGATAGGTTTATTATACAATATTTAATAGTCAAAAAGCAAGCAAAAGTGTATGGTTTTAAAAAACAACCCTACCAATTTAGGCGGGTTGTTTTTTGTGTACCCCAAGGGATTTGCCTTTTTGCTTGACTGGTCGCGTACTCCCTCCGTCAGTGCATGGGCACTGACACCTCCCTCCCGGAGGGAGGTTATGATAAGGTGTTATTTTGATGACACCCTCCGGCACTGCGTGCCACCTCCCGACGGCCAGAGCGGGAGGCTTTTTACAAAGTTGTATTCTCCCCCAGTCGGCTGTGCCGACAGCCCCCTCCCAGAGAGAGAGGGGGGACTTACCTTTTCACTTTTACTTCTTACCTTTCACCTGTATATTACCCCCCCCCCTGAAAAAGTCAAGCGTTTTGAGGATATTTTTAAAAATTTTCAACAAAAAAGCAGATAATTTATGTTATCTGCCTTTCTATTATTATTTATCTTCTTTTGAATCTTTTTTCATTGTTTCGCTTATGCTTGAGAACAAGCCTAACACATTTTGAATTTCGCTTGGAACGATAAGTTTTGTTGCCTGCCCATCTGCAAGTTTTTTAAGAGCCTCGAAGCCTTGCAATGTGATATATGCAGGGTTTGGATTTGCCGAATTTATCATATTGATTGCTTGGCTTTCACCCTCTGCAAGAGCTATAAGGGCTGATTTTTTAGCCTCTGCTTCCATGATTTTTGCTTGTTTATCAGCCTCTGCGCGTAAAATTTGAGCCTGTTTTTCACCTTCAGCAACCAAAATGCTTGATTTTTTCTCACCCTCAGCACGCAAAATTTGTTCACGGCGTTCGCGTTCCGCACGCATTTGTTTTTCCATCGCCTCTTGAATATCTTTTGGTGGCAAAATGTTTTTAAGTTCCACGCGGTTGATTTTGATACCCCATGGGTCGGTCGCCTCGTCGAGAATAACTCTCATCTTTGTGTTTACTATTTCGCGTGATGTCAAAGTTTCGTCAAGTTCAAGTTCACCAACTATGTTACGAAGTGTTGTTGCTGTAAGGTTTTCAATTGCCTTGATTGGTTCATCTACGCCGTACGAGAAAAGTTTAGCGTCTGTGATTTGAAAATACACAACTGTATCAATTTGCATTGTTACATTATCTTTTGTGATAACTGGTTGTGGTTTGAAGTCGGCAACAATTTCTTTAAGTGAAATTGGTTTGCTGGTTCTATCAAAGAATGGCAAAATGATATGTATGCCTGTTTCTAATGTTTTTCTATATTTTCCAAGTCTTTCTACAACCACTGCGGTTGCCTGTCTTACAATTCTGATTGAAAGACAAAGTACAAGTAATGTAACTACGCCAAGTACGATTAAAACTATTGCAAATGCGCTCATTTTTCTTCCTCCTTAATTTCCTCTTTGTTTTGTGGTTGTGGTTTTTCTTCCACCCTTTTCACAACCATTTTATTACCATCGATTTTGGTAATTTCTACAAGTTGCCCTCTTGATATTTTCTCGCCATTTTCGCTAACCGCCGTCCAAACGACATCGTTGATTTTTATAGAACCGTTTTTCTCAAAATCGGCGTCTTCAAGAAGTCGGTATCGTTTGCCCTCTTGTGCGTGGACGTTAGTTTTTGTGTTCATGTTTTTAAACAGCAGTTTCTGTGCGTACTTTCTAACAAAAATTATCAAAAGTGCAGATGGCACAACGAAAATTATTAGTTCTATTTCAAGTGGCACTCCACCAATTGCCGAAAGTATAAACGGAACAACCGCACCCACCGAGAACCACACGGCGACAAGGTCAAGGGTAAGCACCTCTATTATCACCGATACCACGATTACGGCAAGCCAAATCCAGAACATAACTTCCATTTTTCAGCCCCCTTTTGTGTTTGTATTCTATCACAAAGTATAAAATTTGTCAATGTTATATGCAAGAATTTGCATTTGTGTTTATTTTCCCGCCGAAAAATCACAAAACTTAAAAAAATTTAAAAATATTAAAAAAAGTTTGCAAAAACAGTTGCTTTTTATACTAAAATTTGATATTATATTGGAGTAAACCTTAGTTACTGCATACAATATAGTAATGAATAGGCGATTTTCGCGGGAGTGGCTCAGTGGTAGAGCGTTACCTTGCCAAGGTAAATGTCGCGGGTTCGAATCCCGTCTTCCGCTCCACAATGGTACCATCGCCAAGCGGTAAGGCAAAGGTCTGCAAAACCTTTATTCCCCGGTTCAAATCCGGGTGGTACCTCCATTGAATTCAGCGACCGAGGGAGGTCGCTATTATAATTTATGGGGGTATTTTTATTAAAGGTGCGGAAAGAGTGGCGGAATATCAATCCTTTGCACCAATGTGTGCGGTGAAAGGATTGATGCATACGCTTTGCGTATTTAGTGCAGACGGCGTCTGCCATTGTTAAGTACAACGCTTGTACAAAATTTACAACTTAATATCTCTCATGCTGGTGTGGCGGAATGGCAGACGCACGGGACTTAAAATCCCGAGGTGGCAACACCGTGTGGGTTCGACTCCCACCACCAGCACCATAAAACAGGGTAACCTGTTTTTTTATTACAAGCAATTAAGGTTTTTGTTGAATTATTGGTGGGAGGCGAACGTGTTCGACGGGGTCCCAAAAAATCGTAAGATTTTTGGGGTAAGGCTTCCACCACCAGCACCAAATAAGTAAGATCCAAACTGAAAAGTGAGGATCTTTTTATATCTTTTAGATGTGGAGGTAGATTTTAAGGCACGGCTCAACCCCACCACAAACAAGGCATCTTGTTTTTTTTCGTTAAAAATTAAAATATTGACAAATATATTATAGAATGATACAATGAGTATGGAGGCTTAAAATGATTGATTTACAAAATGTTAAAAATATTATAGCAAAACAAATAAATGTTAACCCTGTAAATATTGACGATAAAGCAACTCTTGGAGGCGATTTACGCATGAATTCTAAACAAATTACATCTCTTATGAGCAATATTGAGGCAAAGTTTGACATCTCTTTTTCTTTAAGTGAAACACCCGTTGGAAAGGAAACATCCGTCGAATACTTGGCGTATTTGGTTAAAATAGCAGTTGACAACAAAATTCCTTACGACGATTCTGTATTAGAAGCTTAAAATTCAATCTTAAATAAAAAAAAAGACCATTGAAGGTCTTTTTTTTAATCTTTTGTGATTATGTTGTAGATTTTTTCGATGAAGTTTGAACAGGCTTTTGCGGTTGATTTATCTGCCACTGCGCCATTAAGTTGAATTGTAGTGCCACCCAAAATTATAGTTATATTCTCCATATAGCCATCAAGTGCATTGTTTGTAAGATATTCTGGGGTTTGTTTTATTGAAAGGTTTAAAAGTGAAGAAAATTGTTTTTGAGTAAATTTTTTGATCTGAGCAAACTTATCTTCACTTATAGTACAAAGAGTTGCGTCAATTTCAATTGATGTATCTAAGTTATCGCGAGTATTAACAAGTTTTATATAAACCCTTTTATTATATTTGGGGTGTTTTTTAGGAACAAGTGCACCGCGATTTACAAAAAGGTAAAATTCTGCGTTTGTTGGAAGAGGTTTAACTTCTTCTTTTTTCTCCTCTTGTTTTTTTCTGCCCTTTATAAATGGAACAACAAATGGAAGACCTACAACTGCACTTTTAAATCCGTCTACAATATGGACAGAAGTTTTAAGCATGTCCATTACAGCGTTGAAAACTTTAAGTTTATCAGTCTTTTTAACTGAATATTTATCAAATAACTCTGTAAAGAAAAATTTTTCACCTGATTTTAATGATTTTATTTCTTTGACAATTTTTTCAATTATTTCTTGCATTTTAGCCCCCTAAATTGCTTTAAGTATATCATAAAAAATGTTTATTGGCTATTGATTTAATATACAATTTAAAAATTTTAAAAAAATATGTAAATAAAACTTGACATTTGATACGAGTGAGCGTATAATAAAAATGTAAAGGAAACTTTACAAAAGGAGGTTTTATGGAAAAGGAAGAAATTTTGGAAAGGGCAACCAAGAAAAAAGCGTTGGTTGGAGAAATGGAAAAGGCAAAAATTAACAAATCTTGTTGGATTGGCAATATTGTTGCTGTGATTGTCGCTGTTGCTTTTATGGTTATTGAAGGAGCAATTGGACATTTTACCGCAATTTACGCAATTGCATCTATTTGCATGATTTGGGCAAGTGTGTTTTATTTCTGCCAATACTTTATTGCAAAAAGGCCATGGCCGGTGCTTTTAGGCGCGATACTTGAAGGGCTTGGTGCAATGGCTATGTTGACATTTTACATTCTTTTTGCGGTTGGGGTTTTATAATGGATAGTGAATTGATATTAAAAAATAATCTTAAAGAAAAAAGGATTAAAAAAGGACTTTCACAAGAAGAACTTGCAAAACTTGTTGGCACCACCCGACAAACAATTATATCCATAGAAAAGAATTTGTTTAACCCATCAGCAAAACTTGCACTTTTGCTTTGTACGGCGTTGGATGAAAAGTTTGAAAACTTATTTTACTTTTAAAAAAGAGGGTTTGCCCCTCTTTTTTAGAACTTGCATCTTGAATTACAGCATAAATAAATTATTTGATAGTCAGAGGCAAGTTCTTTTAAAAACTCCCCTGCCTTTTTCATGTTTTCATCATCAAGGTTTACAAAGGTATCATCAAGCACGATAAATGGTTTTTCCTTTTTGTATATTTCTTTTAAAAGGTAAATTCTTACGCAGAAAGACAAAATATCTTGGTAGCCTTGGCTTGAATATTCCTTTTCTTTTACACCAGACAAGGCAACTTCTTTTACATCAAAGTTTCCATCAATGATAAACTGTCTGCCTCGCACTTCAAACTTGGATAAAATATCTTTAAGCGCCTTATTAGCGGGCTGAACAAATCTGTTTGAAATATTTTCACCGGCCTGCAATAAAAAGTTTTGTGTGGCAGTCAAAAGTTGCATTTTTCTTGTCGAATTTGCGTAACTTTCTTCATTTAAAAGTATATGTGAGGCAATCTCGTCTATTTTGTCTTGATTTCTTTCACTTTCTGTTATTAAAAACTCTCTTTCTTTTAAAGCATTTTGAAGCGCCATTCGCAAATCAAATAATTGTGCATTTATTGTGTCAACCATTGCAAAGTTTGGCGACTGGATATTTTGATATGCTTTAAGGTTGTCTTTGATTATTGAAAGTTGTTGATTTTTTACATCAAGTTGGTTTTGAATTTCGGTGTTCTGTTGTGGTTGTTGAGTATTTTGCGGTTTATGCAAAAAGAAAATTCCCACGCAAGCAATTGCAAGCATACACACTGCAATTATTATTGAAATTGGCAGGCTTATGGTTTTTAATATGCCTAATACCACGCAAGACACGGCGCCTATTAAGCCCAAAATTATCATTATAATTGCAGGTATTGTAAGCGGTTTTTGAGGCTTTGTCTGTGGCTGAATTTGATTGAGTTGAAGTAAAAGATTGTTGACCTCTTCCTGTTTTACCCTTAAATCATCTTCCATTTTTTGCTTTATACTGAATTGCTGCATGGCAAAGTCATATTCTTCTTTTGCTTTTTGAGAATTCACTTCAAGTGCTTTTATTTTGTTTTGATATTCATCAATTTGGGCTGTTAAATTTTCTATCTTGTTTTGATTATTTTGTATGTTGGCTTGAAGGTTTTGAAATTCAATACGCAGGTTTTCTGTTTTTGACTTATCGCCTTTCTCTTTTTTTACCTCTGTAAGTTTTTTCTTTATTTGAGAAATTGCACCTTTTAAATTTGCAAGGTCATTTTTAAATTTATCAAGTCCCAAAAGGTTTGCAGACGTTTCATCATTTGTGGTAACAGCAAAATTCAATTGTGGGAAAAACGCTGTGGTTTGAAAAGTTTCCCTGCCAATTTCAAATAAAACCTCCCCAATTTCTTTCCCTTGTAAGTCGACAACTTTATTTGTTGCCAAATTTAACAGTTGACAAAAATCACCCTCCGGAGTTTTTGCAAAATTTCTTGTTATGCGGTAAGGCGTATTCTGGCTTTCAAATTCCACATAACCGCCATACGTTCCACCCTGCCAAGGCGTGTATTTTTTTCTTTCGGTTTTTATATTCTCTCGTGATGCCGTCATGCCATAAAACATGGCCTTTATGAAAATTGACAAGGTTGTTTTGCCATATCCATTTTCATAGCAAAATTGGTTGATACCATCTTGAAAATCAATGGTTATGTTTTGAAGTTTTCCAAAATTTTGTATGTATATTTTTGTTATTTTCATAAATTGATTTCTTCACCTTTTAAGGCTTCAAGCCCAATTTCGCAAATTAGTTTTTTATCTTCTTGTGGCAGGTCGCTGTTTTCTACCAAAGTGATAAATTCATATTTGAATGAAAGTTTTTCTTGTTTTATTTTCTCTATATCAAGTTTTAAAGTGCTTTCATCTTTTAATTCAAAATAAAAGAAGTGATTAAAATGCTGTTTTATATATTCAAGTGATTTTTCCGAACTTTCATCATAACTACCCTTTAAAACAACGCGGACAATATCTTTTGTTGAAATTGAATTTTGCAGTATTGTTTCTTCTATTTCTTTTATAATTTGTGTTGAGTTTTGGCAGGAAGAAATATCACATTCGCAAATCATATAGCGTCTGGTAGCAAAAGGCTTAAATTCAACCTTTTCCACTTTTTTATCCTCTATTACAACCTGCAAAAAGCCTTTATCACCACATTCATCAAAGCCGTTTGAAAACAGGCTTCCGCTGTAAGCAAAAATGTTGTTATCCTTCTTATATTTTTTCATTTGATGAATGTGCCCCATGGCGATGTATGTGAATTTACAAGGGAAATATTTATTTATATTTACATAGTCATTGTCGCCCATTGTTTCTATATTGCCGTGTAAAAGAAGAACATTTGTTTGTGATTGGTCGATAGTTTGCCCTTCAATTTGTGAGTAAAAATTAACATTATTTATAGTAATTGAAGGGTTGCTTTTGCTTAAAATATGAAAGTTTTGGGGTATGATTTTGTCAGCAAAAATATTTTCATCATGATTTCCTTGAACATAAAGGACAGGTCTTGCAAAGTTTTTTACGGCAGTAACAAAGGCGTTATATAGTTTTTGTGAAACCGATTTTGAGTGAAAAAGGTCGCCACAAATTAACACAACATCATATCCTTGCGAATATGCCTCATCAAAAAAACATTGAAGGTTTATAAACCCCTCTTCTCTTAAAACTTTTTGTTGGTATGCTGGCAATTTTAGGTTTTTGCTACCCAAGTGCCAATCTGCTGAATGTAATATTTTCATTGTTTCCTCTTGATTTAAGTATACAAAATTTTTATAAAAACGCAAACAAAAAAAGAGGTTTTTAGCCTCTTTAATTTGCTTCTATTATTGAAACGTTAACTTTGCCGTCTGTGATGATTTTTGCGATATTTGTGCCACCATTGATTGTAAGTGGGTTTGTAAATTTCTGTTTAAGAAATTCTATGTTTATATTATCTGTTCTATCTTTACCCTCTGCGTTGTAAATTGCAAGCACGAATTTCAAGTTGTCTTTTACAGCCAAATTAACTTCGCCTTTTGTTGAAGTTATATCTATTTGGTTTTTGATTGTTGAGCAATCAAACTTCACATCAATTTTGCCTTTGGTTGTTTTCACTTTAAAATCATCTGCATATGTGTGCATTGTTATTGCACCTGTTGTTGTTTCGATATCTGCATAGGCATAAGTTTTGCCCAAAGTTACACTTCCAGAAGTAGCATGAATGTAACAAGCACCTTTATCTGTAATTTCTTCAATTTCAATTTTTGAAGCGTTGGCAAATGGCAAACTTATTGCACCTGAAACTCTGCCTATTGTGATTGACGCCGATTTCATTTGCTTATTTGAATCATTTGCAACCAAATTGCCATTGATGTTGGACACTTCAAGTATACCTTTATTGATTGAAAGGTCTACACCTGCATTGATTGCGTTCGCTGTAAGTTTTGAATTGTTTATATCAAACACTACCTTTTGGTTTGAAAGCGTTAAATCTTGCATTTTTATATCGCCAGAAGTTGAATGAAGTTCAAAAGAATTGGCAACTTCAAGATTTTTATTTATTTGAATATTACCCTTTGTTGATTTGATGAATATATCATTGAAATTTCCGTTGATATGTGAGAACAAGAACACCCTACCACTGTTTGTTTTTACACTGAATGAATTAAGGTCGATTTCATTACTGCCAACAGTTGTGATTCTTATGTTGTTGCCAATATAAATATCGCCAGAAGTATTTGTGATGTCTACCTTTGTGTCTGCAAGAGCGTAAGATGAATGAATTGGCACAGCAACTGTGATTGTTATATCTTTGGAAAGATACAAAAAGCCAACAGGTTCTGTAACTTTTACATTTAAAATTGTGTTTTCAGGGTTTGCATAGGTAACTGTGTAAGTAAAGTCTGTATTTTGCCCCTCTTTTGCAAAGCCTTTTGTGTTGTTTGTGATTATGATTGCATTGTTGTCTATATTGTCATATCTTTCTACGCGAACATCTGCATAGTTGCAATCAATATTGATTTGTTGAATTTTTGAAAAATCAAAAATTTCTCCGTTATCAGCATTTGTTACGTTATACACATAATCTTCCGATTGATATAAAAAGTACTTAAGCCCTAAAACATTTTTGAAGGGAGAAAAAAGCATAATGGTAACAAAAATCATAAATGCTGCGACGAGAGCGATAAACAGCACAAGCAAATATGTGGTGAAACCCTTTCTTATTTTTCCTTTTTTTGCCATAATTCCTCCATAGTTGCCCCTACAACCATTCTATGCAATTATTATATCATATATTTTTGTAAATTACAATAGCAATTTGCAATGATTATCAATCAAGAATTGCCTTTATACGACGAATTCCGCTTGAAGAGGACTCTTCCTTTACAATTTTAAAGTGGTGAAGGTCTTTTGTGTTTTCTGCGTGAGGCCCTCCACAAATTTCTTTACTTACACCTTCAATGGTATAAACCTTTACTTCCGAGCCATATTTATTTGTGAAAATGCCCTCTGCGCCCTCTGCTTTTGCCTCTTCAACTGTCATTGTTTTGCAAACAACAGGTATTTCTTTTGCAATTGCATCGTTTACAAAATTTTCTATCTCTTCAATTTCTTCTTTTGTCATTTTGTGGTCGAGATTGAAGTCAAAACGAAGTCTTTCAGGTGTTATGTTGGAACCGCGTTGTTTAACATCTTTGCCATACTTCTTTTGAAGTCCCGCCAAAAGAAGGTGTGTTGCTGTGTGCAAGTATGCAGATTGTTTTGAGTCATCAGCAAGTCCGCCCTTAAACATACCAGCAGACGCTTGGCGTGATTTCTCTTGATGTTCTTTAAATCTTTCTTGAAATTCATTTTCATCAACTTCATAACCGCGTTCAAGTGCAAGTTCTTTTGTAAGTTCAAATGGGAAGCCGAATGTGTCGTAAAGTCTGAATACAGCCTTTCCTCCAAGTTTGTTTTCGACTGTTTGACCGTTTTTCGCTGCAAATTCTTTATGTTTTTCAATTCCGGCAATCACCTTTTCAAATTCCTTATGTCCCTCTTCGATTGCCTTTGAAAATTTTTCTACTTCTTTGCCAAGTTCTTCCTTGATAAATTCTCGTTTTGAAGCAATATCTTCATAGTCTTGCCCATATTCATCAACATAAATATCTGCAATTTCTGCAAAATGTTTGCAATCAAATTTGATGTTTCTTGCACAATTGATTGCACGACGAATAAATCTTCTTAAAATATAGCCTTGACCAACGTTTGAAGGAGTTACGCCACGTTCATCACCCAAAATGAATACAGAAGAACGAAGGTGGTCGGTGATGATGCGATAAAATCTTGTTGCTTTTTCGCTTTCCTCATATCCTACGCCAGCATATTGAGCGATAAAATCTATCACGCGTTTAAGGCAACCGCTATCATACACGCTTTTGGCGCCGTTAAGAACGGCGACTGTTCTTTCAAGCCCCATGCCTGTATCAATGTTTGGACGTGGGAGTTTTTCTGCCTTTTCACCAGCATTTTTAACAAGGTATTGCATGAAAACGTCATTCCAAATTTCAAGATATTTTCCGCAATCGCAAGCCGGAGAGCAAGTTTCACAGCATTTTGGCTTGCCTGTGTCATAAAACATTTCGGTATCTGGTCCGCAAGGGCCTACACCACCACCAAGAGCCCACCAGTTGTTTTCTTTTGGTAGGAAGAAAATTTCTTTCATGCCACACTCTTTCCAAGCGTTGAAAGCCTCGTCATCGCGTGGCGCAACTTCATCACCTGCAAAAACTGTTACGGCAAGGCGTTCCACCGGTATATTTAAGTATTCTGGGCTTGTCAAAAATTCAAAAGAAAGTTTTATCATTTCCTTTTTATCGCAAGTGCCCAGCGTCCAGTTGCCTAACATTTCAAAAAGAGTAAGGTGGCTGTTGTCGCCAACTTCATCTATATCATTTGTTCTAATGCATCTTTGGACATCATAAATCTTTTCGCCATAAGGGTGTTTTTCGCCAAGAAGGTATGGAACAAGTGGGTGCATTCCAGCAGTTGTAAAAAGAACTGTTGGGTCATTTTCTGGAATGATTGAATAGCCCGGTATTTTTTTAAAGCCATGTTTTGTGAAAAATTTATTCCATAATTCTTTAAGTTGTCTATCTGTTTTCATAATTTCTCCATATTTCAAAAATTTTCATTATTTTAGCACATTTTATTGCAAAAATCAAACATTTACGTCATTTAATAAATTGTATCTTGCAAATATAGTCCGCAAGCTGGCATTGTCTGCCCTGCTTTTGAGCGGTCTCCATTTTTTAGCGCATCTTTTACATCATTTAAAGTGATTTTTTCAAGTGCATAGTCAACAAGCGTGCCTACAATTATTCTTACCATATTGTATAAAAACCCGCTGCCTTGCACTGAAACGCTTAAATATTCGCCATCTTTTTTTATATTGATTGCAAATATTTTTCTTACAAAATCTGTTGCGCAGGTGTTGGCAGAGCAAAGTCCACGAAAATCATGTTCCCCTATCAAAATTTTTGCACACTCTTTCATGCGTTTTACGTCTAATAGTTTTCTTACCCACGCCATGCGGTTTGCAAGAAATGCTTGTTTTATTTGGCTGTTGTATATTTGATATAAATAGCACTTTCTTTTGATTGAAAAGCGTGCATGAAAATCTGGCACAACTTCTTCCGCCCCTTTTATTACAATATCGGCAGGAAGTGCGTTGTTGAGAATATCTGGAATTTTGCTTGTAGGAACGGGCAGGTCAAGGTCAAAATGTGCAGTTTGATGAAGTGCGTGAACGCCAGCATCTGTGCGACCGCTTCCAAAAATTTCAACCTCTTTACCTATTGCACGAAAAATTGCACCCTCTATTTCACCTTGTATGGTTTTTTGACATGGTTGTTTCTGCCAGCCTGAATAATTTGTACCATCATATTCAATTGTAAGTAAAATTCTTTTCATGCAATCATTATACACCTTTTAAGGGCAAAAGCAAAAATATTTTTAAAACATTTTTTTGATTTGACTTAAATAATTAAAAATAATATAATTTTACTAATGGAGTTATTATGAAAACAGTTATCACCGACGGAGCAAGTGCAGTTGCGCGCGTTGCATACAAACTTTCACAAGTTGTGCCTATTTACCCTATTACACCATCAAGTCCAATGGCAGAATTTTGCAGTGGGCTAAATGCGAAAGGCGAAAAAAATATTTTGGGGCAAAAGGTAAAGATGATTGAAATGCAATCAGAGGCCGGCGTTGCTGGGGCGATGCATGGTGCAAGTCTTTCGCGAGCACTTACCTGTTCTTTCACATCAAGTCAAGGGCTTTTATTGATGATACCAAATATGTACAAAATGGCTGGAGAATGTCTGCCTGTTGTTTTGCATGTGGCAACGCGTGCTGTGGCAAGTCATGCACTTTCTATTTTCTGCGACCACAGCGACATTATGGCAACGCGTATGACAGGCTTTATTATGCTTGCATCTAATTCTGTGCAAGAAGCCCACTATATGGCGCTTGCAAGTCATCTTCTATCACTTAAATGCAAACTGCCCGTTCTTCATTTTTTTGACGGCTTTCGCACAAGTCATCAAATTCAAAAAATTGATGTCTTTGAAGATGAAGAAATTAAACCTTTATTTGAAAAATTGGCAAAAGATTATATAAATTCTTATGAAGATAAACAATTTGGAACAGCACAAAACCCAGACGTATTTTTTCAAAATCGCGAGCGCAATGAAAAAAATTATATTGCCGTTGAGGGTTGTTTAAATGAAATTTTTGGGCAAATTCATTCACTTACCGGCAAAAAATTTTCTGCATTTGAATATGTTGGCGCAAAAGACGCGGAGCAAGTTGTTGTTTCAATGGCGTCATCTTGTCAAACTATTGAGGAATATATTAAAAGTAACCCAAATGAGAAAATTGGGCTTGTAAAAGTAAGGCTTTATCGTCCGTTTTTACAAAATGCTTTTCTTTCAGCACTTCCAAAAAGTGTAAAAAAAGTTACTGTTTTGGACAGGACAAAAGAAAATGGAGCCAATGCACCACTTTTTCTTGACGTTTGCAGTGCACTTATGGGTAAAAATATTGCCCTGCTTTGCGGGCGATATGGGCTTGGTGGAAAGGAATTTTTACCAGAGCACGTTCATTCAATTTTTGAAAATATGAAATTGCAATCGCCAAAAAATAACTTTACCGTTGGTATTGATGATGACGTGTTTGGCAATTCTCTGCAAATTTTACCTTACAAGCACCATTCAAACGATTTTGCAATTAAGGTTTTTGGGTTAGGCTCTGACGGCTCTGTATCTGCAAGTAAGGCGACAATTAAAATTCTTGGTGAAAATTACAATAAAAATGTGCAGGGTTATTTTGAATATGACTCTAAAAAATCTGGCAGTTTAACAACCTCGCATATTCGCATTTGTGAAAATGAAATTTTAAGTGAATATTTGCTTGAAAGTGTTGACCTTATTTCTATAAATAATTTTTCATTTGTAGGAAAATACCATTGTTTGAAAGGAATTAAAAATGGTGGTACCGTTGTTTTGAATACCATTTTTTCTGCCGACGAATTAAATAAGGTTTTACCATGCGAGTTTGTGAAAACATTAAAGGAAAAAAATTGCAAATTATTTATCATTGACGGGCAAAAAATAGCACGCGATTGCGGGCTTGGAAGTAAAATTAACATTATTATGCAAACTGCCCTATTTAAGTGTGGCGGACTGCTTGATGAAATTGAAATTAAAAAGAACGTTGAAAAATATATTCGCCATAACTTTGCTGTGAAAGGTGATGACGTTGTGGCAAAAAACATTAAAGCCATGGAAATTGCCTTGGGTGAAATTTCACAGGTTGAAATTGACAATTTGCAAGGCGTTGAAGTTCAACCAAAAGCCAAAATTGACAATGATTTTTATAATGACATTATAAGCCCTATCAGCAAGTTGGAGGGCGACAAAATACCTCTTTCAAAATTTTCTGTTGACGGTTCTGCACCGCTGGGCACAACTGAATTTGAAAAACGGGCTATTGCATCACGTTTGCCAGAATGGATTAAAGAAAATTGTATTCAATGTGGCAAGTGTGTGCTTGCCTGCCCTCACTCTGCCCTTTCTGCATTGCTGACAGAGGACAAAGTAGATGACACCTTTGTAAAGGCGTTGGGATTGCCCGACAAGATGTTTAAAATTTTGCTTTCACCAGAAGATTGCACCGGTTGTGGCGTTTGTGCAAACACCTGCCCTGCAATTAAAAAGGCACTTTCTATGAAAGGCGCAGAAGAAATTTTATCGCAAAAAATTGAAGAGTACCTCAAAGGTTTAAGCGTTTGCAAAAGTGAACAAAAATTATTCTCTGAAAATACCGCCAAAGGATTGCAGTTTAAGGAAAGTTTGTTTAAATTCCCCGGAGCCTGTGCTGGTTGCGGGCAGACGCCTTATTTAAAACTTTTAAGCATGATAAATGGAAGCAACATGATGATTGCAAATGCCACAGGCTGTTCTTCAATCTATGCCGGAACATTTGGCAGTTGCCCTTACGGAAGTGATGAAAATGGAGGAATTTTCTGGGCAAATAGTCTGTTTGAGGACAACGCTGAGTTTGGCTTAGGCTTAAAACTTGGCAACGCTTTCACCAAGAATAAAGGCAAAAATGTTTGGATAATAGGCGGTGATGGTTGGGCAAACGACATTGGATTTGGCGGGCTTGACCACATTCTTGCAAGTGGTGAAAATGTGAATATTTTGGTGCTTGACAACCAAAGTTATTCCAACACCGGCGGGCAGGCAAGCAAAGCGACACCTACGGGCGCAAGTGTTAAGTTTGCCGAAGGTGGTAAAGAGAATTTTAAGAAAAACCTTGCACAAATTGCCCTTTGCTATGACAATGTTTATGTTGCACAAATTGCCATTGGTGCAAGTATGGAGCAAAGCATTAAAGCATTTAAAGAGGCGCAAATGCATAACGGCGTAAGCATTGTTATTGCATACTGCCCTTGCATCAATCAAGGTTTTGAACTTTCTGACATGATAAGTGATACAGCAAATGCTGTGAAGTGCGGTTTTTGGCCTATCTTCCGTTTTGTCCCTGACGAAAATAAATTATATTTAGACAGCGACATAGACGAGAAAAAGTTTTTTGATTACATTAAAAGGCAACGAAGATTTGCAATTACTTTACGTGCTGGAAAAAATCACCTTATTGAAAAGCAAAAGTTGCAAGCAGTGCGTGATTATCAATTTTTGAAAGATTTAAGTGAAAAATAAAAAGAGGCTTTGATAAGCCTTTTTTTATTACATATAATATTTTGACAAAAAATTTTCAACAACTTTTGTGTATGATTTTGGATTATTTAAGTATGATTGCACATGAGCCGAGTTTGGAGCAATATAAGTTTCTTTTCTTGTTTCTGGCAATTGTGATGAAAGAGTTTTTAAGTTTTCAGTTGGCACAAAATCGTCATTTTCACCATGAATGAAAAGCATTGGTATTTTACATTTTTGAAGAGCCTTGACCCCATCTACCTTTTTTAAATCAAAGTTTTTTGTGCGTTTTGTGTAAGAATAAAATATTTTAAAAATTGGTTTGATTGCCATTTTGCTTTTAAAATATACATGGGCAAGTTGATTATAGGCGTTGCTGAAACCGCAATCTTCAATGGCAAGCACAACGTTTTGCGGAAGTTGATTTCCGCAGGCAAGGCATATTGATGTTGCACCCATTGATATACCAAAAAGAATGATTTTATATTGGGGATTTCTTTCAAGCATTTTATTTACCCACAGCATCAAATCTTTGCTTTCATTCTCGCCCATTGTGATGTCATCACCCTCGCTTTTGCCATGACATCTTAAATCTATTGCAAGTATATCATAGTTTCGAGTGGCAAAGATTTTTACGTAGGGCTCCATTTGATGACAGTTTCCGCCATAACCATGCACCAAAATAGCAAGTTTCTCACCTCCCATTTGTTTGAATATTCCCCTTAATTTAAGGTTGTCATGGCTTTTAATTTCCACGCGTTCAACATCTTCGGCGAACAAGTTTTGTGGATGATTTTGAATATTTTTTTGTATGCTTTTTTTATATTTTCCATTTCTATTTAAACATCGATTATAGGTAATATTGCCTATTAAAATATAACTGGCAAGCACAAGCAAAATTGCCACCAAAATTATAAGGCTGACAAGCCAAAAAATTTTCATATTTTCTCCTTAAACAACTATTGCCTTAACGCTTTCTCCATTTGAAGCGTCTTGATAGGAAAGCCAATATCCAAAACCCTGTGGTTTTTCTTGGTCAAGAGGTAGCCAAACGGGAAAGCCAGACAACTCGCGTGGAGGGATTTTTTGATACACTCCCGGCACACCATAACAGATATATTTTAATATTTCATCTTGATAAATAAGCCCCAAAACGTAAAAGTCATCACCTTTGTCTATTGCAACTTTTACCCATTTTGAATTTGGTATAATTTGTTGAAGATACTCCTCTTCTGGATTGTTTTCAAAAAGGCTGTCGATTTGACCTTTTAATTGATGATAAAATTGAGGAGGCTGTTTCTCTTCTATCTTTTCTTCGCCCATTGTTGACACCGATTGCATATAAAATTTTTTATATTGGCAGTTTTCGCAATCCGAGCAATTTTGCAAACATTGTGTGATATTTTCTTCTATTTCTTCCTTTAATTTATCATCAAAATCTATACCATTTTGGTCGAGTACGCTTTCCACTTCTTCAATATTTTGAGTTTGTGAAAGTGATGAAACAACTTCATCGAAAATATCTTCGCAAGAGGTGTAACCCTCGCTGGTGCCATACAGAATTGGCGTAGGTTCTCCATCCAAAAAATTTACAATCGCGCATGAAAAATTTTCTGGAATATCTTTCATAGAGCAGGTGAAAGAAAACAGCATACCGCCCGTATGTGTTAGTCCAGCCTTTGCAACCTTGCCGTTATGGCAAATGCCTAAACTTATTATTCCGCGTGGCTGAGTGCCAAAATTGTAAAGTCTTACAGTCCCCGAAAGGCAGTCTTCACCACTTTCTATGGTCATAAGTGCCCTTTTTGAGCGGTCTTGAACGCCGTTTAGCACAATGCTTTTCTTTGTCAACATAAAAACACCTCTTTTTAATACAATAATATTATACAAAGAGATGTTTTTTGATGAATTGGTTATATTGACAAAAAAGTTTGAAAAATCAATTTTTTTGACGAATTATTTGCCAATTTTTTTGGTTATTTTTTTGATAATTTCTTTTTCGGCAAAACCTGCTTTTTCATAAATTTCCTTTCCGTCGCCAGAGCCTTGATATTCATTTACACCAACAAAAATTCCCTCGGTGCCAATGTATTTATACCAAATTGCGTCATTTGATGCCTCTATTGCAACCCTTATTTTAGCGTTTGGCTGAAGTACCTTGTTTTTGTATGCATAGGATTGTTTTTCAAAAACTTCTATACATGGCATTGACACAACAGACACGGTGTGTTTTTTTGAAAGTTCATTTGCAACGTTAAGGGCAAGTGCGACCTCACTTCCAGAAGCAAAAATAACAACATCGGCATCTTTTTCTGCCTCTTTGATGATATATCCGCCCTGTTTGGCCTCTTTAAATTTGCCCTCTACAATAGGCATATCCCCTCTTGAAAGAACCATTGCAGTTGCCCCGCCATTTGTAAGATAGTTATCATAGCCGGCAAGAAGTTCATTCGCGTCGCAAGGGCGATATACATTAAGACCAATAATTGAACGCAGGTTTGCAATTTGCTCTATTGGTTGATGTGATGCACCATCTTGTCCTATGGCTATGCTGTCGTGGGTGAAAAAGTAAAGTGTGTTTATATCCATCATGGCTGACATACGGATTGCTGGAAGCATATAGTTTGAAAAGCCAAGGAAAGTGGCACAGAATGGAATAAAGTCCTCATAAAGTGCAATTCCATTGCAGATGCCTGCCATGGCGTGTTCTCTTACACCAAAATGAATATTTTTGCCCCTTCGGTTGAAAGAGTGATAGTTTGATGCAGATTCTATAGAAGCGCCTGTGGTATGGCTTACATCGGCGTTTCCGCCAATTATTTGAGGAAGTTTTTCGGCAATTTCATTTAAAATCTGTTTGTTAAGTTCTCTACCGCTTAGCCCCTCCCACTTATACGCATTGCGAACGAGTTTTTCTATATCTATTTTCTTTTTGTCAAAAAAACTGATGAATTGGCGGTAAAGTTCTGGGTTTGATGTCGCATAGACAGCCAAGCATTGGTTCCATTGTTCATGGGCAAGTTTTCCGGCACGAGTTGTTGCCATGCACCAATCGCGAACATCGTTGGATACATAAAATTTTTCATGCACGCCCATTTTTTTATTAAAATCTTTAAGTTCTTCTTCCGTAAGCACTGCACCATGAACAGCAGATGTGCCCTCTTTATTTGTGCCAATGCCTATTGTTGTTTTGAAAATGATGATTGTTGGTTTTGTTGATTTTTTTGCACGAGCAATAGCGCGGGAGCAGGCATAATAGTCATTGCCCTTTACGCATTTTATAACGTTCCAGCCCATTGCCTTGAATTTTTTTGTTACATTTTCTCTATTGGAAATGTTTAAACTTCCGTCCATTGTAACATCGTTTGAATCGTAAAGAAGAATAAGTTTGTTAAGATTTAGTTGTCCGGCAAGTGAGCAGGCCTCTTGTGCAACGCCCTCCATAAGGCACCCGTCCCCTGCAAGGCAGTAGGTGTAGTGATTTATGATTGGAAAGCCAACGCTGTTGAACCTTTCAGCAAGTACAGATTGGGCAATTGCCATACCCACAGCGTTTGCCACGCCTTGGCCAAGTGGCCCGGTTGAAACCTCTACGCCGTCGGTTGTTTTATATTCTGGATGTCCCGGTGTTTTGGAGCCGAGTTTTCTTAAATCTTTAAGGTCTTGAAGCGATACATCAAATCCAAAAAGTGATAACAGTGTGTAATACACAGGGCAGGCGTGTCCTGCTGAAAGAACAAAGCGGTCGCGATTTAAAAAGTCGGTATCGGACACATCAAATGTGTAGTGGTCTTTAAATAAAGCAAGCATGATTGCGCTTATGCCCAACGATGCACCTGTATGTCCGCTTTTTGCACTTGTGATTGATTGTGCTGTAAGTGATTTTATATAGTTTAATGTTTTTTCAGCAATTTTCATAATATTCTCCTAATTTATCCATAATTTTTTTAACAGCCTGCACCGAAGAGCGTTTTTCAAGTTCTATCACCATTCCGTTGGCAATTTCACGCAAAAATTCATCTCTGTGGGTGTAAGAAACTTTATTAACGGCTTGGGTGATACGCTCTTCTGGCAATTTTACATATATTATAAGCGAATTTTCAAAAAGTGAGTGATATTCATGGATTATATCATAGTTTACAGATATTACAGTATCCAAAAAGCCGGCACAATTTTTTACCGCACTTTTTTCCCTTTTCTTAAAATAATCTATACCGCACTTTTGCAAAACATCCTTGGGATTGATAAGCTCATACACAATCATTTGATGACAATCCGCCACAAACATACCAAGTTTTGATGCCAAACTTGATGCAATGGTGTTTGAAAACTTATCGTTGAGTGAAACAATAGCAATGTTTATTGGTGTTTTTTTATCCATGTTTCTATTTTAACATAATTTTTCATATTGTACAATTATTTAGCAATCTTTTTTTGAAAATAAGGCATATTAAGGTTTTTGAAGGGATTTTCCCATACAATTAAAACAATGGTAAGAAAGCAGGCAAAAATAATTGCCAAATAGTTTGGCGGACGTGTTGCTTTTGCAAATACAATGTTGTTATCTTCAATTGTAAAAAGAATTGTTCCCATTTTGGCAGTTGATAGTACTTGTGAGTTTGCATTATTTAACCTTTCTATCACCTTTGCGTTTGGAAAGTATTGGGAGTTGCCGTCTGTGGATATAACAGCATATTGTGGCTTGACGGCATCAAGCAATTTTTGAGATGTTGAGGTATTGGAGCCGTGATGTCCAACTTTTAATAAGTCAGCATTAAGGTTATTGCCATATTTATCTACAATTCTGCTTTCTATTGAATTTTCACAATCGCCCATAAACAAAAACTTTTTGTTTTGATATTCAATCATAAGAACTACGCTGTAATTATTAGATGATTGTTTTACCTCTTCGGTAGGCGAAAGGCAGGTGATTTTACATTCGCCCAAGTTAAGCGACATTCCGTCTATGGCAAAATGCATAGTTATTTGATTTTGATAGGCATAATTTATCACATTATCATATGTGTAAGTTTCATCATATCCATATTCGGGATATGATCCCCTTTCATATTCGCTTATGCTTATAACCGGAGGTCTTAAAAAATTGACAACCTCAAATGTTTGCATAATTTTTAAGGCACCGCCTATATGGTCGGTATCTGGATGAGTTATTAAAAAATAGTCAACTTTGTCCATATCTTCGGCAATCATGTATTGGGTTATATATTCGCAAACGCGGAGTGAATATTCCTCTTCTCCGGTGTCTATAAGCATGGTTTGATTTGTGGGCAGTTTTATTAAAATGCAATCACCCCTGCCAACATCTATAAAATGAATTTGAAAGGGGTTGCTTTGAAAATTGTTGCCATAAATTGTAGCGTAGCAATAGTTAAAACCATTGTTTGATACAAAAATCACTACAAAAATTACAGCAAAAAGGATAGTAAAACATAGTTTTACGTAAAATTGCCCACTTTTAAGCATTTCATTTTTCAACTTTTCCTTAAATGTTTTCTTTTGTTGTTTCATTCAATTATTTTTATATCGTCAAATGAATATTTTTTACGATTTCTACGTCTTCTGTTGAAAATCTCCATAATTTGTGGCATTGCGTCAATTGTGGCTTTGTACCCTTCTTCAATCATTTCATCCATGCCATCGGTTTTTGTAGATTTAAAACGTTTTGTTTCTGGTGCTATGATAAGGTCGGAATTAACATATCCGCGAAGTGCATTGCTTTTCATTAAAATACGGATTGAGCAAAACAAAACGTCCATAAATTTTGTGCTGTCTGTACCATAAGTGCGAGATTTGTTTACATCGACAGATATAACATAATCGCAACCAAAATATCTTGGAATATCCGCAGGAATTGTGTTTTGAAGTCCTCCGTCGCACAAAATCATATCATTGTATACGACAGGTTGAAATACGCCCGGCACGGCACAACTACCCATAACCGCTTTTGCAAGATTTCCCTTTGCAAAGCATACCTCCTTGGTTGACTTTATGTCTACGGCAACCGCAGCGAATGGTATTTTAAGGTCTTTTATGTCTATATCCCCAAGATTATTGATAAGTATATCCCCTACGCCATCAATTTTTGAAGGGGTAAATGGTATTATGTTTTTGCGAATATCCTTTTCTTTTATATCCTTAACAACCTCATACATTTGCTGATATGAATAGCCGGCAGAATAAAATGCACCGGCGAGGCTTCCTGCGCTTGTGCCAGATACAAAATCAAACTTTAAGCCAAATTCTTCAAACGCCTTAACAGCGCCCAAATGACAAAAACCACGTGTTCCACCACCGCCAAAGGCAAGACCTATTTTTATCTTTCTTTTTCTCATATTCCCTCTTGATTTTATTATATACAAAAGGCCTTCAAAAACAAAACCAAACTGTGGAATTTTATAAAAATTTTATCAAAACACTTGCTTTCATTATCTCTTTTTGTTATAATACACTTGTTAATTTATTATGGCCTCTTGGTCAAGCGGTTAAGACGCCGCCCTCTCACGGCGGAATCAGGGGTTCGATTCCCCTAGAGGCTACCAAAAAACACCTAATTTGTTAGGCGTTTTTTATTTATATAACTTTATTAAACATTTTTACAAAATTGTAAATTATTTTACAAAAGGGTATTTACTTTTGCTTTTGTTTGTGATATTATAATGCCTGTAATCAGTCAATGGCTGGTTGCATAGTGGTGTGGGAGGCGTTCTCCTGAGTTTTATTCGCCTCCCCAACCATTATTATTTTAAAACAACGTTTATAATAAATTCAAATTCAAGTTCTGTAAAAACAAGCGTTATTTTACAATTTGAGTTTACAGAAAGTACAACACCATAAAAAGTTTTTACTGCACTGCCATCGCCATCAATTATGATTTCATATTGAGGTGATGGCATTTTTATTCCGCGAGAATCATATACTTCAAAATCAACTTGGCAAATATTTGATGTTGCGAAAAGGGTTTTATCTTCTAAATAACAATCAACAGTTTGTATGAACGAAAGAGTGTAATTGTTATCTGAAACTTTTACAGTAAAGGTTGTTTGTGCGTTTTCCTCGCCATATGACGCTGAAAGTGTTACTTTTGTTGAGCCAATACCAATGGCGGTGATTTTATTATTATCTATTTCGATTATATTTTCTTTTTCTACATTTATTTGCACAATTGCAAGTTGGTGTGAAAGTTGATAGTAATTGTACGCGGTTTCTCCTATAATTAAGTTTACATCTTGTGCCTTACAATAGAATTCTTGATTTTCTTGCTTTTTGTCGGTCAAAAAAGTAAGCAGTAAGATTGCTGAAACTGCAAGCATCAAAAAGCAAGATATAATTGTTGCAAGTTTTTTATTCACTTAACTATTTTATCAACATTTGTCGCAAAAGTAAAGAAAATGACGATTTAATAGTGTTTTTCGCATAAAAAAAGAGGTTTAAAACCTCTTTTTTGTTATTCTGCAATTGCATCAGTTGGAATAGGCTCTTCTTCCTTAACCACAACAGGCATAACTGACCTATATTTTTTAAGACCAGTACCAGCAGGAATAAGTTTTCCAATGATAACATTTTCTTTAAGACCAAGCAAGTTGTCAACTTTGCCCTTAACTGCGGCATCGGTAAGAGTTCTTGAAGTCTCTTGGAATGATGCGGCTGAAAGGAAGCTTTCTGTTGAAAGTGATGCCTTTGTGATACCAAGTAAAATTCTTTTAACGGTTGCAGGAACCCCGCCCTCGCGAAGAATTCTCTCGTTTTCTTCATCACATTTATATACATCAACAATTTCGCCCGGAAGAAGTGAAGTGTCGCCAGAAGACTCTACTTTAACCTTTTTAAGCATTTGTCTGATGATAAGTTCTACGTGTTTATCATTAACTTTAACGCCTTGGCCTCTGTATGTGTCGATAACTTGGTTGAGCATATAGTCTTGCAAGCCCTTTACACCCCTCATTCTTAAAAGTTCGGCTGGGTTGATTGCACCAGCAGTAAGTTGACTGCCCGGTTCAACAGTTTCGCCATTCTTTACAAGAAGAACAATTGGCTTTTTAGCCTCATATTCAACTTCTCCATCACGAGATTGAACTGTGATGTAGTAGTATTTAGGGTCTTGTTTGATTGATACTTTACCAGCAACTTCTGAAATAAGTGCCTCACCTTTTGGTTTTCTTGCTTCAAAAATTTCTTCTACACGAGGCAAACCTTGTGTAATATCAAGCGCAGAAGCAACACCGCCGGTGTGGAATGTTCTCATAGTAAGTTGGGTACCAGGTTCACCAATTGATTGGGCTGCAATGATACCAACAGCCTCACCAACTGTAACCATATTTTTATTGCTCATATCTCTGCCATAGCATTTTGCACATACGCCATGTTTGCAACGGCAGGTGAAAAGTGAACGGATTTGAACTTGTTTGATGCCTGCTTTTTCAACTGCATCAGATTGTTCTTTTGAAATCATTTCATTTGCTTTAACAATGATTTCACCTGTTTTAGGGTCCACAATATCGTCAACTGCAACTCTGCCATAAATTCTTTCAGCAAGAGTTTCTTGAACGGTGCCATCAACAACAAGGTCGCCAACTGTTACACCTTTAACCTTTTCGCCAAGGTCAGCGAAGCAGTCTTCTGTTGTAACAACTACATCTTGTGAAATATCTACAAGACGGCGTGTAAGGTAACCAGAGTCGGCCGTTTTAAGCGCTGTATCGGAAAGTGATTTACGGATACCGCGTGCAGTAATGAAGTATTCGATTGGTGTAAGACCTTTAACGAAAGATGACTTAATTGGGCCTACTCTTTCGCCAGATGCTGTAACTTTAAGACCAATCATACCCGCCATTGAGTTGATTTGGTCGGAGTTACCACGGGCACCAGATACGAACATCACTTTGAATGGGTTATCCTCAGCCATGTTGCCTACAACGGCTGAAACGACTTTTGCCTTTGTTTCTTCCCAGAAGTTGTTGTTAAGTTTGATTTTTTCTTCATTGGTGATAAGACCGCGTTTGAAAAGTTTTTCATTTTCAAGCACTTTCGCCTCGGCCTCTTTAAGAAGTTCTGCCTTCTCTTTTGGCTCTGCAATATCAAATGCGTTTACGGTAAGAGCACCCAATGTTGAGTATTTGTAACCGGTTTCCTTGATTTTATCTACAAGGATAGCACATTCTGTTGTGCCATGTTTATCATAAGCACGAGCAAGAATGTTGCCAAGGTCTTTCTTAACAATGTTTTTGTTAAGTTCAAGTTCGCAAATATTTTCAGGGTTTGTTCTATCAACAAAACCAAGGTCTTGTGGAATTTGCTCGTTGAAAAGTATTCTTCCCACAGAAGTTTCAACAACTTTTGAATATTTTTTGCCATCAACTTCTTTTGAAAGTCTTACTTTTATTTTTGCCTGCAAGTGCAGGTTTTGTGTTGCATATGCAATTTTTGCCTCTTCTGGTGATGCATAAATGCTACCCTCGCCAAGAGCGCCTGGTTTAAGCATGGTCATATATGCACAACCAAGAATGATGTCTTGTGATGGTGTAACAATTGGCTCACCATCGGCAAGTTTTAAAATGTTGTTTGATGCAAGCATAAGCGTTCTTGCTTCTGTTCTTGCGTCAAGTGAAAGTGGTACATGGACAGACATTTGGTCCCCGTCGAAGTCGGCGTTGAAGGCAGCGCAGACTGATGGGTGAAGTTTGATTGCCCTGCCCTCTACAAGTACAGGTTCAAACGCTTGAACTGAAAGTCTGTGAAGTGTTGGAGCACGGTTTAAGAACACTGGGTGGTCTTTGATTACCTCTGCCAAAATATCCCAAACAACAGGTTTTGCGTTTTCAATCATTCTTTTTGCTGCCTTAATGTTGTGTGATTTGTTAAGGTCAACAAGTCTGTTCATGATGAATGGTTTAAAAAGTTCCAATGCCATTTCTTTTGGGAGTCCGCATTGATACATTTTAAGTTCTGGGCCAACTACAATAACCGAACGGCCAGAGTAGTCTACACGTTTACCCAAAAGGTTAAGTCTGAAACGGCCTTGTTTACCACCAAGCATTGCTGTAAGTGATTTAAGGTCGCGTTGTTTTGAAGATTGAACAGCCTTACCGCGTTTACCATTATCAATAAGGTTATCAACCGCCTCTTGAAGCATACGTTTTTCATTTCTTACAATGACGTCTGGCGCACCAAGTTCCATAAGTTTCTTTAATCGGTTGTTTCTGTTGATAACACGTCTATAAAGGTCGTTAAGGTCACTGGTTGCATATCTTCCGCCGTCAATTGGCACCATTGGGCGAAGGTCTGGTGGAAGAACAGGCACAACGTCAAGTACCATCCATGTTGGGCTGTTGCCTGATTTAAGGAAAGACTCGACAACGTCAAGTTTTTTCATCGCCTTCATTCTTCTTTGACCTTTTAAGGTAAGAAGTGCCTCTTTAAGTGTTTTTGCCTCGCGTTTAAGGTCTACTTCGCCAAGAAGTCTTTTGATTGCCTCAGCACCCATGCCAACTTCAAAAGCGTCATAGCCATATTTTTCGCAAGCGTCTGCATATTCTTTATCTGTGATAACTTGTTTATAAGCAAGGTCGGTGCGTTTTGGGTCGAGAACTACATAGCATACATAGTACACAATTTGTTCCAATACCTTTGGTGTCATTTCAAGAAGTGTACCAATTTTTGATGGCACATTTCTGAAAAACCAAATATGTGTACATGGGGCAGCAAGTTCAATATGTCCCATTCTTTCACGTCTTACTTTGGCGCGTGTAACTTCTACACCGCACTTATCGCAGACTACGCCTTTATAGCGTACGCGTTTGTATCTTCCGCACTGACACTCCCAATCTTTTCTTGGTCCAAAAATCTTTTCACAAAAAAGACCATCTTTTTCTGGTTTTTGTGTTCTATAATTGATAGTTTCAGGTTTGGTAACCTCACCATGAGACCATTCGCGAATTTTCTCTGGTGAAGCTACGCCTATCTTAATAGAATCAAAATTGTTTAATTCAAACATTTCAAATCCCCTTTTTTCTAATCATCAAAGTCACCGAAATCATCAAAGATGTCGAGATTGTCTATATCGTTTTTGGTGCTTTCTTCAAACACTTCGTTAAGTTCTTTTGCCTCTGCCTCTTCTGCTGTAAGTTCTGGTTGAGTGTTATGCTCTTCAAAATCGAAGATTCCTTCGGCAAGGTCTTTTTCTGTTTCATGAGCCATTGATGGTGATTGGTCTTGTTCATCTTGGCTGAGTTCTGCAAGTGAAATTTCTTTGTCACCCTCTGCCAAAATTTTAACGTCAAGTCCAAGTGCCTGCAATTCTTTTACAAGAACTTTGAATGACTCTGGAATACCTGGCTCTGCAATTGGCAGACCTTTGATAATAGACTCGTAAGTTTTAAGACGTCCATTAAGGTCGTCAGACTTAACTGTAAGCATTTCTTGCAGGATATGGCTTGCACCATATGCTTCAAGTGCCCAAACTTCCATTTCACCAAATCTTTGTCCACCGAAGAGTGATTTACCACCAAGTGGTTGTTGCGTGATGAGTGCGTATGGTCCAATTGAACGAGCGTGGATTTTTGAGTCTACCATGTGTTCAAGTTTAAGCATATATTTAACGCCGACAGTTGTAAGGTTATCAAAAGGTTCACCTGTTCTGCCATCATAAAGTTGCATTTTACCATCTTCACGGAAGTTGTTTTCAATAAGAAGTTCTTTGATATCCTCGGTTGTTGCACCATCAAATGCTGGGGTTGCTACCTTCCATCCAAGGGTTTTAGCAACAAGGCCAAGGTGAACTTCCATAACCTGACCGATATTCATACGAGATGGAATACCAAGTGGGCTGAGTACAATGTCAAGTGGTTGTCCGTTTGCAAGGTATGGCATATCTGCCTCTGGAAGAACAATTGAAACTACGCCCTTGTTTCCGTGACGGCCTGACATTTTATCGCCGACAGAAATTTTTCTCTTTTGAGCAACTGTTACGCGTACCATCATGTTTACGCCTGGTTCCAAATCATCTTTATTTTTCTTTGAGAACACTTGAACGTCAACTACTACACCGCCCTTACCATGTTGAACGCGGAGTGATGTATCGCGGACATCTCTTGCCTTGTCGCCAAAGATTGCGCGGAGAAGTCTTTCTTCTGGTGTAAGGTCGGTTTCACCTTTTGGTGTAACTTTACCAACCAAGATGTCGTTTGGATGCACTTCTGCACCAATTCTTACAATACCGTTTTCGTCAAGGTCTTTAAGTGCCTCTTCGCCAAGGTTTGGAATATCGCGAGTGATTGCCTCATCACCAAGTTTGGTTGTACGGCATTTTACTTCGTGGTCATAAAGTGTGATTGATGTGTATACGTCTTCTTTTACAAGTCTTTCATTGATGAGGATAGCGTCCTCGAAGTTTTGTCCTTCCCAGTTCATATAACCGATAAGAACATTTTTACCAACGGCAAGTTCTCCGTTATCAGTTGAATAACCGTCTGTGAGAATGTCGCCTGCTTTTACCCTTTCGCCTTTAATAACGCATGGGCGTTGGTTGAAGCAAACATCGTCGTTTGCTTTTGCAAATTTGATAAGTGTGTAAATATCTTCATCGCCTTTATCTGTGCGTACGCGAATTTCATCGGCTGATACATAACTTACTGTACCATCGCGTTTTGCAAGGATAACGCATCCGCTGTCATGTGCAGCAACAGCCTCCATGCCCGTACCAACAACTGGTGATTCTGGACGGATTACAGGCACTGCCTGACGTTGCATGTTTGCACCCATGAGGGCACGGTTTGCTTCGTCGCCGTTTACAAATGGAATAAGGCTTGTTGCAACTGAAATAAGTTGTCTTGGAGATACGTCCATATAGTCAACTTTGCTTGCTGGAACGTCTACGTTTGTTGAGCCATGACGGCAAATGATATGTTTGTTGATGAAGTGTCCCTCTTCATCAAGTGGTTCGATTGCTTGGGCGATATAACTATCGTTTTCTACGTCTGCCATTTTGTACACAATGTCTTTTGTTACAACGCCACGTTCTTTATCCACAACTCTGTATGGAGTTTCAAGGAAACCATAGTCGTTGATGCGAACATATGTTGCAAGTGTGTTAAGCAAACCAATTGATTGACCTTCTGGTGTTTCAATTGGGCAAATTCTGCCATAGTGTGTAAAGTGAATATCACGGATTTCTGGGTCAGCACGCTCCTTTTTGATACCGCCAGGTCCAATCGCAGAAACACGACGTTTTTGGGTGATACCAGAAAGTGGGTTCTTTTGGTCCATGATTTGTGAAAGTTGTGATTGAGAGAAGAAATCACGTACGGCTTTGTTTACAGCCTTTGGATTCATAATTTGAGAAGGTGTAACTTCTACAAATTCTCTGCCCTGCAATGTTTCTTTTACGTTTGTTGAAAGTTTTGTTACACCCTTTCTAAATTCATTGCAAGTAAGTTCTCCAACTGTTGCAACTCTTTTATTTGAAAGGTGTTCGATTTTGTCAATGCCTGCAATTCCTTCCATTACGTCAAGGTAGCAAGAGATTGTAGCAAGAATATCATCCATTGTAAGAGTTGTGATGATAAGGTCTTTTGCACTTGCTTTGATTGCTTCAAGGCGTTTTTCTTTTGATTTGTTTTCTGAAAGGATTTGTTTAAGCACAGGAAGATATACATCTTCAAAAATTCCAAGGCTTTCTTGGTCGCATGGGAAGTATTCGCTTAATGTAACGCGGTTGTTACCCCTCATAAGATGACGTTTGCCATTGAATTGTACCCAAACTTCATTTACGCCAGCGTTTTGAACTTTCTTTGCACTTTCTGCGGTAAATTCTTCGCCCGCTTTTACAATAAGTTCTCCATCAACAACGATGTCATCGGCATTGATGAGGCCTGAAAGTCTTTCTTTAAGGGCAAGTTTTTTGTTTACCTTGTATCTGCCCACTTTTGAAAGGTTGTAGTAAGCGTCTGTGAAGAAAGAGGCGTTGAGGAAACTTCTTGTGCTTTCAACTGATGGAACATCGGCTGGTCTGGTTTTTCTTGAAAATTCAAGAAGAGCATCTTCCTGTGTAACCTGAGTTTCTTTATCAAGCACATATTTGATATATCTGTTTCCACCAAATACTTTTGTGATTTCATCATTTGTGAAACCAAAGCATTTAAGGAAAACGCCAAGGCTGATTACATTTTTTCTTTCAAGAACAATTTTAAGGTTTTCGTTGGCGCCTTGTTTAACTTCAATCCATGGTCCGTGAACTGGAATGATTTGAGCTTTTAAAGTTGCGTTGTTTTCTTTCTCACGCGACATATAAACGCTTGGTGCACGAACAATTTGGCTGATAACAACCCTTTCAATACCGTTGTATATGAAAGAGCCCTGTTCTGTCATCATTGGCATATCGCCCATGAAAACTTCTTGTTCAACAGCCTGTCCTGTTTCTTCAACTACAAAGCGTGCTTTCACTTTGAGTGGCGAAGAGTATGTCGCACCGCGACGTTTGCACTCTTTAATATCATACTTTGGCTCTGCAAATGGCAGAACTTCTGTGATATAAAGTTTTGCTTTGCCAGAGTAGTCAGATATTGGGAAAAATTCATCAAGAACTTTTTTGATGCCCTTTTCCAAGAAATCCTTATATGACTTTTTTTGGATTTCAAGAAGTGGTGGAACAGGGATTAAATCTTCACATTTTCCGAAAGTGTATCTTTCTGCTTTTCCATTTCTTACTTTTCTTACTTTAACAGACATTTACCTCTCCTTCTTTCCTCGGCCATTTAATGGGCAAAAAAAGGACTTTACGGCACAAAAATGCCATAATAGTCCCCGCCTATTAAATTAAAAACCTAAAATTTTCTTCAAATTTTCTTCACAGCCGATATATAGTCTTAAACATTATAACAAATATACCTTGTTTTTGTCAATACTTTTTCACCATTTTTTTGTCTTTTATACACAAAAGTTTTGCCAAAATGCTTTAAGCGTGTTCTTTTTTGTAATTTTAAGTTGAAAAATAGACGCAAAAAGAACTTCTATTTGAAATAGAAGTCCTTTTGTGGCTGTGATTTATATTTTGTTTAGCCAATTGAAGTGGGCCTCAAATGCAAGTGTGCTTAATGCACTTGTTGAACTTTCCCAAACTTCAATATTTGGAATTTCGGCAAGAGCACCATCGCTGTTTGAGAATACACCCTCGCTTAATTCATAGAATACAATTCCGCTGTCAAGTTTTTTGAAACTGCGAACAATGTCAGAGCCACGTTTACTGATTCCGCTGATATAGTAATCACCGTTTGAATCTGCATAAAGTTTTGACACGGCAAGTTCGGCAGAATTGAATGTGATTTTTCTTGAAACGTCGGCAAGATTTAATTTCTCACCTTCTCCGTTATAGAACGCGGTGCCATTCCACGTCCAAGTAGTGATTGCACTTGCACCTACGTGAACAAATGAATATTGTTTCTCTCCTCCTGACAGGTTGATAACTTTATATTCCAAGTTGCCATCACCCAACTTTTTGTGTTGATATGTTACAACAAGGCCATCGTTTGACATTTTCATAATAGTGTTTGGATTATCTGTTGCTGTAAGGCTTATTTCATTATAGAAATACCCCTCTCTGTTTTCATCTTTTTGATAACTTATTCCATTATTTACATCAAAGAATGTGTTGTCATGGCTTTTGTAAATAAAGTTTGCAATTTCATTTCCGTTTTTAAGTTGAACATTGTTGTTGAACAGGTTGTAGAAAATGTCTTTGCTTGCACCAGTGTTTGTAGAACCAAGGTTTGAACCAAGTTCTAATGAAGATAAACCATAATTGTTTACGGTAAGGCCAATTGATACATTTTTTACCTTTGTAGCAAATGATACAAAGCCAAACCCGCTTGCTTTTGCATATTCTGCTTTTGTTTCATTGCCTCCATTCTCTGCACCTGTGCTGTCTGTACCTAAATAATACACATGATTGTTTTTGTAAACTTCATTTATTGAATTGTAATCGGCTGATGACACCATATTTGCAATTGTACTGCTGTATGATGCGTTGTCGGTTGAGCCGCCTTCTTCGCTGGTTAAACTGCCGAAGTCAGTTATTGCGCCAACCTTTCGAGAATCATAAACTTGAGCATTTATAATTGAAGTTGTATAGCAGTATGCAAGGTATGGAACTTTTTCTGCGATTGCAACAAGACCGCCCACCTTGGCTGTTGATTGAATACCTGACGTGCTTGTTGAAACAACAAGGTCGCTGTTGCAATAACTGTTTGTCATTGAAAGTGATGCATTTGTATTGGTGCCAGAAACATAAGCGATAATTCCGCCCAAGATTGGGTTTGCACGTTCTCCCACAACAGAAAGTTTGGCAGATTTGATTGCAAGGTTATCTACAACAAGTGGAGAATTTACCCTACCTACGCCGCCGCCAAGTACCGAAGAGGCTGTTACTTCGGCTGTTACAATATTTCTTGCAATAGTTGAAACGTTTACTCCGCCAGAAACAATACCGACAAGTCCGCCAACATTTTCAATAACTTTTGAATTTGTGCTTGCGGTAACGCGGAAATCTTGCTCTACCAAAGAATCGGTTATTTTACCACCCACCATTCTGCCTGCAATTCCACCAACTGCAACAGGAGTTTTTGGAATTACTGCAAATGTGGATTCTATATTATTGTTTTTTGACACATGAGCATATGATAAACTACCGCCCATTTCGCCTACCACAAAACCTGCGTAGTGGTATGCTTTGATGCTTGAATTTAATTCTACATCAACAAATGTGTAGTTTACATAAGCGTTGTCGCCAATTCCACCAAAGGCAAATCCTGCACGGCTTCCCATAACCGATGAAACTTCGCTGACGTGAGAATTGTAAACGTTGCCCTTGCCAACAAAGCCGGCAATGCTTCCTGCATAAGAGAAGTTTTCCACCGATGACTTATCTTCATCATAAGAAGCGTCTGATATTGGTGAATATGTTGCGGATACATTTGCATGGCTGTACATATCTTTCATTGTAAATGATGATACCGCCCTGCCTATGATACCGCCAACAAAGTTGAGGCCTGAAACAGTACCCGCTGTACCTTGCACTTCATTTACAGTGATGTTGTATATATCGCCATATTTAAGCACGCCAGCAAGTGTGCCTACGCTGTTTGTGCTGTTGAATGCAACCTCTTGTGGAGAAATTGTAAGGTTTTTAACTACACCGCGTCGGCTTGCCGAATAACCTATTTGAGCAAACAATCCAGCACTTTCAATTTGGTCCATTGAAACAAGGCTTATTCTTGAAATTTCCATGCCGTTGCCCTCGAAGTTGCCCGCAAAAATCACTTTATAAGTGTTTGAGTGTCCTTCAATTTCATTATAATCAATGTCGCTGATTGCCCTATAATGAGAAATATTGATATTGGTTGATGATGTTTGTCCTAAAATTTGGCTTTCCAAATTTTCTGCGGTTGAAATTAAGTATGGATTATGCAAAGTTCCGCGGTTTGGAGCATTGGCATCATCTATATAATGATAGGTTATATCGCCTGTTGCATCATCATATTCTGAATAAGAGAAGTTGCGCATTGACAATGTTTTTACGTTTGGAGAAACAAGTTCCAATCTATTTAAGCCAAATGTCATTGTTTCTGTTTGGTAAATAGTGTTTGTTTGAGTATTGCCATCGCTTCCTGCAATTACACTTTTTTCTGTTGTTGGAACAAAGTCTACAAAAGTTGATGAAAAATTGCCTTTTGAGTGGAACCAAACGGCATTTACGCCCATTGTTTCTTGGTATGAATAGTCTGCAAAATATTTTTCAATTTCATTGAAATTACCAGCCGACAATTTTTCAATACCTTCATAATTCACATTGTAAAGTGAAGTATTGATGTTTGGTTTGCCCAACATAAAGCCAAGTTTTATATATTCCTCTTCGTTTTCCCCTGTTTGTTGAAGTCTGTTGTATAGGTAATAGCAGTTTGAGAAAGTGCCCGTTGTGCCTTCAAGTAGGTTTTCCTTTGCAAAACCAGCAGATGCTGTAACATTGTTACGAAGCACTGAAAGTGAGAATGAATTTTTGATTGTGCCACCGTTGCGATATGCAAAGCCCGCCATTTCACTTGTTGTTTTTGAAAGGTCAATATCGGTATAGCAATCTTGGATTACACCTCTATTTTCATATATAAAGCCTGCGCCTGCCAATGTTGACTCTATTGAACTGTTTGTGTCTTGGCTGTAAAGGCTTGTATTTGTTTGGTCGCCCGCAACATATGATGAAATGATTTGAGCATCGCGAGAATTGTTGAGAGCAAAACCTGCTATGTGTTGGTCAAATTGTGAGTTGTTGATAAGTTTTCCGCCCTTGAAATAACAGCCGGAAATTTTGTTGAAGTTTTGTCCAACAACACCACCTATATTGAAAGGTGCTTTTGCATTGATTGAAACGCCAGAGTTTGTGATATATCCGCTGTTTGAGCCTGCTATACCACCAATGTAACTTATGCCTGTAAGCGCATTGTCTGCCTTAACTGTGAGGTAGTATGCATTGTTTGAGATATTGTCGGTTGAAACAAAGCAGTTTGTGATTATACCTGCGTTTTCGGCAGTGATTGCACCAAAAGTGAAAGAATCTGCCGAAGTGATAAACTTAACCGTTCTTTTACCATAAAGTGCATAGGTTGTGTCGCTTGAATCTGTGTTTGTATCGCTTCTGTCCGCTGGTGCGGTGAAATTGATGTTAAGATTTTTAACTACGCTGTTTTCTGCAATTGAACTGAACAGACCAATGTTGGTAAGTGAGCCCATATTGTATGTTCCAGCCATATTGATTGTATGTCCATTCCCATCAAATGAGGCAAAGTTGCCGTTGATTGGTTTGAAAATTGACAGACCGTCCTCGCCTAATTCATTTGGAAGTGTGATGTCGTTGAGAAGTATATAGTATCCGCCCTTATGAATTTCGGTTGTAAGGTCATCATAATCATAAATTGGAATTGGGCTTTCTTCACTGCTTGAAGTATAAACATTAAGTACAAATGTAGTTGTAATTCTTTGTGCTGTATGGTTTTGTGGCTGAGCGTATTCATAGTATGAATAAACGCCGTTTTGTATATTGAAGTAACCTTCATACGTGAAGAAATAGTATTTTTCTTCTGGCATATGTGTCCTTGTAGGAAGAACATTTAAGCCATTGAAGTTGAAGTAGAAGTTTGAGCCCTTTAATGGCGCATCTTCTTGATAACCCACCTCATAAACTTTACCATATTTTTGTGTATGTTGATTTTGATAGATTTTATCAACAGCGTTTGTGGTCATGTTGTAGTCTGGTTGAGACTCTGAAAGCAAGTTTGTGTATGCCGTCCAACTGCCCTTCTTTGCCATATTATCAAAGAACTCGGCGATTTTGTTTAACACCTCGTTGTTTGTATGGTCGTATTCAATATATTTATATAGGTCAAGTGCAAAAGTTGTTTGACTGCCCACTTGAATATTGATTTCTCCGTCGCCCATACCCTCTACAATGTCAGCGTCAAAGATTTGCTCGCCATTATAGTTGAACACGTATTCATTGATGATTATTTTAGTTTTACTGCTTGCCTCGCGTAAAACTTCGCCCTCTGTTTGGCTGACAGAAATTGAAATTTCCATTTCGTTTTCTGGATAGTTGATTGTTGAAGAAGTTACATCTAAATAGTAAGTGCCGTTTTCTTCTACAATTGTGCCTAATGTTGGATTGCTTGAAATGATTTGTACGTTTTCTTCATTAAATCCATAAGAATTTATGTTGAGTTTATAGCGAAGTCCGCGTGCAACCTCGTACGTCATATAATAGCCTGCTTGGTTTGCTGTGCCATTTTTGCCGTCAAGTTCAACCGCAACATAGTTTTTAAGTTTGATTGTAAGTTCTTTTGTTGCCTCACCATTGCCAGCAATTTTACCGTCTTTTACAAGTTTTACATTGATTTTTGATACGCTTCCGTCAACAACATTGTTTGATGTCATGTTGTACTTGATATAAACAACGCCACGATAATCTACATATCCCTCTTTTGAGTAAAGATTTACAATGTCTGCAAGTGAAAGGCGAAGTCCTGTTTTTGTTACAGAACCGCTGATTGTGCCATCTTCAAACATTTGGTCGCTTCCGTCTGCGCTATCCTTTCTTGCCAAGATGCCAAGAAGTGCAGAAGAGTTGCCCTCTTTGTAGTTATCTTCATGGTTTTCAATGATGATATAGTCAAAGTCGCTATCCTCTGGTGTAACAGTGATTGCAAGAAGTCCGCTTTCGCCCGGAAATGCATATTTTGATGATGAAGCAAGGCCGTTGTTTACTGTTGCATCATTTAATGCTGTATAATTATCTACAACAAGTGAGAAAACATTTGTTTTTTCATAATCAATATAGATAAGAATGTTTTTGCCAGCATTTGATGCTGTTTGAATTTGAAGTGCATATCTGCCGTAAATGTTTTGTTGGTATCTTGACTGATAGATTGTTGAATTTGTGTTTATTTCAAAAATCAAAGTGTAAGTATGTTCAAATCTGCCAAGTCCAATTTCTTGTGTTTTGGTTTTGATGAATGAAAGTGTGAAAAGCCCGTCATCTTCTGTTAAACCCTCTAAATTGCCCTGAATTACATTGCCGTCTAAACCATAAATTTGGTAAAGTGGTGAATCTTCGTTTTCATCAGTTGATGAAACGGCAATTGTATCTACCATTGTTTTGCTTGTATAAATTGGCACTTCGTTATAGTTTTTGTTGGTGATTGAAAGCGCGCCAAATTTATATTCAACATTGGTGTCTGTGATTATTTTGTTTACGTTTGAATAATAAAGGTCTGCACCGCCCTCTTTTTCAAGTTTTAATTGAAGTTGAGCAGTGAAAGTAAGGTTGTATATACCCTCCTCGGTTTCTGCAAGTTTTTTAATTGTGATAACCTGCCCAACAACCTCTATATCAAGATTTGCTTGACCATCTGTTTCATACACTTGTGCGGTTACTGCATCATTTCCGGCAAGTTTGAATGTTAAACCGCTTAAAATAACATTTCCCAACTTATCGCCTTTGGCTGAAATGGTTGAATTTCCGGCAAAAATTTCTCTGTTTAAGGTGTATGTTGGTTTAACATAAAGGGTTGCGCTGTTTTCTCCGCGAAGTTCAACTGTTGTTTTGTCAATTGCAGTAGCAGATGCTGACATATTTGGATATATAATTGAAGTACGAAGGTTGTTATCTTCTATGCTATATTCGCCGTCAAAATAGTTTACAACATAGATATAGAAGTTGAGTGCATCATTGGAGTTGAGAACGCTTGATGCAGAAACTTGGGCAAGTCCTGATTTTTTGATTGTGATTTTGCCCATTTGGTCGATAGTTAATATATCGGCGTTTCTGGAAGTGAACAACATTTCACCATTTGTGATAAATGGATAGAATTCATCTGCGAGTGAAAGTTTGTTAAGGTATTTATCCACCTCTATTTGAACAGATGTAAGGTCATCAATATCGGCAGATGCAACTTGATAGTGGTATGTGTAGTAAATTTCAAGTGTGCCAACATTGCTTTGCATTTTGTTGTTGAATTTTGGTGAAAGTGAAAGATTTTCCTCGTCGCCTTTTGTAAAGAATTTTTGGTCTACAATAAGCGAACTTCCCTCATAGTTTGCTATAACAATATATTCACCATAATACGAATCTTTGGCAATATTTTCAATAATAAGGTTATCATCATCTGGAATAAGGATTTTATTTCTTGAAATTACATATGTGAATACGTTGATTGGTTTTGTTTCGCTTGCAATAGCACCTTCAAAACCAGAAAGGACATCTATTTTATTGTCAAATCTGCCAAAGCCGAGTTTGTTTACATCATCTGTGTAATCGGCAACTGCGCCATTGTTGTAAAGAACAACCATTGATGCCTCTTCGCAAGTTTTGCCATCATCAACTGCCTGAATAGCAAATGCGTTGTTAAGGCTTTCGTTGCCTTGCATACCCTCAATGTTTGCAATAAGAGCAATATGTGCAACTGTATTGCCGGCTTTTTGTCCGCGAATGAACGTTCTTGCAGTGATACCTGCAAAATTTGCGCTGGTCGCAAGTGTTTGAATTCTGCCAACCACACCGCCTACGTAGCCATATCCCCAAACATCACCGCCAACAACAATACCCTTGCCAGCAGTAAAGTTGCCGACTGAAATTGTGCCATCGGCTGATGCAATTTCATGGATATAGTCATTATAGATTGTGTAAACCACTTTTGGTGTGCCTGTGCTGTTGTCTATATCGTTAAAACCGCCATAAATAGTGCCACCAATTACGTTTGTGCCATCTTTTGTAAGCGTATTATCGCCCACAAGTCCGCCAACAAATGTTTTATTGATGTTTGAAAGAACTGCAAGATTGATTGGTTGTGATTTAATGCGAGTGTATGCCATATAGTTTGCATAGCCGGTAAGAGATAGTGAATTGCTGTCTACCTTTTTGATTACACCGCAGTTGTGTCCAACCACGCCACCCATTCTGGTGATTGCAGTGCTTGCGTTGCTTACAACATAGTTTATATTTACATAATCTGTCATATAAACAGTTGTTTTTGGAGAAAGGTTTTGGTATGAATATCTGCCTTGAAGTGCAAGGTCTTCTGCCTTTTCACTTCTTGAAACAGATGTGTTGTCTTCAAACAATGTGAAGTCTTGCAAAATTAAGCCGTAGTTTGCGCCAACTAAGCCACCAAAGTTACCACCATTTATATAAAGGTTTGAGTATGAAATTGTAGCGCCAACATTGATAAGTTTACCATAGTTTGCACCAGCAACAAGACCTACATAAGTGAAGCCTTCAATAGGAGTTTCGGCAGTGCCTACATTAAATGAGCCTTCAAATTGAACATATTCTATATATGCATTGTGTGCGATTTGGCTGAAAAGTGCATAAAAACTTGTTGTTGCATTGCCATACTGCCCTTCTGTATTAGATGTGATATTAAGTCCTGTGATTGTTGCATATTCAGTTGTGCCAACAATTGAGCCTTTAAGTTCCCCAAGAGGAAGTTTGTTGGCAATTGTTGATGCATCTATTGTTGTTTTTATTTGATAATGCGCTGAAAGGTTGTCTTTTATTGCATAAAGGTCTTTTTCATCTTTAATGGTGAAACGGTTTTTCTCTGTACCATTTGCAAAATTGATTGTGATGTGAATTGCAAGGTCTTGATATGCACTGTTTAAGTTGCCAGCGACATCAAGCCAATCTTTTGCAACGATGATAAGGTCCCCCTGCATTTTTTCTGTATACCCTACCGAATTTTCAAGGAAATCTTGCGACAAGGTAAGTTTAATTTGGGTTCTGCCATCGCTTACAAGATAAGATATTGAATTTTTATCTAAAATTGAATATGTTACATCTTCAACCGTGATTGTTCCACCTGTGAAAATGGCAACAATTTCACCATTTGTGGCTGTTGCATTTGTTGGAGAAGCAACAAGGTAGTGCTCTCTTTCAATAGTTGAAAATTCAAGTTCATCAACGGCGTTTTGAAGTGTAACCCTTTCAACCTCTTCATAAATTGAAACTTTTATATTTACTGTATATGAGTACAATGTGTTGTATTGTTTGATATGGGCAATAAGTCTTAAAGATCCGCTGTTTTGCATATTTGCAAAGGCAGTAAGCTTCATTGTTTCGGTATCAAATGTGCCATAATTGCCAAGGGTGTAAACATTGTTACCCTCTTCGTCAAAACACATTTCATTTACACGAACGCCGTTTTTGTAAATAACGGTATCGCTTTCCCAATATACAAATTTATCATCAAAACCTTGTGCGACATAAGCCTTTTCATTTGGATTTTCAAAAAGGTATGCCTCTGTATTTTGAATACCAACCTTAAAATGAGCCTCTCTTGCAAAGTCGTTTGAAGTGTTTGAATAAACATTTGTGTAACTTGCAAGTGAGTTTTCTGCATAAGTACCAAAGCCGTCTTTTTCTTTATATACGCTCATTTTCTTAACAAGGTCATAAGAAACAACATAAATGGTATAATCTATGTTTGTATTCACACGTCTAAATGCGTTTACGCTGTAACCCTCAATTGTTAAGTTGATCTGACAACTGCCAATTTGGCGAAGGTATACATTAAATTCTTGATTATTAAAACTTGCGTTGCCAAGTTCTATAATTTGAGAGTCGCTTACAGGTGTAACCTTATCTATTGCCTGTGAATTTTCATCGCCATTGGAGATGATTTTAAGGTCAAAGTATGAGTTTTCTTTTTTATTATGTGCATAAATAAGTGTTGCATCTTCCCCTTCAACAGGTGAAAGCATTGAAATTATGTTATCTTCATTGTTTGAAATTACAGAAACCTGTTCAAGTCCCTCCAAAACGGTAACATTAAGTGTGGTCATTTTGCCATTATCAAGAGAGATTGTATAAGAGCCTGTACCGCAAGCAATTGGAACTATATCAAAATTAAGCACATAGTCATGGCCATACATTGTGTATGGTGCGTTTTTATCATATTCAAAGCGAACAACATTGTCATCGTTTTCATGTTTGAATGTTATGCTTGAAAATTCTGCATCAGCATAAAGGTCTGAAAAATTAACTTTTCCGCCTGCAATATCAAGGAACACCGTTTCTTTAAGGTCTTCTGATTTATAGTCAAGCACTGTTGCACCTTTTGAGATGCGATAGTTTATATATGATGTCATTGTATCTTCTTTGATTACGCTGAAATCAAGAAGAATTGGAAGTTGGCGTGGTTCTGTTGAAACAGTTGCGCCATCACGTCCGCGTATGTAAAGGGTTTCATTAAGGTTTGAAATGGTGATTGTGCCAGAAGTATAAACAATGTTTTTGTATCTTATTTGAAGGTCAGAGCCTGTAAGGTCGATTGTGATTGCGTCAAATTCTGCCCCCTCTGGAACAACAGAGAAGTTGAATGGTTGCCAGCCAAGTGTTGATGATGGATAACTGTTGTAGAAAAGATATACATTATCCGCCTCATCTTCGGCAACATTGTTTACCAAAAGTTTTGTTGGAATGATGCGAATTTCAACCGGCACAGAATAGGTGAAGTTGACATTTTCATCTTCACTATTTTCAAAGCCTTCATAGTAGAAAGTAAGTTGATAGTTTGTTGATTTTGCCTGTGCGATACCACAATTTACTTCTATATAATATGTTTTATCATCACCATTTTCAAGGCAGGCAAGAACACGGCTGTTTGCAACCAATGTATCCTCTGTTTTTGCCTCTACCTTTAATAGGTCGCTTGCTGATTTTGCAGTAACTTCCAAGTAAACTGTTGAATAAATTGCTTTTTTGCCAACAAGAAGTCCGCTATCAATTGTTGATTTATAATCTGGGATAAGAGTTATGTTCCCGCTTTTCAACTCTTCCATTTTATATGATGTAAGCGCATCGGCTGGAATGTATTCAACGCCCTCTACCTTATAGCCAAATTCATGAGAAAAACTATCCTTGTTTATGTCAACAAGAACATAAAATTCTCTTTCACAATAAAGGACATCACCCTCTTCTGCCCCTTGATATTTTGCAACAAAAGTGAATTTATCACCCGCGTTTACCGCTGTTGCTTGGGCTGGAAGAACATATGTTTCCCCCTCTTTTTCAACTTCTGCAAATGCATATTTTAAGTTGCCATTGCCAGCGACAGCAGTTGAAGAGCCCAAAGTGAACAAATTGCCCGTGGTATCCTTAAAAATAAGGTATTGTTTATCTTCAACTTCCGCCAATTTTACGCTTACAAAGTCCTTTGTTTGCAGGTCTGCATTGGTGAAGTCATCTTGGTTAAGTTGGTTTGAAGTGGTTGTTTTTCCATAGAAGTAAAAGTTGAGGTTTCGTTCTGTTGCATTTTCTTTAAATTGAAAATCAACTGCCGATGGGGCAAGTTCTTTCCCCTTTGAAACATACAAAGAGTTGTTGCCCTTTGCAAGAGTATCTGAATATTCTTTTACATTTACGGTAAGTTCAAGTTCTCTTGCGCCCTCTTCGGTAACAAATATTATTTTTGCTTGTCCGCCATTAAGGCCGGTAATTTTGTAAGTTGTTGTATAGTCTACTGTAACCAATTTTTCAATTCGGCAGGCAAAAGTGTTTAAGTTTTCATGCAAAATGCCACTTTCCATGCCACCAACTGGGTTGTCAATGGTTACTGACACCTCTTTGGTTTCATTTTTATATAGTTCTATATAAGTGGAGTGCGTTTGAAGTGTGGTCTTTGAATAGTCGTTTTTATTGCAGGCGACAAAAAGGAAACTTGCCAGCACAAGCATTATACTTATTATAAAAACGCTTAATTTTTTGGATTTTATCATAGATACCTTCCTTTTGTTTTTCAAAGACCTTAAAGTCTTGTAAACGCATCAAGCAGAAACCCCAAATGGAGTTTCTGCGTGGTTTTATCTGCTTTCAATGATTGAGTGTACATATTCAAGTGGGTGAATTTGTACCATTGTTCTTGCGGTTGGCGATGTGATAACAAATGCCTGACCTACCGATGCACTGACAATTCTGTTTCTTTCCTCTTTATTGATACCGCCCGAGTTTTTGTAAAGTTCAATAAGGTCATTCACGTCGTTTGGTGAAAGTGAGAAGATAAGTGAATATTGGCAGGCATTGATAACCGCTGTTGACTGACGTTTGATTTCTTCCGAGCCCACAAAGTCATTGATGTTTTGGGTAATAACAATCTGCATACCGCCATATTTACGGATACGTTTTGCCATTGATGTCATAAAGTTGAGGGCGATTGGGTATTTAGGGTTGATGAAAATGTGTGCCTCATCTACAACGACAATAATTTTACGGTTGGTTTTGTGAAGTTCGTTATAATCCTTATTATTGATAACTTCACTTTCAATATATTTGAATACAAGAAGCATCTGTGCACTTGTAAGCATTTCATTGTTACCAGCAATCAGCGATTGGAAGTTGAAGCAAACAAAGTTTTCATTTGTTTCAATTGACGTTGGACCATTCCAAAGGTTGGCGTTACGTCCACCCCTCGCAAACTTTCTTATATAAGTTTGTGCAACGCGGAGGTTGTTGATAAGAAATTCTTCCTTCGCTTCGGCAAGGCGCTCGTTAAGCAAATCATACAAGTCATCAAATGTTGGGTAATCGGTTGGTTTTAAGTATTTAAGGTCGGTCATTTCATTGATGTTGAATTTGGCGTAAAGGTCAAGGACAAGAGAGTTGATAACCTCAAACGCGTCCGACGATATACCCTGCAAAATTGTCCTTAAAAATTGTTCAAGGAATTGCAAGTGTTGGTTAAACGAGTCGTCCACTTTTACCTGTTTATCGCGAAGTGTTGGGTCCTTTTCATCATCATCTTTATCAAGTGCACGAATTACGTTGAATGGGTTGATGATACCTTGAAGAGAAGAACCTACGTCAATCAACTTGCCATGAAGTCTGTCAGCAAGGGTTGCGTATTCTTTTTCAGGGTCGCAAATGAATATTTTGGTGTTGTCAGCAGCAAAGTTTGCAAGAAGTGTTTTTGTTGCAAAGGATTTACCAGAGCCCGACTTTCCAATAATCATCATGTTTGAGTTTACGCGTTGTGGGTCGCGTTTAAAGAAGTCTACAAACACAGGATATTCGTTATCGCCAAGGTAGAAACCGTTTTCATCTTGAAGTTCTGATGAAACGAATGGGAACACACCCGCAAGTGTGTATGTTGGAATTCCGCGTTGAAGTTCTTTTATATTATCCCTCATTGAAATTCCTGTGCTTATGAAAGCGTCGATTTGGCGAGCGAAAAGTTCTGTATAGCGATAGCCCTCTTGTTTAAGCACCGCCTTAACGTCTTTTCTTGCAGAATCTTCACAAGTGATGAATGTGTTTACATCGTAAAGTTGTTGGTTGGAGTTTTTAAGTTCTGCCAAAAGATTGCGAAGAGTATCAAGGTGGGTTGAAAGTTCTATTCTTGTACTGCTTTTGCCGGTTTTGTACAATTTGGTTTCCATATCCATGATTGCTTTGTCGATTTTCTTTTCGCTATCATATTTTGGTGCTTTTTGAAACTTCATTACAACCTTTGTACGGTCAAGCAAGAAGAATGATGCACCCCATGCATTGCCAACTTGAAGTGGATATTCGCTGATTGCGTATGTACGATAGTTTCTGCCGTCGATATTATACTTCGCAGAAGAGAATTTGATTTTCTCTGGTGTTGCCCAATCAATGTATTCAGAGAATGGTACGCTTTCCAAATCTCTTTCGTTGAACTCTCTGTTGTAATTGGCACGAAGGAAAATTGCAAGTTCCGCACCGGTAAGGCGAGTTGCTTGAACTGGTGTAAGAGATGTTGCAAGAGAGGTTATCATACCATTTACTGTATTTTCAAGTGCCTCTATATCCTTGCCCATTACAACAAGATAGAAATAGTCTTTGTAAATTTTGTTTGTTCTGTTTTTATCTTCAAGGAATGACACGCGCTCTTCAAAAATAGGTGCACGGGCATCAATCTCTTTTTGGCTCATCTGCTTTTCATACAATTGGTCAAGAAGTCTGTCGTACTTTTTGTTTTCATTGTAAGAATAGTTATCCAGCACCATTGCCTTGTTGATTTTTACAATCTCACAAACTTGATTGTCGTCAAGTCGGCGAAGGGCATTTCCAAAGCCCACGTCAATTACGTTGTTTTGACTGTATTCATTAAGAAGGTCAAAAAGTATTGGTTTGATTTCCAAAACTTCGGCATAGTAATTTCCGTAAGAGATGCATCTGTCTTGATAAATAGATTCAAACGGAATTATGTCTTTTATGTTTGCCTTACCCTTCTTTGGAGATTTCTCATACTTTTTCTTCTGCATAGAATATCTTGCAAGGTGGCTTATTGTAACATAAAATCTGTCGCTATCGGCGATTTTGAAAAATAGCGACAATCCCAAAATTGCCCATGCCATTGCAATCCAAATATGTCCTGGAAAGTTTGATGCTGCAAGCACAATAAGCACAGCACAAACAACAAGGGCGATTATAAGGTCGATGCCTGTAAAGCCCTTTACAAATTCAAGTTTTACTTTTGTTTTTCTTGGAACTATTCTTACCATAATTACCTCTTGTGAATATTTTACAACAAAACAAAACAAAAATACAAACGATTATGCGAGATTTTATAAATTTATATAAATCATTTTATATAAAGGGGCGTGGGCAATTTGTGAAAAAACATATTAAAAAATAAAAAATAAATACAAAAAAAGCAATAAAAAATATTAAAAAAATTATTTTTAACATATTTTATTGCCTTTATTTTAAAGGTAAAGCGCTATTTGCTGTAAAATGAAAGTAAATTGATTTTATTATGCAATTTTGCCTTATTTATCATGTTTTTATCAATAATATCAAATTTTCTTGCAATCACCTCATTATTAAAGCCCAAAATGTCATTTGTAACCATTTTACCCACCAAAACATTGGGGTTTGCCAAAAGTATTGTGGGACTTCCTTGTTTTTGATTGTTTTGTATGTGCACATTTTCATTTATAAGGCCGTTTGCAGAAGAAATTTCCTTTAATTGAGGAAAAGTTACCTCTTTTTCTTTCTTTTTGGGGTTGCCATAAATTATATACTTTTCGCCTGCTGTGCGGATATATCTTTGAGGAAATTCACATTTGTCTGTGATGACCTTTTTCACCCATTTACCTGCAACTTCAATATCAGTAACTCTGCCTAACATATTACCATGGGTATCATAAACAAGTTTTCCAATTGGGCTGTTTGATGAGGATATATTATATTTTAGTTTTAACGAGTTTTCAATCATTACACAGTCCTCGCCTACCGAAACAATATCTTCGCGAGGCAGAACAAAAGAATTTTCGCTTTCTTCATCAACTATGATAAGCCCAGCAAATGTTTTGATATTCTCATCAAAAAACACATTAAGCACATATCCTGCCATGTTGCCATCATCAAGAGAAATCACTTTTTTTGAAATATACGATGTTATCTTTTCCATGTTTTTAATTTATTGAAAAAAGTAAAAAAATAGAACATTTTTATAAAATTTTTAAATATTTTTTGACAATATTTGTTTTTGTGATATAATAATTATATGAAAGATAGAAAAAGAAAAAAGATTGTGGCTATCACAAAAGATATGTTTATTGATGATGTTATTAAACTTGATGAAAGATTGGGTGATGTTTTTTTAGGTTTTGGCATGCACTGCATTTTTTGTCATTTGGGTTTGGAAGAGACAATTGAAGAGGCTGCTGGCGTGCACATGGTTGACGTTGACTTTTTGATTAAAAAACTTAATGAAACATATAAATCTCTTAAAAAATAGTTAAAAATTAAAGAAAAGATGCATTTTGGCATCTTTTTTGGTTTTATAAGTCAAGTTTTGTTTTTATTGCGTTTACAAGGTCGGTAAGTCCCCTTTTTGTTTTTGCAGAAATAAGCACTTCATTTTCTTGCAAAACATGCGGTTTTTCAAGTTTATCGCATTTGTTTAGCACCACAATTCTGTTTTGGGTTGCACCTAATTCATTAAGCAGTTTATTTGTGATTTGCATATTAAGTTGATATTCTTTTATTCCGTCTATATTCTGTTGCAGTGATGCATCAACAACATGGAGTAAAAGGTCGGCATCAACCGCCTCTTCGAGAGTTGAAGAAAAGGCATCTACAAGTTGGTGTGGCAGGTCTGAAATAAAACCTACGGTGTCGGTTATTATGGCGTATTGATTATCCCCTAAAAATAATTTTCTTGAAGTGGTGTCAAGGGTTGCAAAATATTTATCATCAGCGTATATGTTCTCTTTTACAAGTGTATTTAACAGTGATGATTTGCCAGAGTTTGTATAGCCAACAAGTGCTATTTTAGGTAGTGAAGAATTTAATCTTTCCTTTCTTGTTGATTGGCGTTGTTGTTTTATTTTTTCTATTTGGCTTTTAAGGCTTTCAATTTCTTTTTCAAGTACACGTCGGTTGAGTTCCAACTTTGTTTCCCCTGGCCCTCTCATTCCTACTCCGGCACTGCCATATCTTCCGCTTGTACCCTGCATTTGCGAAAGTCTTGGTAAAACATATAAATCTTGGGCAAGTTTGACTTGAAGTTTTGCCTCTTTTGACCTTGCACCTCTTGCAAAAATATCTATGATAAGCCCAACACGGTCAAGCACTTTAACACCAAATTCATTTGACAAGTTTTTCATTTGAGAGCCTGAAAGCGGATAGTCTACGATTACAACATCTATAATTTCTGGGCAAGAATTTATATATTCTTTTATTTCCGCTACCTTACCGCTTCCAATAACTGTGCTTTTGTTATAGTCTTTTATAATTTGGTAGAATTGCCCAACAACATTAAGTCCTGCCGAAAAAGACAGGCGTTTTATTTCGTCTGTTTTTCTTTCAATATTATCTGTTTTTTTTGTGCAAACTGCAACAATTATTGCGTTTTCTTGTTGCAAAAACTCTTTCATAATTTCTTTCATATAATTATGATAGCATTTTTTATTTGCCTTTTGCAATAATTTTTTGATAAATTTAATTTAAAATTACAACTTCGCCTGAATTTGTATCTATTACAACATTGTTTGATTGGCCTTGCCTGCCTATTACAGTAAAAATCCAAAATAGGGTTGAATTATTTTCCTCTTCCTTTAAAATTTTAAGGTAACACTCACCTTGAAAGTTGCCGTTTGAATGATAACTATTTAAACTTTCGCCGAGTGCAGATATTGCAATCTGGGTTGCTTGATTATAATCGACAACAAAATTGTCGCTTATTTTTTGTAAAATTATTGTATTTTCTTCTACAATGCATGATATATTTTCATTTTCAATTTTGTATCCCAAGTCCCCCATGTATGAATTATTTAAAGGGTTAAATTCAAGCAAAATTTCACTATCATCTATTTTTACCGATATTTTATTGAATGTTTGTTTTTGTGAAAATGAAAGAGTTACAAGCGAAAAGTCCACATTATCTGTGTGATTGCCATCAATGATATAAGGTTGTTCCCTTTCGCCAACGCTTATAGAAAGGAATATTCCTTTTGACGCATCTTCACCGTAATAGTACAAATAAGTTATTTCGCTGAAAGATGATTTTATTTGCTGTTTAGGCGTGCACCCAAAAAGCAAAAGTGCCGAAATGATTAGCGAGATGATTAAAATAAGTTTTTTCATAGTACCCTATTTTTATGTTTGAAATATCTATAAAATGCGGAAAAACAAAAAATCACGCCAAATAGGCGTGAAATTTACATCGTATGTTCCTCTTCCAAGTATTTTTTCTTGGTCGCTTCCCCTCCTCGAATATGTTTTTCTGCGAAGTTTTCATCGAGGATTTTTTTCGTTTTTTCATAAAGACTACGGTCTATGGCTTTAAGTTTTACCGACACATCGTTGTGTATGGTGCTTTTGCTGTAACCATATATTTTTGCCGTCTTTCTTATGGTATCATGAGTGTCATAAATATGATTTGCAACGCAAATCACCCGTTCTACCAAGTCTTCTTTCATAATTCCCTCCGCCCTATATTTTTATGAGCGGAATGGGCAATTATGTTATATTTTGACGAATTTTATCGATATTTATTTTTACTTCTTTGAAAATTCATCTATGATTGCAACGATTTGAGGAATTGATTTAAGTTCTTCCAATCTTTCATCTGGAATTGAAACCTTAAATTCATCTTCAAAAGTCATTAAAAGTTCTACAATATCAAGTGAATCTGCCCCCAAATCTTCAATAATGTTGGCATCATCTTTAATATCATCAACAGAAATGCAAAGTTGTTCTGCAATAATCTTTTTAACCTTTTCGATAGTGTTCATAAAACCCTCCATGTGTGTATTATACCATAAATTTTTTAATATGTAAATAAAAAATGCGATATTTTTTATCGCATTTAGGGTTTATTGAATTTATTTTTGTTGCAAATCTAAATAATCATTAGGGTCTACAAATGCATTATTAAGTTTTAAGCAAAAGTGCAAGTGTTCACCAAGGTCAAGTTCCCCAGACGCACTGGTGCTGACTACACCAATTTTGTCCCCTGCCTTAACTTTGTCGCCCTCTTTAACCAAAACCTCTTCTTTGAGTGAAGAATATTTGCTTTCAAAACCGCTTTCATGAGTAAGGGTGATTGTGTATCCATCAAGGAATGAATAGTCCACCTTTGTTACAGTGCCGTCAAGAATTGCAAACACATCTCCGTCTTGCCCTGCAAGGTCAACAGCAAGGTGAGCCTCCCATTGATTGAGGGTTTCATTGTTTTGAAGTTCTGTGTTTGAAAAGTCTTTGATTATGGTTGCGTTTGTCATTGGCAACTGAAACTCCATTCTGTTGGTGCTTGCTGGCACTGATGCATTTACAGCGGCAACAATGCTGAATGTGAGTGCAACTGCAAATATTACAAGTGCAACCGCGATGTACATTGCATAATTTTTTACAAATTCAATAAACCTGTTTTTCTTTTCGATTTCCATTTCAACCTCCTATGCAAGTTATTGACCTTAAAATTTGATTTATACAACTTGTAAATTGAAATATTTGTCGAATTAAAAGCCTGTTAAAATAAGCGGAAAGCCCAATATCCAACCCTCTGACGTTTGAGCAAGTTGGGCATTTACCTTTTTGTTTTTATGAACAACATATTTGTTGAAGTCTGCATGAAATCCGTGGTAAACTTCTATTCCTTGTATGGTTGTGGATTTTGTAAGAGAACTTTTAAACAATTTTTGAAAATATTTTATTGACGTTTGGGGCGAGAAGTAAAAAACTATTCCCTCAACGTTATAATTTTGTTGTGGCAGGTTTTGGGAATTGAATGTATAGTAATTTAAGTTGCCGTTTGATATTTTTTCGGCACTGCAATCTATATTTTGATGAGAAACAATAGTAACCTTTTGATAGTTTTGGCAAAGATTAAAAATTCTTTTATTATCAAAAATTTTTGTGGCAAATAACCCCACAAAAATTAAAACGAATAAAAACATGGCATTAAAAAAAGCAATCTTTTTCATAACAAAATGATTGCCTTAATATTGTAAAAAATTATGTTTTTTAGTGAAGATATTGTCTAAAAAACAAACATAAGCACAAAGCATACGATTGCAATAACAAGCGAAAATCCACCTAAAAGCCCGAACAATATCTCTTTTGATTGTTTAGTAAGTGGCTGTTTTTCCTTTGTTTGTTTTGGTTGTTTTGTTTTTTGTTGTTTTTCAATTGATTGTGCAACGCTTTGTTTTTCTTCCATTTCTTTCACCTTTTTATTATTTTACTGTGATGTATAAATTTTGTCAAATGTTTTGAGGGGTTGTCCCCCAAATTGATTGAATTGGTTGTGTGGTTGAAAGAGATTCTACAACAATTGTTACAATATATTTTGTGTCAGTATACAGTGTAGTGTTTTCATCAATAAATACGTGAGAGCAAAGTGCAACCGTGTTTTGTGGTGGAAGGGTTGAATTAAAATAGAAATACCCGTCGTTTTGATTATATACCCAATTTACAGTTTCTGCCATATTCATAGGTAAAGTTTGGTTTCCGCCAGAATATATAAAAATTTTAGCACGCAAAAAGAGGTCTGTTTGGTCATCTGTATTTTTTACAGATACAATTTGAGGCAAACGCTCCCCTGCCAAAAATGAGCCGTCAAGATTAAATGACACCGCGTTTGCGCTGTTTTGTTCTACGCCTATTTGTACCGTTTTGCCAAGTTGCATATCTGTTGTAAAATTTCTGTCATTTTCAAAATACCAGCCACTTAAACCCAAATATATGGAAAGTGCAAGTAAAATTAAAAGAATGGCGCAGGCAAATATCCAACCAAAATTATCTTTACTAAATTTCATAAATTTAGTGTGGATAAAGTTTTTACAAATATTCCCTTACGCCATTTTTATTTTTTGTTTTTCTGCGTTTTGCGCGTGCGGAGCGGAATCTGTTTATCTGTTCTTGCTTAAACACCGCACTTTCTTCTGCCAGATAATTTTTGCGTACCTGCCATTTATATTTTCTGTTGCCGTATGCCATATCATAAGAGATGATGCATACGCCTTGTACAAGGTAGAAGTAGTAAGAGCAGGTTCTCCACAAAATAAGTACCCATACAAGCAGGTTTGACTGCCCAACAACAGCACCAAATGCCGCAGTAAAGGAAATTTCATTCATTCCGGTACCGCCCGGTAGTGGAAAGAATGAAGATGCAAGGTCTACAAGCACAGTCATAACCATAAGTTTAAAGAACATTTCTCCGCCAATGCCCGGAGTGAAGAATTTTACTATGAAGAATGGTATTGCATAGTTGAAAAATTGTCGTAACAAGCAAATGATTGTCATAACTATAAAGTCTTTTGGCGACTTTGCATATTGTTTCATAACATCTTGAAATTCGCTTATATACTTTGTGATTTTTTCATACTGTTTATCATAATTTTTGATGATTTTTATTTTGTAAAGAATTTTTAAAACCCTTACAACAAGTTTTTTACCAACTGTTTTACAGCAAGAAAGAAATACCGTGATTGCAAGTATGGCAAAACTTAATACAAAGCCAATTATACTTGTAATCGACACAAAAGTGCCATAACTTTTATCCACCCATGAAACAATAAGGCTGACGAGGCTTATTAAAACCCAACCAAGTTGAGTAAACACATACTTTGCAAGAGGAACTGAAAGTGCGGTGTGCAGAGGCACCCCTCTTGATTTAAGGTATGAAATTTGAAATGCCTGTCCACCCGAAGCCATTGGAGTTACGCTATCATAATATCTGCCAATTTGAGAAACCTTGTATGAAGTGCCAAACCTCCATTTGCCTGTTGATTGTTTAAGTAGATAACTTATTGACAATGTTTCCATTAAAACAACAAATGCCAAAAGCAGTATCATAATAAGAAGTGAAGGAACATTTATGCGAAGTCCGCTGATTGGCACCCACTCTTCATTTGTAAGTTGGTATGCAAGAATACCCGCAACAACTGCAATGTTGATTATAAAAAATACTATATTTATTATTTTGCTTTTTTTTGTGTTTTGTTTTGATACAGATTGCTCTACCTCATCAATTTTTTTCTTTTGCGAATTGATGTTTTGTTGAACTTCTTCTGGACTGATTTCTATTTTTTCTACATTTTGAGGAATATCAAACCCATTTTGGGTTTTGGTTTCTTCCCCTTCATTTGCTTGGGACAAAAAAGTTTCCTCACTTTGTGAGGAAAGGGCTTCTTGATTTTCAAGCAAATCTTTCTTTTCCATAATTTTATATTAACAAAAAAACAAGTGCCCTGTCAAGCGACTTGGGCACCTATTTTATTTTTATTAACCTTTAAGAAGAGAACTTGGAATTCTTCCGCTGTAAACAGTAATAGTATAATCCTGTTTGATTGTGTTAAGGTTTTGAGTTTCAAAATATGAATATTTATCTTGATAAATTTCATCGTACAATGCATCAAAATATGTTTTATCAACAAGTGGATTGATGCGGGTTGTGTACAATCTTGTGATTGCATCAGATTCTATGCTGTCGGAAAGTTCAAAGTCGCCGTCAATGCCATAGTCATCAAACAAATTTTCAACTTTGCCTGTGTAAACAAGTACATGGATACCATATTCGCTTCTTGCAACCTGCATATCGCCAAATTTGCCATTGCCGTTATCATAAAGTGCAAGACCTGCGTCATTAAATGACTCTACAAAACTTGAAACCGCATTGCCATCTTTGTCTACGCCGATAACATAGTTTGATTCTGCGTTCAACATTCCTGGGTCTTGGTTGTACTGGTAGATATAGTTGTTGATTGTTTCACCAATAAAGTTGATATTTTCGGTTGCTTGGGCAGATTTAATGCCTATTTCAATCTTATCGTAAATGATTTCGTCAACGGTAAGGTTGCCCGCCTCTACTTCTTCATAAACCCCTGTTTCGCTGTTATACTGGCGAACAATTGGTTGAATTTGCGCGTAAAGAGCGTTAAGGTCTGACTGATATTCATCATAAGTATAGCCATTTCCGTCTTGTTTATCATATTTTGCTTTATATTCGTTGTACTTATTTTGTTGTTCTTCGGTAAACTGGAACAAAATGTTTGATACAGTAAAGTATTTGGTTGAATCAGCATCGGTTTTGATATAATAAACCTCGTTGATTGTGTCTTTCATATCTGTATCATAATTTGTGTCGCCCTCAAACACATATTTTGTGTATGATGCACGCATACGGCTTGCGTATAAGTCGAGAATGTTTTTTGCTGTTACATCTGTTGCAGTTGTATCACCTTTGTGTGATTGAGCATACTTTTCAACCATTAAGTTTTCATAATTGATTTTGTAAAGTCTGTCAATTTCTCTCATAAAAATTGAGAAAGTATCTGTTGAAAGTTTTTGTCCTTGTTCTGACATTTTAAGGTTTTTAAGGTATTTATCAAATGCCTTTTGATAATCCTCATTATAAAGGTTGTCTACAAAGTTTTGGTACATAAGGGTTTTGTCTTCTTCAGTTGTTGCGTCTTTATTGCTTACTGATGGTGTGTAGTTTTCAAGAAGTCCGTCATGTTTATCAATTTTCTTTACAACATATTTGCCATTTTCAATTGTAAGTGTTGCATTTTTTTCATAACCATTAAAGGTAACATTGTTTTTTGTTTCTTCTTGGGTTTCTTCCTCGTTGGCAATTTCTTTATAGTAACTGTTTAAGTTGTCTTCAAGTGAAGATGATGTTGCCTCCCAAAGATATGTTTTTTCAAGGTCTGAAAGTGTGAACATTTTTTCTGCTGTCATAACAACAAGTTTGCGGTTTTCGAGAAGTCTTAAAGTTTCTGCAACTGCCTCTTCTTGTGTCATGCCATAGTATTGAACATAACTTTGTCCATAACTTTGAAAGCCAGAGATAAGTTCTTTATTTGTAACTTCCGCCACCTTAACGCCATCTTTATTTCTTATTTCGCTGATAACTGCGTTGTAGTATCTATCCCCATCGGTTTCTATTAAAGAACAGCCTGCAAAAAGTGTCATGCAAAGCATAACAAAGCACATTAAAAATCCGGTAAGTTTCTTTTTCATTGTATTCATTGTATCTCCAATTCAAATTATAGACATATAATAGCACACATAAACTGAAATTTCAAAGCGTTTTTTGCTACTTTGGCAAATTTTGTCAATTTTCTTCTTACGCTTTGCCCGCACTTTCAAAAAACTCTATCATTTTGTCAAGTTTTTGTGCGACTGAATAGTTTCCTTCAAACTTGATTTTAACAAGGCTATCAAATGCAAGTTTGCCACCAAATTCTTGTAAAATATTTGCAAGGCGTGGGTCTATGATGTTATCGCATTTTTCAAGCACCACCATGTTTTCAAGTCGGTTGATGACAATTCTTTTTCCACCAAATTCCCCTGCCAAATTACGCAAATAAGCAAATTTGCAAAGATTGATTGTTTCCTGTGGTACCTGTCCGTATCCGTCTTCCATGGCGGACAAAAGAGAGGCAAGTTCTTCTTTTGTTGAAACCTCGCTTATGCGTGTGTACTGCACAATGCGTTGGTCGCTGTCTGATATATAATCTTCGGCAATAAACGCTGAAAGGTTGATTTCAAGTTTAACATCACTTTTCTTCTTTATCTTTTCTCCGCGAAGTTCTTTTACCTCTTCGTCAAGCAATTTTACAAACATATCATAACCCACTTTGGCGATATGCCCATGTTGTTCTTTACCAAATATATTGCCTGCACCGCGAAGTTCAAGGTCGCGCATTGCAATTTTAAATCCGCTTCCAAGTTGACTGAATTCTTTTATCGCTTCAAGGCGTTTATATGCATCTTCTGTGATTTGTTTATCTTTAACGTAAGTAAGGTATGCATAACTTAATCTGTTGCCTCTTCCAATGCGTCCGCGAAGTTGATAAAGTTGGCTTAGTCCAAGCCTATCCGCCTCTATTACAACCATGGTGTTTGCCTCTGGCAGATTTATTCCGTTTTCAATTAAAGTTGTTGCAATAAGTATGTTGTATTGTCCGTTGTACAGCCTTTCTATAACGCCTTCAAGTGCACGTTCGCTCATCTGTCCATGTGCGACACCTATGGTCGCGTTTGGCATAAGGTTGCGTATATGTGATGCAAAGTCATCAATGGTTTCTACCCTATTATAAACCACAAAAGCCTGTCCGCCTCTTGCGATTTCTCGTGAAAGAACGTCTTTTATAAGGGCATCATTTTCTTCTGCAACATAGGTTTGAATTGGTAATCTATCTCGTGGAGGAGTTTCTATAATTGAAATATCGCGTATGCCTGAAAGCGACATATTAAGTGTGCGTGGAATTGGTGTGGCTGAAAGGGTAAGCACATCTATATTACGGAATTTATCTTTCAACTTTTCTTTATGTTCCACACCAAAACGCTGTTCTTCATCAAGCACAAGCAATCCCAAATCTTTAAATTCAACGCCCTCGCCAAGCAATTTGTGGGTGCCAATAAGCACATCAATTCTGCCCTCTTTAAGTCGGGAAAGGATGTTTTTTACCTGTGCTGGGGTTTTAAAACGATTTAAAACTTCAACCTTAACTCCAAAAGGCTCTAAACGCGATTTTGCGGTATATTCATGTTGCTCTGAAAGTATGGTTGTAGGGCAAAGGAAAGCAACCTGTTTGCCATTGTATACCGCCTTGAAAATGGCACGCATTGCAACCTCGGTTTTGCCAAAGCCAACATCACCGCAAATAAGGCGTTCCATTACCCTATCGCTTTCCATATCCTTATCTATATCATAAATAGCCTTTGTTTGGTCTGGTGTTTCTGTAAAGCCGAAAGCATCGGCAAAGCGTTTTTCAAGTTCCTCATCGCGAATGAATTTGAAACCTTTAATTTTTTGACGCTCTTTATATATTTCAATAAGAGAAATCGCCATTTGTTTAATGCTTGCCTTAACGCGTTCTTTTAATCGTGCAAATTCTGCACCACCAAGTGAGGAAAGTTTTGGCACCTCTTCACTGCCGACGTAGGCAGAAATTGTGTTTGCCTCTTCACTTGGCAGGTATAATTTATCACCATTTTTGTATTCAATTACAAAATAATCTTTTTCTATGTCGCTGATTTTAAGTCTTTCAATTTGCGTACATTTCCCTATACCGTGAAAGGTGTGAACAACATATTCGCCAAGTTTTGGAAGATAGAAAACAGAATGTTTGTTTTTGGAAAAGGCAGGGTTTTTACTGCGAAAAAGGCTGTCGGCACCAACGCCAACAATACGCTCTTTTAAAAACGAAAATGAGTATGGAAAGGCAAGTGAAGAAATATACACCTGTTTTCTTTCCATTTCTCCGTCAAGAGTGTCATAATCAAAATATGTGATTTCATTTTGTGTAAGAAAATCGGCAAGGCTGTTTTTAAAACGCTCTTCCCCTGCAAAAAGAATTATTGTTTGATTTAAGTTTTTAAACTCGGTTATATCTTTTTTTAATGCCAAAAAGTCGGTAAGGTAACTTCTTGGGGCGATTGTTTGGTTGTTGTAGCCCTCGTTGTAAATTCTAAAATTGTCAAAAACATAATTCGCCTTTGGCATAAGGTCATCAAAGTGCGCATAAAGGTTTTCTTCAAAAGTGGTTGTTGCAAGACGGCTTTTAAAAATAAGGTCAATTTCTTCTTCAATCTTTTTAGGTTCATCAAGGATTTTTGTTCCGTCAAGGTCAAAAACTGTATTCTCGCCAAAGGGCAATTTTGCATAAAAAACATCTATTTGAGGCAATTTTTCTATGTTTTTCATTGAATTTTCATCAAAAGTGCCTATATTTTCTACTTCTTCATCAAAAAATTCTATTCTTATTGGGTGGTCGTTGGTTGTGGTGAAAATGTCCAAAATATCACCACGCAGGGCAAACTGCCCACGCTCTTGTGCAAGTGGGTATCTTTCATATCCCATTTGGGCAAGCGTTTGAGTAAGGGTTTGCAGATTGAAATTATCACCAAGTTTTATTGTAAGAGGTTTTGTTTTTTGAATATTAAATTTGATAATTGCAGAGCATGGAAGAAATATAAGGGCATCAAGTTTTCCCTCAACATACTTATTTACATTTTCAATGAAAGGCAAAAGGTTTTTATCGTTTTCGTCATCATTCTCTCGCGAAACTGAAATAATTTCAACTCGTTTGCCCAAAGCCTGCAACCCGCGTTTAAGTTTGCCAGCATTTACAAAGTTGTTAGACAAAAAAATCAGGCGTTGAAAATCGCTTGCAAAAATAAGTTTTTCGCCATCTTGGACGCCAGATATTATTCTATTTCTTTTTAAGTTTTCTATATACTTTGTCAGCATTTTCCCTCGTCAGCAATTTTATTTAAAATTAAATCAACCGCCCTTTCAACTGCCTCGTCAATTATCTTTCTGCTTTCGCTGTCAATCACCGACAGCACAAAATCTGCAAGGTCTTTATTTTTATCTCTGCCTATTCCTACTTTGACGCGTTGAAATTCCTCACCGACGAAAGAAACTATTGAGCGAAGTCCGTTATGAGTGCCTGCGCTTCCCCTTTCGCGATACCTTACCACGCCTTTTGCAAGGTCTATATCATCAACTGCAACAATAAGTTGGGCATCTTTGAATTTGTTTTTAAGAAGGGTTACCGCCTCGCCACTGTTGTTCATAAATGTGGTAGGTTTTGCAATAAGCACCTTTTGTCCGCGATAGTTGCCCTCGGCAATTTCTGCCTTATATTTTTCTTTTGTAAATTGTGCGCCTATACGTTTTGCAAGGCTGTCGGCAACAAAAAAGCCCACATTATGATATGTGTTTTTATATTCAAACCCCTTATTACCAAGCCCTACAACTATATACATTATGCTTCCTCTTCAATTATTTTGCTGAACGCTTTTATGGTTTTACCTTGACTTATTTTACTTTTTTCTATATATGAATTTTCAATTTGACAATTACTTGAAATTATGCTGTTTTTTATAACATTTCCGCTTTCCAAAATTGTGCCTGATGATATGATTGACTCGCCTTTTATAACGTTGTTTGGATAAATTACCACGCCTGCCTCTATTTCTGCATCTGCATCAATAAAAACGGTGTTTTTGCCGTAAATTATCACCCCATTTGCTTGATGAAAAGCCAAAATTCTGTGTTGCAAAATTTCATTCATTTGTGAAATGGTTTTTGCATTGTCGGCTACTGAAAGTCCCGCATCCTCAAAGCCAACAGCTGAATTTTGCATAAGATTTGGACAAGAATTTATAAATTCTGCTTTTGCAACATATCCCCTTGATAGTTTTAGGTAGTTGATATTTTTTGATGAAAAATAATTCATTATTTTATAAAAAAGATTTTTGCTTAATAGTGGTGTATCGCTGTAAAAAATTGCAACATATTTTTTATCTGTTTGAAAATCTTTTATTCTTTCAAAAACATCTTCGCCATCATCGACAACGATTTGCTGGCAAGAGGAGCCCGCAAGACGCACCCAATCTATCATCTTTTTCCCGCAGAGTTTAAGTGATGGCAGGTCGTTTGAAAGGGCTTTGTTTTGAGTGCGAACAACAACAAAAAGCGTTTCCTCGCCAATCCAATTGAAATTTTGTGATTTTATAAGTTTTTCGGCAGGAATTGTCCCCCTTTCTTCCTCTTCAAAGTCAAAAGACATTTGACCATTTGCAATTTCTAATTCAAATTCTTTTATTTCCATGTTTAAAGTATATCTTTAAAGTGGGTTTTTGTCAACCGTATTTTAAGCGGTTAAAATTGAAAATATTTGATAAAATAAAAAAATATTAAAAAAAACTGAAAATCATTTTCTTATTTTTTTTATTTATGCTATTATACAAATTATAAAGGAGCGGTTATGAAGAAATTGCTTAAAAATAACAAAATTATTCTTTCCTTTTTTATATGCCTTTTTGCACTGCTTTTTCTTATTGCAGGTATGCCTTTCGGTGGCAAAAATGCAAGTGCCCAGTCTACATCTGTTTCGGCACAATCTAATCAAAAATTTACCATTTCTTTATATGACAGAAAAACCGATGAAGAAAGTACCGCGTTTACCACAATGCACCTTCCTTTTGGCAAATGTTTTATTTATCAATGGGCTGACACAAACAAAATAACCTTCAATTATGACCCAACAATTGGTAATGCACCAAAAAAGAAATATGAGGACGAAAGCGACCCTACAAGTGAATATTATGACCTTTCAATTTCTATTGAATATTTGCAAGCGTACAAAGATGTTTCTGTTTTTTATTCAAGCGATGTGAAAATTATTGAAAATGCTTTTACAACACGCGTAAGTGGAATTGGAAGTTACACTCTGCTTGAAAACCTGCCTCAAAACTTTGTTTTTAATATTGATGACGGCAGAACTGCATTTGTAGATGAGGAAACCATAAGGGTGCGTCAGTGGGGAATATATCGTTTTAAACTTCTTATCAACGACGAAGAAACTTACAGCGACTTTTTCGTTATTGAGCCAACAATGAAGGTAAATAGCAAGAAAATTCCTGAACTTTCTTTCTACCCAACAAGCAGTAATTCTTCGCTTCACGATGACTATATTTTCTCTGTAACAAATTTGGAAGAATATAGGTACATTGACTCTTCAAAACTTGTTTGGTATGTAACCGGCAAGGGAGAAGACGGCACCATTTTTATTCTTACAACCGCTGACTTATCACTTGAACAATTTAAGGACAAACTTTTCACCCCTCTTTACCCAGACTATTCCGACGGTGCAAGAAGTGGGCTTTCATTCCGCTTTGATGACAAAGGAACAACAGGTGCTTGGGAAATTTGGTGTGAATATAACTATCACAATTCAACTGACGCACCTTTGGTAAGTAAGGTTGTAAAAATCAATACAGGAAGTCAAATAAGTTATGAAATTATCATTTGGGTACTTTCTGGCGTGGCAATACTTTCAATTGTTGTAGCAGTTTTATTAGGCATTAGAAGAGCAAAGAAAGACAAAATTTATTAAAATGAAAAGCGAGAAAATCATCTCGCTTTTTTTAGGCACGCAAGAATAACACGAACAAAGTGAGTATTTTCTTTAGGGACGCAAGAATAACACGAACAAAGTGAATGTTTTCTTTAGGGACGCAAGAATACACGAACAAAGTGAGTGTATTCTTACAACACATTATGCACGCTTGCGCCCATAAAATGTAGGTAACTATGGCAATAAAACTTTATAAGTTCTATTGAAACCTCAAATTCTTGAACGTCATTTTCGGCAATATACTTTCTGGCTTTTACAATTTCCTGCCCTATTTCTTGCACATTTTTGTGGTGCACCATATAGCAAAGTTTGGATTCATATTCCGTCCACCTAAACTCTAAATTGTCAAGTGCAAGAACAATTCGGGCGTTTTGAATGTTTCCCTCCTCTTCGGCAAGGCTTTCAATTTGAAGGCATCTGTTTTGTATTTCAATAAGTGAGCGGGAAACAAGCACCTCTTCAACCACGCAAATTCCTGTAAGAATTAGTGCAATTATTATGAAGTTTATAACATTCATGTATTTCATGTGCCACCAGCCTTTTTCATCTTGATTGTTCTGCCTGCCTCTTGAAAAAACTGCAAATACCCCTCACCCAATCTATCAACGGTGAGAAGTAAAACATCTTTAAGTTTTTTATTTTGTTTTGAAAGCAATTTTAATATATCTTCTTCGCTGTAAGAGGCAAGTGTTATGTTTTCTTTTATCATTTTGCCCTCGCTGACAAGCACAATTGGTAAAAAACTCTCTGGTGATGATATGTTAAGGTCGCCATTTGTGGCTGGGGCAAATTCACCTTTTGGCATAACGGAGACCTTTCCATTTGTTTCCATAATGGCATATTGAACTTGATTTATGTTGAAATATCCCTGTTCTCGCAAGGCAGAAAAAATGTCATCAGTGGATAAATTTAGTTTTTTCATGGCTTTATAATCAATTCCCTTTGGGTTGATTATGATGACCGGCTTTCCGCTGACTATTTTGCTGAATGTGTGGCTTATGCGTGTGGCAACCGTTATCACCAAGTGCAAAAGCACAAGGGTAAGAAGTGGCACAATGCCATGAAGTACCGGCACTGACACCTCTGCCATTGGAATGGTGGCAAGGTCGGCAATAATAAGGGTAAGCACAAGTTCAAAAGGTTGCATTTGCCCCAACTGTCGTTTCCCCATAAGGCGGAACACCAAAAGCACAATTAAATATATTAAAACTGAACGTACTATGATTGTAACCATGCTTTATTATAAGCAATATGCAAAAAATTACACTTAAACTTTTTTTCTTTTATTTCTTTTTCCTATGCCCACCTTTTTTAGAGTTGACGTCATAAATGCTTTTATATCAACCAAGTTCATAACGCCTGCAAGTGCAAGAAAACTGCCAACGCTGACGATACCGCCTATCATCAATGAAATTATTGTGGGGAAAATATACTCGCAGAGGCTTGTAACAAAAGCCGTAAGGGCACCCGACGGCACAATGGCAAGCATGAAAAGTAGTATGGTTTTGCAAATTTTTGTTTCCACCTTTGCGCTTTTCTTTAATAGGCGTATGTTTAAAAATGCGGTGATTATATAACTTATTCCCATGCCCCAAATAAGGGAGTTTATGCCAAAAATTGATGGCAAAAACCAAAGTGCAACAAACATGGCTATACTTCCCGCAAGGTAGTTTACAAATGATTTCTTTTCAAGACCGAGAGAGTTGAGAAGTGATGATGAGATGTTTGTAAGCCCCATTGGAATTAAAATAAATGATGCCGATTGCAAAAGCGTTCCGCTTAATATATTGTCATAAAGAAATATGCCCATAAGTTCACCCATGCCAAGAAAAACAGGCACAAAAAGGGCTGAAATGAAAAGAGCGAAGTTGATTGCAGAATTTATTCGGTTTTCTATGTGTTTTTTGTCATTTTGGGCAAGTGCGGTGGAAATATCTGGCACAAGTGCGGTGGAAAGCGAGCCTATAAGGGTTGTTGGAATGAAAAGCAAAGGAAGTGTCATGCCCACAGCAACGCCATAAAGGCTTAACGCTTGCGAACTTGTATAACCAATTGATGTAAGGCGAGCGGGAATTATAAAGGCAATAAGAGGCTGAATAAAAGAGCCCGCCACCCTCATAAGTGTGATTGGTGTGGATTGTTTTATTAGTGGTTTTAAAATCCCCTTTTGTGGTTTGCCAAACTTGCCACCATAAAACAAAAACAGCAAAATTGCAAGTACCATAGAGAAAAAGCAGGCTATTGACAACGTCCAGCCTATATTTACCGCATTTTCAAATGCAGAAAGTCCAACGCCAAGTGCGAGCACGCTTAATACAATTCTTACAACTTGTTCATAAAGTTCTGTTACGCAAAGCGCAAAATAGTTTCCCCTGCCCCACAGTGAGCCTCGCAGTGCGCTATACACCGACGAAAACACAAGGCTTGGCAAAAGCACAATTAAAATTTGCATACACCTTTTATCTGTAAAAAAGTGAGCAAACACATTTTTGAATATAAGCACAACAATGCACAAAACAATGGATAAAATAAGTGAATATATCACAGATACGGTAACAAGTGATGCCTCTTTTTTCTTCTCTCCATTTGCAAGGGCGGAAGCGCTTATGCGAGAGATTATTAAGGGTAGTCCGCTGGAAATGATTGTAAGAAGCACCATAAATACAGAAAATGCAACTTGATATATACCAAGTGCCTCGGCGCCAACCGTTCTTGACAAAAAAATTCTAAACATAAAGCCTAAAACACGTGTAAGCACAGAAAAAATGGTGATAAGTGCGACAGTTTTAAACAAAGATTTCATATACCCTCTCCTCATATATCCTATTTATGAGGAATAAAATTTAATACAAGTGAGGGGCGATGAAAAAGGAATTTAATCAATTTTATATCGTAAAAGAGGGCGACACCGTAGACAAAATTGCAGAAAAATATGGTGTAAGTGCGCTTTCTATTTTAATTGAAAATGCAATATCCCCAAAAATGATACGCAAAGGGTTTGTGTTGTTTATAAAACGCTAAACCCCCTTTTTTTGCTTTTTAAACAAGTTTTTTATGAAATTTTCTATTTTTTGATTGTATTTGCTTGTTAAATATATAGCAACAAGTGAAAAAATGGCGATTATACCCCAAACAATCAGCCCCCAACCATGATATGGAATTATCTGTCCGCTTGAAAAGTATGAAAGGGCAAATATGCCAATTGGGCGAGATATAAGTTGTGTAACCATAAAAAAGGTACTGCTCATATCAGTAACGCCGGCGACAAGGCAAAGTATATCATCTGGAAAAAGTGGCAAAAGCATCATAAGCACAAAAGTGTATTTGCAACCACTTAAAAATTTTCTCCATTTCTGTTCTGTGTTTTTGCCGACCATGTAAACCACAAGTTTTTTGCCAAATATTCTGCCAATGAAAAAGGCAACAGCACTGCCTAAAAGTATACCGGCAAGCGATAAAAGCCCCGCCTCGAATGGCCCATAAATTAATGTTCCGGCAACAACCAAAATTGGCGACGGAATGGGTATGAATGTTACTTGTAAAAATTGAAGTAAAACAAATGCACTTCTGCCCCAAAAGCCCAATTCCAAAATAAGGGTTTGCAGTTTTTGTACCGAATTTACCCTTTCCCAAACGCCTGTTATTTTAAATACAAAGTATGTTGAGCACAAAATAAGTCCAACAATTACAACAACCAAAATTGTTCTTAAAACCTTTTGTTTACGTGAAAGTTCCATTAAAATTAGTATTTTCTTGCTTGCATCAATTATTCATTCAATAAAAGTATATTTTTTCTTCTTTTTCAAACAATACTTGCAGGAGATTTTGTATGAAAGAAAAAGTATCATCAAAGGGAGAGAAAAAACATATTTCTGCAATTTGGCTTATTGCTGTTGCCTTTATTGCGGTGGGGCTTTTGCTGTTTTGCCAATTTTATTTTGGTGATAGCATAAGCAGTAAAACAACCTACTATCAAAACACACACATAAATGGTGTGAATGTTTCTGGGCTTACTAGGGAAGAGGCAAAAAATTTGCTTACTTTGCAAATGGAAGAGCAAAAAGAAAATATAAATCTTACCCTTAAAAATGGCGGGAAAGAATGGGTGATAAGTGGCGAAGAATTAAGTTTTGTGGGTAATTTTCAGCCAACGCTTGACGAGGTGATTGAATATGGGCGTGAAGGCAATATTTTCAGCAAAAAGAAAAATGAAAACAAAATAAAAGAAAATGGGCTTTTTGTAAATGTGCCTATTGAGGATATGTATGGCGGTTTTGAGGGCAAACTTGATACCATTATGGCTGACATTGAAAACAAGCACAAGCGTAGTGAAATTATCTTTCAGCCAAATGAAGAGCAAATGTTTAAATTAAATGAGGGAAACAAAGGGTATATTGTTTGCCGTGATGAACTTTTTAATCAAATAAATGACGCCATATATGGCGACGGTGAAAAAGTGATTGACATTCCTGTGCGTGAAATTGTACCTGAAAATAGTTTGGAGGAATTTGTAAGTCAAATTTCATTGCGTGCGACATTTTCAACCGATTATTCAAAATCGGCAAATGACAGAAAGGATAATATTCGTTTGGCTTTATCAAAATTTAATGGAATGATTGTTGAGCCGGGCGAAGAGGTGTCTTTTAATGAAATTACAGGCGAAAGGTCTGCATTAAACGGATATAAAAACGCAAAAATAATTATGGGCGGAAAATATGTTTCTGGCGTTGGCGGTGGCGTTTGTCAGGCATCAACCACCCTTTATAACGCTCTTATTCGTGCAGACATTGAAATTTTGCAGGTTTGTCATCATTCTTTGCCGGCAAGTTATGTTCCCCTTTCTTTTGACGCTATGGTAAGCGAGGGTTATGCCGACTTGAAGTTTAAAAACAATCTTGATACCCCAATTTTTATTAAAACTTTTTGTAGCGATACAAATGCCGTTGTTGAAATTTATGGTCAGCCTTTTGAAGATGGGCTTTCAATCAGCACGCGGGGCGAACTTGTGAAAATTATCCCTCATGGTGGCGACGACATAATAACCGACACTGATGGGCAATATGAGGACAAAGTGCTTTACAAGGGTGAATATTACCGCCTTAAATTCCCACAAGAGGGCTATGAAACAAAGGGCTATGTGCAATACATTAAAAATGGCGAAGTTGAAAGTGAAAAACAAATTCGCCATGATAAATATATGCCTCAAAACGGAATTATTGTGGAGGGAAGTTCTGCCCTTGAAGAGGGAATGACACTGCCAAACAACTCTGTGCAATACATTGCCCCTCAAAAGGTAACCAAAGAGGCAACAGAAAAGGCAAAAGTACGTTGGGGAATAAATTAAAAGTGAGGGATAAACCTCACTTTTTTGCTTATATTTAAAATTCAAGATTAAATGCAGGGCGGATAGACATAAGTGTACCATAAGGACGACCAAGAAAATTGCCATCACTTTCGACATAATATACACGAAATGAAGCGGTGGCGTCAGGAGAGCGAAGCCAAAACATATCATATGTGCTTTCTTCAGAACTCCAATCTATATTCGCCATTACCGATGACCAGTCATCTGAAATTATGCCGTTAGTGATTTCCCCACCGCCGACCATCGAATATACTTCTGCTATGCTCATAAGCCAAAGTTTGTCGCTTTCTGTGTTTGTTGTGGTTATACTGTAAACTTCGTTTTCAGCGTAATTGCTATTCCCTCTATAATAATTCCACCCTATATCAGTATAAAGGCTTGTCATTGAACGTGGAATAATTGCTTTGTATGTTGTGTCATTTGCAAGGTTTAGGAGTGTTTTGTAATCTCCATTTAAATATGTGCGTATATCGCTTGTTGCGTAATCACTGCTATCTGCATCAAATTCTTTTGTCTGAGCTACATATGTTTCAAGCACAAATGTTCCTATTCCATTTGTTGGGGCGGTAGTACCGGTGAATCTGTTTCCATCCATTCCCACCAAACGCCATACTACAGGAGCGTTGTTGTATGTTCCCATGGTTACGTAAAAGCCATTGCCGTCTTGCTGTAAATTTATTTGTGGTTCAGGTGCGGTGTAGGTTATATCCCCTCCGACAGTGAAGTCAAGGTCTGCAAGTGCCCATACCCCTACAAAGGTAAGCACAATTGCCATTGCTATAAATGATATTGTTGATAGTATTTTAATTGTTTTAGTCATGTTTTAACTCCTTGCGTCAAGGCTGACGCCTTGCTTTCTCGCTCCGAGAGGAAAATTTAACTTTTCACTCTTCACTTTCATTTCTTCACTTCGATTATGCCCCCCCCCATTGCCATTTTGTCAAGTGATTTTAACAAGTTTTTTAAAAAATTTTATTTAACCTCCATATTTAAGGGAAGTTATTATGCGAAGTGATTAAAAAAGCCTTACCCAGTTTCGGGGAAGGCAAAAATATAGTACACATATAACGGAAGAGGCTTGTTTGATATGACTGATTTAGCGGAGCGTACGAGGCGGTCAGCGGTCGCCGAGCGTGCGGAGCGGGGCAAAGGAGCGTCTGCGTTGGTCGAAGGTCAACGCAGGTGCGATATAAGAAAACACTCTCTTTGTTCGTGTTATTCTTGCGTCCCTAAAGAAAACACTCTCTTTGTTCGTGTTATTCTTGGGTACAAAAAAAGCGTCGCTGGCGGTCTGTGGTCGCCAAGCGGTGCTTTTGTTTTATAGATATTTAAGTTTTTCTTGAACTGCTTGTATCAGTTCTGTTTTTTCATTTTGAAGTACGCCATCAAAAACATCACTTAAAAGGCTTTCTAAAATAGCCTTATATCTGTTTGGTTTTACATTTGGATAGTGCGTTTTTAATGTGTCGCCATTGATTTTAAGGTCTTTTGTTGACACGACAAGGCGGTGTGAGATGATATATTTATAGAAAAATTGATATTTATTTGCAAGTGATTTTGATTTATGAATTAAAAGCATATAAATTTGAGGGAAATTATCAAAATATTTAATAAAATATGGTTTATTTTGTTGGCGATTGAGGGCTTCGTAATAACCGCAAAGTATGTTTATATATTGTTCCACCATTTTTTTATTTAAGCCAAAAGAAGTTGTAAGTATTAAATTAAGATAGTATGAAATTGAAATTGGATTTACAGCATCAATCACATCAATTAAAAAGCCTTGTGATTTATGTTGTACTTTTTTTACCATTTTGAATTTCAGTTTTTGGCAATCTATGCCAAAATATTGCCAAAGTGATGCCCTATTGAAGTGTTTTAATGCAGAAATGTATGCATTTTTCTTTGAAACGCCTTTATATTTGTTGGGGCTATGCAAAATTCTAGTGATTTCATGCACCACGCGTTCACCAGACACATCACAAAGGTTTTCTTTATATTTATATGCGCTTTCAAGGGTTTTAGGGTCTATTTTAAAATTAAGTTCGCATTGAAAACGGAAAAGTCTTAAAATTCTTACTCCGTCATGCGAAAGCACTTCATCTGGTGTTTCAACCGTTTTTAACACCCTTTTTTTGATATCTGATACGCCGTCATAAAAATCAATGAGTTGATTTGATTTAATATCATAATAAAGGGCATTGCAGGTGAAATCTCTACGTTTGGCGTCCTCTTTTATATCTGTGATAAAAGTTACGCTTTCTGGCGAATGTGCCCCACCTTTTGGGTACACTTCCTTTCTGAAAGTGGTATATTCATAATTTTCTTTTCCGCAAGAAATAAGCGCAGAGCCAAGGGTTTTGCTTTTCACCTTAAAGTTAAATTTGCTGTCTTTAAGCAGTTTTTCAACCTCGTCAAGTGTAAGAGATGCACATATATCAATATCTTCGCCCTCTATTTCCATAATTTTGTTTCTTATATAACCACCTACAACATAAAGTTCTGTTGAAAAAAGTTTTGCAAGTTCTTTTAATGCCTTTGGAAGTTCTATTTGCATATTTCACCTCTTTTCTTTTGTCTTAACAAGGATACTTTATTTGACAAAGATTGTCAAATCTATTTTGTAATAAAGTTGACAATAAAATAATATTTATTTATAATTTTATTATAATGAAAAAACAAAAAGTTGAAGAAAAGGTTTACCCTACACTTCTTAAAACAAAAGAACGATTGGTACGAAAATTCTCTTACGATAGGCGTTTGAGTATTCTTTTTTATGACCAAAAAGGTTTGGAGAATAATAAAGGATTTATCGCAAGGCTTAAAGAATCTTTTAAATTGAAAAGAAAAAATAAAAATGAAGAGGAATTAAAGCCTGCTGTTGATGACAGTGTGGAAAGGTTTTTCCCTGATAAGGATTTGGGGCTTACAAAAGCACAGGTTGAATCTCGGCAAAATTCAAACCTATATAACAACACAAAGGTTACAACCTCTAAAACATACCGCTCTATTTTCTTTAAAAACATATTCACATTTTTTAATATGTTATGGCTTATAATTGCGGTTGCACTTATTTGCGTGGGCTCTTACAAAGATTTGATTTTTATATTTGTTATTGTTGCAAATACAGCAATTGCGATTATTCAAGAAATTCGCGCCAAAATTGCGGTTGAAAAATTATCTATTGTAACAACGCCTATGGTGAAAACCATTCGCGAAGGGGCAAGGTTGGACATTCCAGCCGATAAACTTTTGCTGGACGATGTGATTGTGCTTTCAAGTGGAAATCAAACACCTTCCGATTGCATAATTTTGGAGGGCAAGGTTGAAGTGAATGAAAGTCTTTTAACCGGCGAGTCCAACGCCATTGAAAAGGGTGAAAACTCCCCTCTGCTTTCAGGAAGTTTTATCGTTTCGGGTGAGTGTTATGCACGAGTTGACAAGATTGGAAGTGATAACTATATCAACCAAATTGCAAAAAAGGCAAAAGAATTTAAAACCCCTCAATCAAACCTTTTTAAAGATTTGAACAGGCTTATAAAATATATCGGCATTGCCCTTATTCCTATTGGAGTGCTTACTTTCTTTAAAGAATTGACAATCAACGGCTCTACCATTCAGCAACAAATTACAAACACAAGTGGTGCGCTTACAAGCATGATACCTGCCGGAATGTTTCTGCTTGTTACAATAAGTTTGGCAATAGGTGTTGTTAAACTTGCAAAAAAGAAAACCCTTGTACGCGACCTTTACTCTATTGAAATGCTTGCAAGAACAAATGTTTTGTGTTTGGACAAAACGGGAACTATCACAGATGGTACAATGAAAGTTGTTGGTTTTGAAACTTACACAAAAAAGCGTAAAGCAAACATACAAAAATTGTTATCAAACGTGCTTCATGTGCAAAAAACAATGAATTCAACTTCAAGTGCTATGGTGAAAGAGTTTGGACGCAATGATGAGTTGCGTGCCGTGAATGTTGCTGAGTTTTCTTCAGAACGCAAATATTCTATAACACAACTTTCCAACAGAAAAATTTATTTCCTTGGTGCCTACACCCGCATTGGTTGTGCCATTGATGAACAGCAACAAGCGTTTATTAAAGAGGCTCAGTCAAAGGGGCATCGTATACTTGCTTTTGCAGAGCAAGAGGGAGGAAAGTTTGACAAAAAAATGTCTGGCAAAGACGCCACCCTGCTTGCGCTTATTGTGATTGAAGAGCACATACGCGAAGATGCAATTGAAACCATACAATGGTTTAAAGACAATGGTGTGGAAGTGAAAATTATTTCTGGCGACGACCCTGCAACTGTATCTAAAATTGCACAGCGTGTGGGGGTTAAGCATAGTGATAAATTTGTTTCACTTGAAGGTGTAAGTTTGAAAGACATTGAAAAAATGGCTGATGAATTTACCGTTTTTGGGCGTGTAACACCTGAGCAAAAATACACAATTATTAAAACTTTGAAAAATAAAGGCAAGGTAGTTGCCATGACAGGCGACGGCGTAAATGATACACTTGCCCTAAAAGAGGCAGATTGCTCTATTGCAATGGCTGACGGAAGTGAAGTTGCAAGAAGTATATCCAAAATTGTTCTGCTTGAAAGTAATTTTTCTTCTTTGCCATCGGTGGTTAAAGAAGGACGACAGGTTGTAAACAATGTACAAAATTCTTCATCACTTTTCCTTATGAAAACATTTTTTGCAATACTTCTTACCGTGCTTACGCTTTTCTTGCAAATGCAATATCCTTTCAACCCGAGTATGATGATGCTTCTTGAATTTTTTGTGATTGGTATGCCATCATTCTTATTAACGTTTGAGCCAAACACAAAACCTATCACCGGAAATTTTATTCCTCAGGTTATGAAGCGGTCGCTTCCTCGTGCCTTACTTCTTCTTATAAACGTGCTGATTGTTATGATACTTTACTACACGCAATCCTTGCAGGTTATGACTGCTGAGGAGTACACCACCCTTGCAGTGCTGACAATGACATATACAGGGTTTTTAAATCTTGTGTCGCTGTGTATTCCTGCAAATCTGCTTAAAATTGGAATTATGGCGTTGTCTTGCGTAGGCATTACCCTTGCAATTGTTGTTATGCCAAAAATGTTTCACATATTAAGTGCATCTCATGCGGTATTGTTGCCATTCTTTGCAATTATGCTTGCGTCAATACTTTTGATTGTGATTATTAAATTAAATAAAAAACACATTGACACATTGCGAGATAAACTTATAAGTCTGCTTCAAAAGCAATAAAAAATCCAAGAATTATCTTGGATTTTTTTATTTAGTTTTCAGTCGCAAATTCATAAAGAGCCGATGTGTTTGCCCTTATTGAAATTTTTGTGATTGTGTATCCTGCGCCCGCACCTTTTGTACCAAAATAGAATGTAAGGTCATTATCTTGGTTGGTTGAGTTGATTGTGAAATACACATCATCAAATACCAATTGGCAATTTGTGTTCCATTTTGAAGTATAAACCTCTCCGTTTGCCTTTTTAACAGGTCTTTCGCTTGCAAATTCAAGTTTTACATAGTTGCTTCCAAGTGCCGAAGAAAGTGTACTGCTGATACCTGTTTTTTCATTTGCTTTGGAATAGAAATTATCAAGAGTTTCTTCAATTTCATATCCGCCAAGTTTTCCTGTAAAGAGAGCGCTTAAATATGACACATTGAATGATTGTGAATAAATTTTGTAAAATTCATCATATTTTTCATTGGTTTCATCTATATACTTCTTTTCGCTTCCATTGATGTAAATTGTATAAGAAGTTGGGTTGCCAATAAATGCTGGTTTAAGCCCCACTGTGATTGATGACATTACGATTATAATGGTTGCAATTGCAAGCAAAACGCTTAAAATTGTGGTGTAAATTATATTTTTTTTGCGTTTTTTCTTTTGAAGATATTCATCGCTTACAGACTGCAAAATTTTTTCATCTTGTTGCATTTCAAGTTCTTCCATTACTTGCCCTCCTTATCTTCTGGTGTGTTGTCTTCTGCTTTTGGAAGTTCTATGCCCTGTTTGATTGTTACGGTAACTTCTTGTTCTTCTGCCTTTTCTTGGCTTTCATTTTCAATTTGGGCAACAAGTTGGTTGTAGGTTTCTTTTATTTTTTCAAGTTCTTCGGCTGTAAGAACACCGCCCTCTACAAGTTTTTCGCCCTCGCGAATTTTATTTTCAAGAAGAAGTTTTCTTTCAAGCAAAGCCTTTTGCTGTTTAAGTTTTTCTTCCTTTTCCTTTTGCTTTTCATTTCTTTCTTTAATTGCCTCGACAATTTCTGCTGTCTTTTTGCCCTCTAAAAGCATATCAATTTCTTCTTTATTGATTGTTTCTTCTTCAAGAAGAAGGTTTGACATTTCATGCAAAAGGTCAAGATTATCGGCAAGAATTTTCTTTGCGCGTTTATAGTTGTAGTCAAGAATTTGTCTTACTTCATCATCAGCCTCGGCGGCAAGTTTTTCTGAAAAATCATTGCGTGTTTGATAGTCCCTGCCAATGAAAACTTGTTCGCTGGAATCAAGGCTAAGGAAGCCAAGGTTTTTGCTCATACCCCAATTATAAACCATATTTCTTGCAATTTTGGTTGCTTGGTTTATATCGCTTGATGCACCTGTTGTGATGTCTTTAAAGACAATTTCCTCTGCGAGGCGACCGCCCATGCAAACTGCAATTTCATCCATAAGGTAGTTGTAAGTGCGGTATGAGTTGTCGTTGTCTGGGCGTTGCATTGTGTATCCGCCAGCCATTCCGCGTGGAATGATTGACACCTCTTGCACTTCATCTGTATTTTCAAGTTTTTTGGCAAGAATTGCGTGTCCAGCCTCGTGGTATGCTGTGATTTTTTTGTCGCGTTCTGTAACCACACGGCTTTTCTTCTTTGGCCCCATGGTAACTTTGTTTATGCCCTCTGTAATATCTGACATAACAATTTTTGGTCTGCCCTCACGCGCTGCAAGAATTGCCGCCTCGTTGAGCATATTTTCAATATCTGCACCTGTAAATCCAACTGTGATTTTTGCAAGTGTTTTGAAGTCTACATTTTCATCAATTGGTTTGTTTTTAGCATGAATTTTTAAAATTCCCTCTCTGCCTTTTACGTCTGGAATGTTTACATAAATTTGTCTATCAAATCTGCCCGGACGCATAAGGGCTGGGTCAAGTACATCGCTTCTGTTGGTTGCAGCAAGCACAATGATACCCTCGTTTGGTTCAAAACCGTCCATTTCAACAAGAAGTTGGTTGAGGGTTTGTTCTCTTTCATCATTACCGCCACCAAGTCCTGCACCTCTTTGTCTGCCAACGGCGTCAATTTCATCAATGAAAACAATGCATGGTTTGTTTTTCTTGGCCTGCTCGAAAAGGTCGCGTACCCTTGAAGCACCAACGCCCACAAACATTTCAACAAAGTCAGAACCGCTGATTGTGATGAATGGCACGTTTGCCTCGCCAGCAACCGCCCTTGCAAGCAATGTTTTACCTGTACCCGGATGTCCCACAAGAAGTACGCCTTTTGGTATTCTTGCGCCAAGGTCTGTAAACTTTTTAGGTGCTTTTAAAAATTCTACAATTTCTTTAAGTTCTTCTTTTTCTTCTTCTGTGCCTGCGATGTCGGCAAATCTTACCTTGCTGGTTGTGTATGCCCTTGCTTTACTTTTGCCAAAGCCCATAGCACCCTTGGATTGAGAGCCCATAAGTCTGAAAATCATCCAAACCATGAAAAGGCCAAATGCGATGTAAAGAAGTGGGTAAACAATGCTCCACCAATCTTTGCTGTTGGCAATTTTTTGGTAGTTGATGCCTGCGGTATCAAGTTTTTCAAGCACTTTTGTAAGTATGCCGTCATTTCCCTCGTAATACAAATAGTAGTCTGCGTATTCTGGGAACGCATCTTTATATTTTGAGCCGTCAAGCAAAAAGTAAATTGTGCCGTTTTTATAACGCATTTCAACAATCTGCTCTTTCTTGCCCTCTTCGTTTGTCCTGCCGTCAATAAGTTCTTGCACTTCGGTAAGACCACCGTCTATATATTCACCCTTATAGCCTCTGTTTGTGAACACAAGCACAAACACAAGAACAATAAGCAACAAAATGGCGATATACGAGTATTTAAATTTAGGTTTTTGTTCTTTCACCTTTTCCTCCTTAAAAAATCTTACAAGTTATTGTATCACAAAAAAATTTTTAATACAACTTTATAAAGGGACTTTTTAAAGAAAATATTTAACTTTACCACTTTTTTTGACACATTTAGTCGGCACGAATTATTAAATTGACTTTAAAAGTAACATATTGAATGAATTTTTCTGGGCTTGTTATGGAGTTGCGAAACTTTATATAGCCCTTTCTGTTGTTTCGGTAAAATTGTTCGGTAACGCCTATAACGTCGGTTTCATTTTCTTGTAGCAACCTGATTGAATTTGTAAACTGTTTTTTTATAACCTCGTCAAGTTTTTTGGAAATCTCTGGTGTGATATGGCTGGACTCGGTGCTGATTTTAAGTTTTTCATGCCGTCCGCCAACTTCCACAAGTTCCATGCCAAGCACAACATGAGCCTCGAATACCGGATAGCCATTTTCAAAGTGAGTGTTGATGTTTACATTTTTATTTCTTACCTTGTAGGTGGCGTCAACAACAGAATCGCCAAGTGTAACCTCTTGAACGGTATAATTTTGCCTAACCGCCTTTGAATTTAAAAGATTTATGCCATTTAATTCTTCAAGGGTGAGTTTTTTGATAAATTTACCCTCTTTTACAAGAACCGCCTCACCTTGGTTGACTATGCGTTTGCCACCGCTATCTTGGTTTTCACCCGTGCCTTTACTTCCGCTTGTATCCACTTGGTCGCTTCCCGATTGTTTTGCCGGTTGTGTGTCTGCCATAGAGGGTTCTTTGCCGTCTACAACAGTAAGATAATCTATAATTGAAGATTTGACAGGACTGTAATATCCTTTATAAAAAGATTCAAGCGATGTGTCATTTACATACATATTTTCTGCGTTATAGCCAATAACCTGTTCAAGTTGAAGTCCAACATTGCTTTCAAGGCTGAATGATGCTTCAAGCACCTCTTTGGCTGTTTTGTCTGTGCAAACTATAACTGTGTTTTCGGGAAGTGAGGAAACACGGCTTAAATAATCTATATGGCTGGCAATATCTTCCTGCATAAGCGTCCAACTGACAATTGTTGTTTTTGCATGCGCAAGTCCAACCCGTCTACCCATTGCTGTTTGGGCATTGTAAATTGCATCTGCCATGGTTTGACCTTTCCCGGAAATTACCGAACTTACCTCTTTAAACGATTGATTTACATTGGGAATGAATGTGAGAAGTGAAACTTCATATTCATTTTCTACCATATCAATTCCAACTGCCGTTACAACGCCTCGTCTACGGCTTTCCCCCGGCGAATAAATGGCTGACGGCGTAAAAAAAAGAAGAATAACCACAAGAACAATAAGCATAGGGTTTTTGAAATACTTTAAGAAACCTTTATTCATTTTTTCTCCTTTTAAGGGAAATTATCCAAAGGATTATCGGCAAAACATAGGCAACGGCAATACCTAAAATTGGAAGAAATTGCGTGGTTGTTGATACGATAACTTCATATTTGCCAACGAATAAGTAATACAGCAGAAAAAACGCCAAATCAAAGGTGATGATAGCCCATTTTTTGTTAAGAAGTGGAAAAACGCCCTCAAAACTTTGGCAAAAGGCAAGGCAAAAAATTTCCATTTGAAATGTTGCAAAAGTCATAATTGTCATCATGGCGATTATATCCAATCTGCCAATTGCGTTGAATTGAACGGAAAAAACCAAAATATCGGCAAGTGCGTTGTTATGCATAAATGCGGTGATGTTGTATTTTGCAAAAAAGATGACAAAAAGCACAACAACAATTGCCATGCCAAATATTGTGAATTTATATATTTGTTTTTCTTCGCTTTTTTTGTATTCTATTTTGTCCATTATTAAAAACAAAAGTGAAAAATCACCAAACAAGAAAATATATCTGTAAGCACCAGATATGATTTTGCCTGCCGGAACAACAAAAAATGATGGAATTGTAAGTGTTGTGAAAAATGATATAAAAAAGCAGATAAAAATACCTACAACTACGAATGAAAACAAAAGTTCCATTGTGCGTGCCGTTGGGCGAAGTCCTTTTATAACCGCATGATTCATTATTGGGAAGATGCAAATAAGTGCCATCCAAATAAATTCATCTTGATATATTTGCCTTTTGAAATAATCGTAAACAACGCTGAAAGTGAGAAGTGCCTTAAACAGCATAAATGCCATAAGTACAATAAAAATAGCCTTTGCAACATATTTGGTAAGATATTTTGACACTATTTCAATCAATTTTTTGTCTGGATTGTTTCTTTTAAGTTTTAAAAATATTGGCAAGGCGACAAAATCGAGGGCAAACAAAAATATTACCGCAATCACGCCGTCCGCACGCATATATTTAAACATTTCTGACGGCAAAAGAAGCATTTTGTTTGCCAAAATGCAAAAAAGCATCATAATTCCCGCCTGCCTCATTGAAATTGTTTGTTTCATTTAATATCCTCCTTTTCGGGAGAAAAACTTTTCGGCCGTTTTTTAACGTCCACTATGGCAGTGGAAATTATGGCGTCTTGCAAATCTCTGCCAATACGCGGGCTGTAAGGGGCAAGGTATGGAGTACCAAAACTGTCTATATCATTTAAAACATTTACAATATATATTGCACCGGCGATTATACCTGCAAGTCCCAAAGAGCCACCCAAAATTAAAAACAAAAATTGTAAAATGGTGATTTGGGAGGACTGCTCTGGTATGGTATAAAGTGCGATTTTGGCAAGGGCGACAATAAGCACGGCTGGTGGCGAAATAAGCCCTGCTTTTACCCCCGTATCGCCAAGCACAAGTGCACCCACAACAGATGTTGCAAGTCCTAAATAACTTGGCAGTCGCAAACTGACTTCGTAAAGAATTTGAAAAAGCAAAAATATAAATAAAATCTCTAAAAAAGGGGTGAATGGCAGTCCTTGTGTGGTATCTGCAATGGTTATAAGAAAGTTTAGTGGTAAAATGTTGTAGTGGTATAGTTGAAGTGCCAAATAAAAGCCGGGCGCAATTACCGCGATAAGAAGTCCAAACAGTCTTACAATTCTTACAAATGATGAATAGTGATGATTTGTGTAGTAGTCATTACTGCTTTGTAAATCTTCAATGAAAATAAATGGCACTGTAAGTACAATTGGTGAATTATCAACCAATATTGCAACCTTTCCCTCCAACATTTTTGAAACCACAATATCTGGTTTTTCTGTGTTGCCCACCTGTTTGAAAAGGGAGTTTGGTTTATCCTCTAAAAAAGAAAGGATAAAATATGAGTCCATAACCCCATCTATTTTTATTTTTTTAAGTTTTTTTATCACCTCATCAATCACCTTTTTATTGGCAATGCCCTTTATATAGGTGATTGCAACTTTGGTTTTGGAAATGGAGCCTATTTCCATGCTTTTTATTACAAGGTCGGGCGATTTTAAACGCCGTCTTATAAGGGTGATATTGGTTTTTATATCCTCAACAAAACCCTCGCGTGGCCCTTGAATAACTGGCGAAGTGGGTGGCTCGGCTGGTACGCGAGTGGGGAATTTATATAAGTCTACCGCAATTATTTCCTGTGAAAAATTACAAAGAAAAACAACCTTGCCGTTTAACATTTCCTCAACAATTTTTTCCTCTTCTATTTTCTGCACATCTGCACATTTGATGATTTGATTTTTTATAATTTCAATATCATACTGCCCTTCAAATGTTTGAAGAGGCATAAAAATTCCGCTTGAAAGTAAATCTTCATTGATTATGCTTTTTATAAAAACAAGAGCAATTGTTTGGTTTTGTCGTTTAAAAAATCTCACCCCATAATCGGTGCAATCAGCAAAGGTATCTGCAATTTTTTGTACCCTTTTATCCACATTTAAAAAAGACATACTTTCCCCTTTTTGGGTTTAGTATGTCTTACATTTTATTTTTTTATGTGAAATTTAGGCGTTTATATCAAGAATTGAAGTTTCGCCATCAAACAAATTGAACTCATCAATTGTTGCTGGGTTTAAGCCAATTTTTGTTTGCCCCTCATAAATTGTTGTGAGGTTGATTTTATATACATATTCCTCACCCTGTTTTTCCACATCAAACTTGCAGTTTTGGTATGTTGTTTTTGCTGTTGGGTTGAAAGTTTGGTCATAATCGGCGTCGTAAAGGGTTATTTCAAGTTTTTCAAGAAGTCCAACATTTTTTGCAGTTAATATGCAAGTTTCTTGGTCAAAAGAAAGTTGCGTAAACGATTTAAAATGATGTTTATGTTCAAATTCCAACATATTTGATTTTGCGCTATGGTTGTAATTGGGGTTGTTTGAAAAGGACACAACGTACACAATCATTTCACCGCCGGTATAAGTTGAAAGGTCAAGTTCTGTTGTGGTTGTTTGCACATAACCACCCTCGGCATTATTGAAATACACGCGGTAGTAATCTGCGTTTTCAACCTGTCCCCAAATAAGTTTGCACGTTTCTTCATTATAGCCAACTGTGTTTTTTTGAAGATATGCCTTACAAGTCCATTCTGTTGTATCGCTGAATTGGCTGTTGTTGCCCTCATTCTTTGAAAGATAGCAAGTTGAAATTTTATAAGTTTTGCCAAGGTCTACACCCTCTTCAACCGCCTCATTTGCCGATATCACATTTGTTTTGCTGTTGATGACAATGGTTTCCTCTTCCCCCTCAAATTTAAAGCGGTATCCTGCATAGTTGTCATTTAGTGATGTTGAAATGAAAATGTTGCTTCCGTCATCAAGCACAACCGGTTTTCTGGAGAATATGTATTATAGTTCACCAAAAACGCTGTGGTAAGCCCAGCAACGGCAACCAAAGACAAAGTCAATGAAATTAGTATTGTTTTTAATTTTTTCTTCTTTTTTTCCATAACTTATATTTAGTATAACCCAATTGTTTGAAAAATCAAAACATTTTTAGGCAAATAAAACAAATTTCTGTATTGACAAACACATTGCGGTGTGATAAAATCATGGTAATCAAATTGGAGGTTTACAAAATGTTTGAATATATGACAGGCTCGCAAATTGCAGCACTTATCTTTGGAATTATTTTCTCTATCGCTTCAATTGCAACAACTTTTCTTGCAATGAAATACTCAAAGAAAATTAAATCACCTGCAATAAATCTTGCTCTTGTGTTTGGAGCACCTTTCGTTGCTGGCACATCTTGGTTGTTTTTGATTTTCTCTTTCCTTGATGGATTTAGAAAAGATGACTTTTTAAATATTATCATCTCTCTTCTTATCAGTTTGTTTGTTGTAGCGATGATTATTATTGTTTCAAAAGCACTTTACACCAAAAACCAAGATACTCTTGCCGAAGAAGATGAGGAAGTGGCAGAGGTTGCAGCGGAAAAAGTTGCCGAAGAAATTATTGAAGGCGAAAAGGTTGAAGAAGTGGAAGAAAATGCCCAAATTTCAACCGAAGATGCAGTAAAAGCAATGCTTATTGCAGAAGAATTGAATAAGCAAGAAGAAAGTGAAGAGCAAGCAGAAGAAGAACTTGCAGAGGCAGAAGAGGAAATCGCAGAGGAAGAAGTAACCGAAGAAAACAATGACGTTGAAGAGGTTATAGAAGAAGAAACTGCGGAGGAAGTAACAGAAACCGAAGAAGTGCAAGAAGAAATTGCATCTGTTGAAGAAAACGCAGAAGAAAGCGACGTCGCAGAGGAACAAGAAGTTGAAAACCAAGAAGTTGCTGTTGAGGAAAATAGCGAAGTAAGCGAAGAAAACGAAGAAGTTGCCATTGAAGAAGAAACAACAGAAGAACTTGAAGAAGTAACCGAAGAAAACGACAAAGTTGAAGAAAATGAAGTTGTTGCAGAAGAAAACAACGAAGTTGAAGAGGTTACAGAAGAAGTAATTGAAAAGCCAGCCGAAGAAGTTGAAGAAGAAATTATCCCAACTGTTTTAAGTGCAATTAAGGAAGAGCCTATTGAAGAGGCAACCAAAGAAGTTGAGGAAAAAGAGGAAGAAGTAGAAGAGAACTTTGACGAAGAAATGAGCGAAGAGGACTTGGAATTTGAAAGATTTCTTGAAAGCCTTAAAAGAAAAACAGAAGAGGACGACGAAGAAACCGACACTGACGAAGAATAATTAACAAAAAAAATCATCGCGATTTGCGATGATTTTTTATTGTCTATTTTGCAATGATATTTACAATTCTGTTTGGTACATAAATTTCTTTTACAATTGTTTTGCCGGCAAGTGCGTTTTGCACATTCCCCTCACCTTTTACAACTGCCAAAATGTTTTCTTGGCTGTCATTTGGGTTGATGTTTACCCTTGCAACAATTTTGCTGTTGATTTGCACGGCAATTTCAACTACGCTTTGAACAAGTTTTTTCTCATCATATTCAGGCCAAACAACATCTTTCATGCTGTCGCCAAAACCACACAATGTCCAAATTTCTTCGGTGATATGTGGAGCGAATGGGTTAAGCAAAATAAGAAGTGTTTTGTATTCTGCATGATTTATTTTCTTGATTTTTGCAATTTCGTTGGACAAAATCATAAGTGCAGAAACCGCGGTGTTAAATTTGATGTTGTCAATATCACCACTAACCTTTTTGATTGCGGTATGCATTGCAACTTCAAGTTCTGGGCTGTATGTGTCGCCTTCAACCAAATAATCTTTGAAAGAAAGGATTTTATTAAGGAATTTATGGCAGGCTTTTAAGCCCTCATCACTCCAACTTGCGCTTTCAAAATAATCACCGATAAAGGACATCCAAAGGCGGAGTGCGTCGGCGCTGTACTGAGAAATAACTTCAAGCGGGTCAACGCCATTACCGGCAGATTTAGACATTTTTTTGCCGTCTGCCCCCAAAATAAGGCCTTGTGAAATTCTTCTTGCAAATGGTTCGCTTACAGGGCTTAAACCTTGGTCGTACAAAAATTTATTCCAAAATCTTGCGTACAAAAGGTGGCGTGTGGTGTGTTCATTTCCGCCGTTATAAAGGTCTATTGGAAGCCAATCGGCAAGTGCCCCTTTGCTTGCAAATTCCTTATCATTATGTGCGTCGCAGTATCTCATAAAATACCAACTTGAGCCAGCCCAGCCCGGCATTGTGTCAGTTTCTCTTTTTGCTGGTTTACCGCAGTGTGGGCAGGTTGTATTTACCCAATCTGTGATAAGTGAAAGTGGGCTTTCGCCGTCCTTTGTAGGCTCATAACTTTCAACGTCTGGCAACTTGACAGGAAGTTGGTCATCTGGCACCGCCACCCAACCGCAATGGTCGCAATAAACCATAGGGATAGGCTCTCCCCAATATCTTTGGCGAGAGAAAATCCAATCACGCATTTTAAAGTTAAGTTTTTTGCGTGCAACACCCTTTTCAGCCAAATATTGTGCGATTTGGTTTTTTGCCTCTTCAACAGTAAGGCCGTCAAATTTTCCGCTGTTTATAAGTGTACAGCCCTTGCCAAGGTATTCTTGTTTTTCAAATGCACATTCACTTACATCGCGTCCACTTATGACTTGCACCATATCTATATTATACTTTTGGGCAAATTCAAAATCTCTTTGGTCGTGGGTTGGAACTGCCATAACAGCACCTGTACCATAGCCGGCAAGTACAAAGTCGCCAATAAATACAGGCACTTGTTTGCCGTTTGCTGGGTTGATTGCATAAATACCTTTAAGTTGTACGCCTGACTTATCTTTGTTCATCTCGGCACGGTCAAACTCACTTTTCTTGGCTGTTTCTTTGCGGTACGCCTCCACGTCTGCCCAATTTTCTATTCTGTCTTTAAGGCTATCAACAAGTGGGCTTTCTGGGGCAACAACCATAAAGGTTATACCAAAAATTGTTTCTATACAGGTTGTGAAAATTGAAAACTTGCCACCGCCTACAATTTCAAAATCAACTTCAACGCCCTCGCTTTTACCTATCCAATTTATTTGGCTTGTTTTTATATGTTCCATAAATTGGGTGTCTTTAAGGTCATCGGCAAGACGCTCGGCATATTCAGTCATTTTAAGCACCCATTGTGCCTTTGCTTTTTGGGTGGTTTGTGCGTGGCACTGACAGCAAGTTCCGTCCTCCACTTCCTCATTTGCAAGCACACCGCAGTTTGGGCAGTAGTTTACTGTTGTTTCTCTTTTCTCTGCAAGGCCTGCCTTGAAAAATTGAATAAACTGCCATTGTGTCCATTTATAATAGTCCTCATCGCAGGTGTTGATTGTTCTTGACCAATCAATGCTCATACCAATTGAGCGTACTTGGCGTTGGAATGTTTCAATATTTCTTGCAACGATGTCTTGTGGCTTTTTATGTTCTTTAATTGCAGTGCGTTCTGCTTCAAGGCCGTATGCATCTGTGCCAAATGGGAACATAACATTATATCCCTGCAAGCGATTTTTTCTTGCATAGGCGTCAATTGCTGTGTAACTTCTGCAATGTCCCATGTGCAAGCCCTTTCCGCTTGGGTATGGGAATTCAATTAAAATATATTTATTTTTTTTGCCTTCAACATGGTTTGGAACTTCAAATCTTTTCTCCCTCTCCCAAACTTGTTGCCATTTTCTTTCGATTTCTTGAAAATTCATGCTGTTCTCCTATATTTATAGTGAAATATTAGCATTTTTATCTGTTGAAGTCAATTATTTTAAGGGCAAAAAGAAATTTAAAATATTTTTGAAAAATGGTTGACAAATGTTTTTTATTGGTGTACAATTGCCTTGTTAAAATAAAGTCTTATCCATAGACAGCAAGTGCTTTTGCATAAACGCCACGTGCGTGCTTGCCGAGGAAAGAAGTATAATATAGATTTTCATCTCTATGCTTTTTTCCGTAAAAGGCATAGAGATTTTGTTTTATCTGCACAATATTCGCATAAAGGAGGAAAAGATTTCATGAGTGCTAATTTAGAAGCAAAAAAATTGATTGTTGAAGAAATTAAAGATAAACTTTCAAAAGCAAAATCTGTAACTTTCGTTGACTACAATCAACTTACCGTTGCCGAAGACACCCAAATGCGTCGCGACTTTAAAAAGAATGGCGCAGAGTATAAGGTATACAAAAACAAATTATTGCTCCTTGCACTTAACGAACTTGGAATCAATGGTGCCGAAGCATTCTTGCATGGCACAAGTGCGGTTGCTTTCAGTTATGACGATGAAGTAAGTGGTGCTAAAATCGCTTGCGAAACTGCTGAAAAGACTAAGAAATTAACCGTAAAATTTGGTTTACTTAATGGTAATTTCGTTGAAAGCAAGGAAATTGAAGCGCTTGCAAAACTTCCAAGCAAGGAAGTTCTTATTGCAAAACTTCTTGGTACACTCAATGCACCTATCACTGGGCTTGCTAGGGTTACTATTGCCCCTGTTGAAGGGCTTGCAAGAGCGTTGAACGCTATTGCTACAAAATAATCTTTTGATTATTAAAAAATTTTAAAAACAAAAAACATATTTTTAGGAGGAATTTAAAAATGGCTGACATTAAAGCATTGGTTGAAGAAATTAAATCTATGACTGTTCTTGAAGTATCTGAACTTGTTAAAGAACTTGAAGAAACTTTTGGTGTTTCTGCTGCTGCACCTGTTGCAGTTGCTGCACCTGCTGCTGGCGCTGCTGCACCTGCTGCTGAAGAAAAAACTGAGTTCACTGTTGAACTTGCTGAGGTTGGAGCAAACAAAATTGCTGTAATCAAAGTTGTAAGAGAAATCACTGGTCTTGGACTTGGCGAGGCTAAAGCTCTTGTTGAGGCTGCTCCAAAGGCTGTTAAAGAAAACGTTCCAGCAGAAGAAGCAAAAGCTATTGAAGCAAAACTTAAAGAAGCTGGCGCAACTGTTAAACTTAAATAAATCAAATTATAAAAAAGAATATTGTGCAAAAAAGCGGACGAGATGTCCGCTTTTTTACTTATGTTTATTCAAAATCAAAAAGTTCATTGGGGCAAAGGTTTAGTATATTGCAAATATCAATAATTTGTTGATAGTTAAGTTCAAAAACCCCATTTTCAAATCGGCTGTATTGTTGTTGTGTCATATGCAAAATTTGGGCAACCTCTTTTTGAGTTAGCCCTTTTATTTTTCTTGCCTCTTTTATATTATTCCCAACCTTTTTAGCCAATTCCATTTATAAATTTTATACCACTTTGTGGCGTAAAAAAACTTGGCTTACACCACAAAGTGATGTAAAATAGTTTACAAATGGAGGAGAATATGGATATAAAAAAGAGAATTTTGTCGGTTGGGTTGATTTTGGTACTTATTGCAGTTCTATCATTGGTTGGCGTTTGGGCGGTTGCCGACCTCGATTTTGCCGTTGGTTCTGGGGGAGAAAATATGTTTACTGATTGCTCTTCATACCTCGTAATATATGTGCCAATGGGAAGCGTTGATGCATACAAAGTGGCAATCAATTGGCGCGATTATTCAAGTAAAATTCAGGGCAAAGATTTTTAAAAGATAAAAAATAGGCTTTTCAAAGAGCCTTTTTTGTACTCCTTCCGTCAAGGCTGATGACTTGCCACCTCCCTCGGAGATGGAGGTTTACGCCTCTTCCGGCGCTCGTTTCACTTGTACCACCTCCCGCGGTTTCGGGGAAGGCTTTGAGCGGAGTGATTGTTATTTGGAGCGTCAAAAGTGGGCGTAGTTCACTTTTGGTGCGACATGAAAAAAAGCGTGAGTAAATCACGCCTTTTTTTTGTTTTATTGATTGATTGTATCTTTAAAACTATTGCCAAATTTAAAAGTTGGAACTTTGCATGCTGGGATTGAAACCTTTTGTTTTGTAAGTGGGTTGATACCCTCTCTTGCTGCTCTTTCTTTCAGTTCATAAGTACCGAAGCCAGCGATTTGGATTTTTTCGCCTGCTTTAAGAGCCTCCACAATAGTTTCTGCCATTGCCTCGAAAGCAATTCCTGCGTCTTTTTGAGTGAATTGTGCTTTTTCAGCGAATGCTTTGATAAATTGTTGTTTATTCATCGAACATTTTCTCCTTTTTATAATTTGGTTTTTAACCTGTCTTTATATTACCACATTTTATTGTTATTTCCAAACGATTTTAGGCTTTTTTAGGTCTTCATACCAAAAAATATAAGAATTTCTCGCCAAATTACCTCAAAAAAGTCGCCTATTTGCTGAAAAAACCACTTGACAGGGTTTTCTTTTATAAAAGTGCCGTTATGAACAATTTTTACCACATAACCGTAAATATCGCTTTGTTTTGTTGTTCCATATGTTCTTGCGTCAAGGCTGGCTGTGCGGTTATCCCCCATATAAAAGACTTCTCCCTCTGGCACCTGAAAAAATTCTATTGCATGGGTTTGTCCCTCTATCTCTACATCAAAAGTGGTGGTTTGATAGTTAAGGTCTTGTGTAAAGTTTGGGTACAAAATTCCCTCATAGACAATTCCGTTTGAGGTGTAGCCCTCTATCATATTCCAATATTCATAACTTTTTATATAAGGTTCTACGATGATTTCAACTTCCTCCGTCCCCGATTTTATCCTCATGAGGCGGTAATCTCTTCCGCCGTTGAAATCCACGCTTGCGATTGTGAAATAATCTCCGCCAAAAGCAAGTGCACGTTTTATGATTGAACTGGCATTTTCTCCCCTATCAATTACAATTATATCCCCATAATCTGCATCGGTGCCTAATTTGACAATAACGCCATCTTGAACTTGATTTTCATCTCGGTATTCTGGATTTGGGTTTAGTGTGTTTTGCATTGAGGGGCCATTGATTGTAACATATTCAAAATTTGCATGGTAGGCATAAACTATTGCAAAAATCACAAGATAAACCAAAACAACGGCAATAACAAACTTATAAAAGACTTTGTTTGTCTTTTTCTCTTCCATATCATCTTGAAAATATTTATAAGTTTGCGCCATTATTCTCCTGCTTTTCCTTGGTTTGTTGTTTGGCAAAAGTGCAACCGCAGTAGTTTTGCCTATATAAATTGTATTGTTTTGAAAATTCTATACTCTTTTTATATCCATCTTGTTTTTTATAATTACCCTCTAAAAATGCAATTTGTTCTGTCTGTTCAATCTTTTTGCCGATTGCGTTGATTATTTGGGCATTTTTGTGAGGGCTGACAGTAAGGGTTGTACCAAAGCAGTCAAAGCCCAATTCTTTTGCTTTTTGGGCGGTTTTGGTTAAACGCAGTGCAAAGCATACAGGGCAACGAGCCCCGCCCTCGGGCTCTTCTTCTAAACCTTTAACTTTGCAAAGAAATTCACTTGGCAAATGTCCGTCTTCTATAACATCAATCCCCACTTCTTTACAAAACCTTTTTTGTTCTGCAAGGCGGTGGGAATATTCTTCCTCTGTATCAATATTTGGGTTATAGTAGTAAACGGTAAGGTTATATTCTTTTTTAAGCAGGTCTATCACCTGTGTACTGCAAGGAGCACAGCAACTATGCAAAAGAAGTTTTTTCATTCGATTGTCCTTAAAATTTGTGTCATGGCGACAAATGTTTGATTGTTTGCGATAAGTTCTTTATTATCTTCGCTGTAACTATCAAGAGAGAACATAAAGCAGGCAAGTCTATCGGCGCAATTTACAAAAATTTGAACCATATATATAGTAGGCTGTTTTGTACCCCTTAATATATACACCGGAAAGGCAAATCCGTTAAATTTTAAAGTAAGTTCTCTTTCAAGCACCATGCCGTCAAGTTTTTCATCATAGTTTTCAACAAGTTCTTGATACACATCAAAAAATTCAGCAGGCTGGCGGTAAACCGCAAAAAGAGATATAACCTTTCCGTTGTTTGAAAGGTAGTTCTCTATGTTCGCAAAGCCCTGTCCATTTGTAAGGTTATATTTATCCTCTGTTACATTCCAACCCTTTGGAAGAATGAATGACATATTGTTTAATGACTGTAATTCTCTTTTCATATCGTGGTTATGGTATCACTTTAAGCAGGTTTTGTCAAGAATGTGGGAGCAATTTTTAAAATGCGTTGATTGCGTACATCATCATATCATTTACATTTTCGTTAAGCAAATAGTAAACCAAAATTTTGCCATCTCTTTTATATGACACTATGTTTTGGTCTTTAAGTTGTTTAAGTTGGTGAGATATTGTAGTTTGATTTATCCCTAAAATGGTTGACAGGTCATTTACGCACATATTGCTTAATGAAAGGCAGGTGAGAATTTTTATCCTTGTTGAATCTGAAAAATTTTGAAAATATGTGGCAAGTTTATAAATATCACCATCCTCTGGCAGGCTGTCAAGAATTTCTCTTCTGCCACGCTCTGTCAACAATAAAAATCTGTTTTGCATAAATCCTCCTATCACATTTCTTTTATTAAAGGCATAAGTATTATTGTTTCTACTACCAATTTTACCTATACAAATGAAAAAGCAAAATAGAATTTTGTTTTATTTTGTTTAAAGGAAAAGAATTTTGTATATGGAGGTTTTATGAACAATCAATCTATCTTGTTTGCACTGCTTTTATCGGTTTTAACAAACGCAACCGATACAAACTTGAACACAAACACAAATTTCTTACTTCTTCTGCTTTTGGCTTTGGGCGGAAACAATAGTTCTTGTGGTTGTGGGTGCGGATGCAATCAAAACACCTGTCCAAATCAAACACTTAATTTATTTTAAAAAAATAAGGCGTAATTTTACGTCTTTTTTTTATTTTTTTATTTTATTAAAAAATATTATTAAAAAAATATGTGAATAATAAAAAAAATTAAAAATTTTTAAAAAATTATTAAAAATCATTTGGTAATTATTTTTTTTTATGTTATCATGAGGTTGTAGTTAAAAAAGCTTACGCTTTAATGACAAAAAAAAGGAGGGGAAAATGTATTCTTTACTTAATGTCGTATGGAGTTGGGCAGATTACATCTCACAATATGTCAGCGATGGCGAAGGAACAAAAGAAGTTCTTGAACAAGTTTTCGACATCATCGGAATTGTTCTTTGGGTTGTTCTTGCTATTGTTGGTGCCGTTGGTGCTGTATATGCAATTTACCTTGGCATTCAACTTGCTCGTGCTGACGAACAAGGAAAAAGAGATGACGCAAAGAAACATCTTATCACTGTATGTATTGCAGTAGGTGTAACACTTGCATTGATTCTTGTATTCAATACATTCTTGCCAGCGCTTATCTCGGCGTTCCAAGTTACACCAGCAGCTGCCGGCTAAACCCCTACTTCTATATATGCACAGCCAAAAAGGTTGCCACTATGGCAACCTTTTTTTTAGGGACGCAAGAACAACACCAACGAAGTGAGAGTTTTCTTTAGGGACGCAA
>JAGASX010000012.1 GCA_017621525.1 Clostridia bacterium
CAGGAAAGTATTATCGGCAAAAAGGTGAAAATTGAAAAAGAATAGTAAAGTTCAAACAAAAAGACAACCATAACCTCGCTTAAACATAATGCAAGCGGGGCGAAAAAGCGGTTGAGTTTACGAAAAATTATCACCGCAACCGCCCAAATGATGAATGGTGCAATATAAAGAGGATTGCAGGTGGAAAGAAGTGAACCTATGCCCATAAGCGAGGCAAACAAAAGCGTTTGCCCAACACTTCCCACACGCGACAACAGCAAAAGCCCAAAAGCGACAAGAAGTTTTAAAAAGGAAAATCCGCCGGCGTCGCAATTTGCAAGCCCTCCACCAAAAGTCAGCAGCAATACAGCGCCAGAAGCCATTTCCATAAGTGTAAGTTTATAGGCAAAACCTCGCATAAGAAGTGGCTGAAAAAGGGAGAGGCACAACTGTAAATACACAAGCCCAATAACAAGATGCAACACGCCGGCAAGCCAATGTCCGCCCGGAACCTCAAAAATTACGCCTGCCGTTTGGCTTATTGCGGTAAACAAAAACAGTTCCCAACTTTTCATCGGTTTTTTGGCAAGCAGGTGTATGTAGTATGGCACAGCCAAAAGTGTAACCGTGCAGATGATTGAAATTGCGCCCTCAAAAGACAGATTGCCCCAAAGGGTGCCCAAAATGTATGCAGGTGCAACAATCCACACCTTTTGCCCAGCCCACGCCAATGCAAAAAGCATGGGATATGCAAATGGCGTGCAAATCCCTTGAATTGAACTTTTTGAAAGAATAAAAAATAAAAGCCCAAACCCCACAAAACGCAACAATATTCCTAATTTGTTTTTCACAAAACACCTCTTTTGAAATATTGTAACTACAAAGCCCCCGCCCCGCCAAAGAAAACCATGTCGAAAAAGTATTCCAATTTGCGAATTATGACAACAAAAAAGCCTGAATAGTCAGGCTTTTTAATTTTGGTTAATTAAGCAAGTTCAAATATGAATGTCACTTTAATTGTTGGAATACCTTGCAATCCGTCTGCACCAACTTTGCTTTCAACATAAGACATAAGTTTGCCAAATGTGATTGTTTCACTTCCAAAATCTTTTTGATGTGGTTCATTGTAATCTTCATAGAAAACTTTAATTTCGTTAATGAAGTTTACCTGTCTTGTGCCATCTTCACCATAAAGAGTGTAAAGGTCTGTATACTTGCCGATAAATGTTTCAAACACATTGTCGGTGATGTCATAGTAATCTGCCTCGGCTTTATCTTCAAAGTTGATTGAAAGGTGTTCCTCTTTCACTTCAACGCCAACATTCCCGTCTTTTGTTCCAAAAACTGATGTTGGTCCATATCCATAAACAGGGTCTTCAAAGTATGCACGTGCTGATATATTAAGCATAATTGGTGCGTATTCACATTCCCAAACTGCGGTAAGTTCTGTTACAGTGCCAGCAATAATTGCATCGCCAAGGTTTGCGCCGGTTGCTGAAACATAGCCATTTGAAGTTTTGTTGTAAACAACTCCGTTTGCCTCAAAACCTTTGAATGTGTAGAATTCTCTTGAATTTTCAAATGCGTAAGATGAGAAACCATTATCAATATCATAAGTGATTGTTGAAGAATTTTCTTTTGTTACTGCATTGTATTTTACATTTAATGTGTAAACGATTGTTTCTTCTTTAAGGTAAAGAGAAAGTCCGTTGATGTCATAAACTACGCTTGTGATTGGGGTTGTGCCGGTGATATCAGTCCAACCTGCAAATCTTTTACCAGCAGTGATGTGGGTTTTAACATCCTCAGCATCGCCGTTAAGAAGTGTATATCCGCTTACTGCATCTTCTGAAAGACGTGCGTAAGCAATTGCTGTGGTGTTTTTATAGTATGTTACAAGCATTTGGTTTGACCAAACTGGGTGAAGTTCAACATTTTTTTCTGCAAATTTTGCTACGCGAGTACCTGTTGCGTCAACAGATGCGCCCTCGGCAGAAACTGCATACCAACCACCAAAGTCAGAGCCTGCAATTGGTGCCAAACTTGCAAGTGTTGCGCCATATTCAACAGTTTGTGAAAGTTCTGCAATTTGTCCGCTTGCCTCAACAGTTGTTGTGCCGTCGTCCATCATGCCAGCGTAAGTAATATCATATTTAATTACATCACGAATTGCTGTAAGTGTGGTGTTTCCACGAAGTAAAAATGTATATGAAGCGTCGGTGCTTACCGCTTTATCCTCGGCATCAATTTCATCAGCCTTACCAGCAAACCAACCTTTAAAGTCATAGCCCTCGCCTGTGAAAACAACTGTAATTTCACTATGTTTTTTTACTTTTACAGAAGTGCCCTCAACGTCCTTTCCTTCAACGCGAATGGCAAGATTGCTTGTTACGTATTGTCCGTTATCGCCACTTTCTTCAATTGCAAAAGTGCACCCAACAGGCTCTGTTACACAAAGTGCAACGCCAACAATGGTGAGGATTGCCAAAATTGCAATCGCACAAGCAGATAAGATTTTAACTAAATTTTTAGACATAATCCCTCCAATTTGCAAACATTATATCATATAATATTTGCATTTTCAATAGCAAATGTGCAATTTTTTTAAATATTTTAAGGCGAAGCGGGGCAAAAGTTGCAAGAAAAATTTGATTTTTTTGAAAAAAGTTTGCAAAAGCGTTGACAACAAGTTTAAAATGTGATATTCTTAAAAAGTCCTTGGGGGATTAGCTCAGCTGGCTAGAGCGCCTGCCTTGCAAGCAGGAGGTCATCGGTTCGATTCCGATATTCTCCACCAGTGGTATAAGGAATAGCACCAAGCACACAAGATATGGTGCTATTTTTTATTGAATTTAACTTGCAACCCCTTTAATTGTCGTCAAAATTGTCGTCAACTAAAAAGCCCATGCGGACAGAGGGAGTCCCTCGCCTTGCATGGACTTTTTATTTTTAAAAATCATAACCCACAATATAATCTGCGTATTCAATCCAGCCGTCAGCCGATTTGTATGCGTCAGCACTCGCCGTTGGAACATAAATTGTTGGGATATTAACATAATTAAACATAGTACCTGCATTTTTCAATGTTGGCGGAGTGGGTGCTTTAATATATATTTCAATCAATGAATCACAATGACTAAATGTATTATCCCCATCGATTTCTTTTATTCCACTGCCAATATTTATAACTTTTAAATCCCCATTGATTGCAAATGCCCAACATTCAATAATTTCCACGCTGTCAGGAATATCTATGCGTTCAGGCGAGTCCGCGCCAACATCAAAACAACTAAAGGCAGCAACCCCTATCTTTTTTAAAGTATTAGGAAAACTTATATTTGAAATTTGTGCCTCTGAAAAAAATCCATCCCCTATTTTTATTACACCATTCCTTATAACTAAATTTGTAATACAAGTGAAAGTAAATGGGCTGATACCATATCCCTCTGTGTCGAAGTTTTGTTCTGCACTTTTACCTCTTGAAACAGTGCCAAAAGTGCTTTCTGCAAAAGCCTGGACGCCTATTTCTGTTATGGAGTCAGGGATTATTAATTTGACTATGCCACTTGGTACATAAGAGAAAATTCCAGTTGCTTCGTAAAAATCCTCATCCCACTCGCCTTCTGCAATTTTGGTAACAGTATAAGTTTTTCCGTCTTTAATTATTTGTGCGGGTATTTCAACCACTTGCGGAGCAGAAGAAGAACATGATATAAGTTTGGCGGTAAGGTCATCATAATATTCAAAGGTAAGGTATGATACCTCTTCTGGGGTAACAGGTTCCGGCTCTGGTGCCGTATAGGTTATATCCCCGCCTACCGTGAAGTCAAGGTCGGTTAGTGCCCATACGCCTACAAAAGTAAGCACTATTGCCATTGCTATGAATGATATTGTTGATAAGATTTTAAATGTTTTGGTCATGTTTCCTCCTATAACCCTTTGTTATAATTATAGGATATTTATTACCACATAAAAAGTCAACTAAATTTGCAAATATATACTTAAAAGTCTATATTTTGTATATTTTTATATATTTTTTGACAAACTACGTCCTGTTATATTTCTCATCAAATACCATACAATATTTACATAGAGGTAAAGTATGGAATTGGTTGAAATTATTGAAAGAATAAGCAAATTGCGCACGCGTGCGAACTTATCTGCAAGAGAGTTAAGTTTGCGAATTGGCAAAAATGAGTCATACATCAATCGTTTGGAATATCGCAAAAATTTTGAACCGTCTATAACTGTGATTGCGGAAATTGCCGAGGCTTGTGGTTCCTCGTTGGAAGAACTTTTTTATTATGACATCGGGCAGTATTGCAAAGATAAAGAGATTATATCTTTGCTTAAAACTTGCAACGACAAAAAGAAAAAGGCAATTATTGACCTTTTGAATAGTTGACTTTGTTTTTCTGCATAAGCGGAGCGTGCGAGGCGGGCAGCGGTCGCCGAGCGTGCGGAGCGGGGCGGAAATGTAAGAGAAAACAATCTGGAACAGATAAAGTTTGAAATTTAGAAGTTCTTAACAATAGTCGCCCAGCGTAAGGCTGGCGAGGCAAAGGAGCGTCCACGCGGGTTGAAAGTCCGCGTGGGTGCGACTTAAAGAAAAAGTAAAAATGGCAACAAAAAAAGGACGGAAGAAGCCGTCCTTTTTAAATTTTCTTTTTCTATTTTAAACCATATTTTTTGTTGAACTTTTCAACATTACCGCTGGCATCAACAACCTTCTTCTTGCCTGTGAAGAATGGGTGGCATTGATTGCAAATATCAAGTGTAAGAGAATCGCCTTTAACGCTTGATTTAGTTTTAAAGGTGTTTCCGCAAGCACAAGTCACGGTAACTTCATGGTAATCTGGATGCATATCCTTTTGCATAATTTACCTCCTAAAAATTAGTCCCCAACGTATGGGAGAAGAGCGATGTTTCTTGCTCTTTTGATTGCAGTGCAAAGTTCGCGTTGGTGAACAGCGCAAACGCCTGTTTGACGTCTTGGCAAAATTTTGCCTTTTTCAGTGATATATTTTCTGATTTTTGCAACGTCTTTGTAATCAATAGTTTTTTCGCCAGCCACACAGAAAGCACAAACTTTTTTCTTTGAAGGCTTGCGGAATTTTTTTACAACAACCTTTTCCTCGGTTTTTACAGCATCAGCCATAATTTATCTCCTTTTAAAAATTAAAATGGTAAACTGTCGTCATCAATAGGTTCAAGTTCAGCAGTGCCCGCACTTGGTTTGCCTGTTGGAGCCACAGAATCGTTGCCAGCATCACCACTTCTTGAAGAGAGAAATTCAACTTCATCAGCAATAATGTCTGTTGTATAACGTTTTGTGCCATCTTGTGCTTCATAAGAAGAGTTTTGAAGTCTGCCTACTACGCAACATTTAGAACCTTTCTTTAAAAATTTATGACAGTTTTCAGCCTGTCCTCTCCAAACTACAATATTAAAGAAGTCTGCCTGAGGACCGTTATCATTGCTTGCAAATCTTCTTTGCACAGCAATTGCAAATCTGCAAACTGCAACCCCGTTGTTTGTAGTGTTAAGTTCAGGGTCGCGTGTTAAATTACCAATTAAGATAACTTTGTTCATAATTTTCTCCTTAAAAAATCAACTTACGCATCTTTTCTTACAAAAAGTTGACGTACAATTCCTTCAGTGATGTTCATGAGTTTTGCCATCGCATCAACTTCAAGTGGGTTAAGTGTGATGTTCATGAGAACATAAAATCCCTCTTTTTTGAAGTCGATTGGGTAAGCAAGTTTCTTCATTCCCCATTTATCAATGCCTTCAACGCTTCCGCCTTTGCTTTCAACATAAGAAGCAAATTTTTTGATAAGCTCTTCACGCTTTTCTTCTTCCACGTCTTGCGCAATGATATAAAGAAGTTCATACTTATTCATACCTAATACCTCCTTTTGGACTAAATGGCCTTTTCGCAAATGAAAAGGCAAGGCGCATTTCTGCTTTTATGATTATATCCCCTCTTGCCTTAAAAGTCAAGGATTTTTTAAGAAAATCACATTTTCGGCACACTTTTGGCACACTTTGCCCCAAAATTGGGGCATTTTTTTTGTTTTTGAGGGTGAAATTGCAGAAAACAAAAATCGCTATAAGCCTTATAAATAAAGGTTTATAGCGATTTTGATTTTTGGTAGAGATGAGTGGACTCGAACCACCGACCCCCACCTTAAAAGGCACGCACCAACGTGCCTTTAGCCCGTTAAGGGTGGTGCCTTGCGAAAATGCAAAGCATTTTCTAACAGTAACACCCTGATGCAAAGTTTTCAACTTTGCGTGTTGCGAAACGCAACACAAGGTGGGGATATAAAAAATAAAAAAACAGCCCGTTTTAGGCTGTACTTTGGTAGAGATGAGTGGACTCGAACCACCGACCCCCACCTTATCAGGAATATTTAAAATTTCTTTAAATGTTGCCAAAAATGCTATATATGCCTAATATAAGCACTTGTAGCGTTTTCCTATTTTGCTTTTGATTGCTTTAAATTGATTATAATTTGTTTAAATTATTGCCACTATCACACATTTGGGCACATAAAACATAAAAATCCCCAATTTAATACCGGGGATTTTGTTTACTTCTTGCTTTGTGTAGTTTTGATGATTACGAAATGATTTCATTTGGACTTGTTGACACGATTGCGCCAGGATTATTTTTAAGGTATGAGATTATTTCTTGTCTATCCTTTTCTGTTTTCAGCAAATAGCATTTGCTTGCCTTGAACTTCTCTATCATGCGTTTAGATAATTCCTTGGCATCGTGAATGACTGTGCGGGTTTTATCTTCGCACTCAACCAAAAATTGGTAGTAATCTCTTACTGCAAGTGGTGTTGACTTTTCGTTAAGTTCCAAGCCCAAAAAGTTTTCTTCGGTTTCTGGCACTTCGTCGTATTCTTCTGCGTTCGCTGGGTCCATCCAATAATATATTTTCATTTAAACCTCCTTAAATATTTTTGCAAGGCAAGGGCTATTGGCTCTGGGTTGTCCGACAAATGTAAGTTCGCAAATGTTTCCGCAAACCACTCGCCGTCATCTTTTCGGCTGTACCTTGATAGGAATATTTTATCCAAAGCATTGTCTTTTGCAAAGTCTTTTTGATAAATTTTTATAACTTCGTTTTTTATTTCGCCCTCCAACTTATTGCTGGTGCCCCTAAAATCGGTGTAAATATTCATGCCTCTATCTTTTGCAAGTTTTATAACAATACTGTTTTCTACGGCATGCCCCAATTCATGGGTTACAATATAGTCTCGGCTTTTAAATCTTGTGTTGATTGGCGCAAAATGTTTTTTACTTACTGCATCCTCAACGACGGTCCGTATATGGTCGTAGTCGGTATACAATTTTTTATCCAATACCACCCTTTGTTTAAATTTTCCGTTCTCTTGGTGGCAAGCACAATAGCCAAGGGTTCCGCCTGATATTTGCTCACTGCCCAACTGTATATCCTCGTTTTGTGTAGTTGCTTTCAATACCTTTTTGTATTCACTGGCAAGCGATAAAACTTGTTTTTGTTGCCTTTCAAAAATTTTATCGTCTATATCATCAGTAGATTTTCGAGTTGATACTTTTTCCTCTTTAAGAAGATTGAACATTTTGTTGTGATATTCACTTTCAGGGTCATTCCAATTGACCTTACGATTAGGGTTATTGTCTTTGCCATAAATGTGTTTATGTGCTAACGTGCTACCTCTTCCACCCATGCTTTTCACCTCTCTTTTGTTAGATTTTGTCCGTGCGAATTTACCTGCACAATGTTTGTTGCATCTATTCCGTCTGGCACTTTGCCAATAAAGAATATTTGGCAAGGTTCGATGCGTTTTTTCATTTCGTTGAAGCCTGCAATGAATTTTTTGCAAGCGTCCTTATTCATGCAACCGTTTGACGATACAGCAACTGCAGAGCCTTTGGCGATGCCGTCAAAGCACCAATCGAAACTGTCGGCATCACTCCAACACACTGTCGGCACTATGTTTACGCCATGTTTTTGTAAAAATCTGGTCAGCGCCCTGTTTCGGTAACAGTTATATATCTGCAATGCTTTTGGCATATCCAAATACATTGAGAAGTCTGTACCAAGCACCACCTTTGCCTTTTGCAAAATTGATATGTACTTTTCCGGCAAGTTCCAAACTCTTTCAAACTGGTAATCATCAATGAAAAAGTGGACGCCAACATTTTTATCCTTTGCAGACATGAAAAGGTTGAACGGCAGGAACTCACAAGGCATTTGTTTTTCTGCAAAAACAACCGGAAATTGATATTTACCCACTAAATACTCAAACACAAAATATTGCATCTTAAATGAGTTTCTCGTGATTGATGCGTTATTTTTCTTCACTTACCCACCGCCTCTTTGTGTAATTTTTGAATTTTGGCGAGGTTGTTTGATTTGGGGATATTGCCAGAGAACCAACGGGATACTTGCGATTTGTCAACGCCCAAGGCTTGTGCCAAGCGTTGGCAGTCATAGCCTTTCGCCGTCATGATTTCCGTCAACATTTCTTTGACTGTTTTCATGTTCCACCTCCCAAAGTTTTTGTAATTTCTTATCGCTCAACTCCGCATTTTTTCGGGCTTTATCCAAATTTTCGTAAAGTTCGATATGATATTGGAGTTGCTCATCGTTCATATCTGCAAGAGTAAAGTTTTCACCATACTTCTTGACCAATGCTTGGTGAAACTGTTGAAGTTCATCAAGAGCATTGACAACTTCGTGGTGCAGTCGTAAATTTTCATCGGCTAAATTTAGCCCCCTTTGGCTTTCGAGTTTTGACAAAAATTCTTCCTTGTCAAGCCTATGCCCTGCGAGGATAGCATCTACTATCTCTTCTTTGGTGAATTTTAAAATATCTTGTTTGGTTACCATATTCACCTCACATTAAGCGGAAGTACGATAGTTTCGACTTTTGCAAAGTCTGGAATTGAGGTTTCAAGTTTAACAGGGGCGTGCTTCATGATTGAGCCGTCGCCTTTAAAGGACATATTAAGTACTACATTTTCGTTATTCCTAATTGCAGAAATTGCCTTACTTATCCTTCGAGCGTCAAGTGCAATCATTAAATCTTGGCTTGTTTCAGGCATTACTTGTCGCCAATTCATGTACTCTCCAAGTAGCACCCGTTGTGTGTAAGTTATCCTATTGCCATCATCGAGAAGCAAACAAATGGTTATTGCTTTTTCGTCAACCTCAATTTCTGTTTCAATCACATTTTTTGGCATCGCAAACGGCGTTATGCAAAACTCAAAAGCCTCAACTTCTTGTTTGTTTGGGAATGTAAGCACTGTCATTGAATAACCATTGCAGGCTATCGCCTTAATCTCAGTTTCTGAGACCTCTATTTTAATTGATTTCAACACAGGTCTTGTATCGTCGCAAGCCAAAAATGGTTTGCAGACTTTAAAAATATATTCGAGAACTCCAATTTCGAGTTTAATTTTTTTCATAATTTTTCTCCTTTTTTAGTTGTACAACCGTCGAGCGACACACGTTGTGTGTCGCGGTTCTATTCCCATGTGGCTTATGCTTTATCTCTACGATATTTTGTATTGAATTTATCAACTTTTTTCAATCGGTTGGATTTAAAATAGTTGGTCGAAAATTCAAGACTGTATCTCGTTAGGCTTTGCATAAGCCGATTGGGCTTGTCCTCGCCCTCGCAAAGCAACCTTGCGATTTTGGGGACACACGCTCGCACAGCGAGCATATGTCTGTTAACCCAAAATCGCATATATTTCTCTGCACTCTTCCATTAAGCAGATTTCTTCTGCTCTTCTTCCTTTCGATAAGACGACCGCATGAACGCGTGTGCCTTTTCTGCCGTCATGCATTTAGAGTTATGCACTCGCATTATAATTGGCTTATCCTTGGCTAAATAGCCATTACGAAACGCCCTTGTATCATACTCGAACTCTGCACAGCATGGCAGGTAGATTACACCCGTTCTCTTTTCACCGCTAACGCAATCGCCATTGCGTCCGTAGTCTTTATATGAGATTTTAAGAAAACCCACTTTGCGGGTAAAGCCTTTCAGCCACTTCAAGAACCTTCCCCATTTCTTGGCTTTTCTTAGCCTCATGCCCTTGCCGAAAAGAGGATTTGTAAAGTGCCTCATCATGCGTTTGTATAGCCAAATGAGAAACAATGGCTTAAACACCTTTTCAAGTTTCACCATTTCACGCACCCGGGCAACAACATTTCGCAAACCTTTAAATGTATTCTCTCCGTTCTGTTCTGTACCCACAAAACGAAGTTCGGCAAAGTGTCTGCAAAATCTGCCCGTGTCGGCGATTGTCAATCCCTTTTGCGCGTCGGTCTTGTCGTTAGAGAGTTCGTGGTTGAACACTGTACCCACTTCGTCATACCACCCGACAAGTCTATATGGTGCACGGCGTTCTTGTTTGAGATACGCAGGACCGAGTTCATAACTCCAACGGCGATACCTCTTCGACCAAACGCCAATATTGGTACCAAGGCATGGTATGCCGTCATGCTCCATGTAATAGCGGTAGGCTTCGTAAATTTCTCGGTCGTCCTCGGTAAGTTCGTAGCCTTTTTTGCTGGCACGAGCCATAAGGCAAAAATATTCTTCTTGCAGGTCCTCCCAACTTCCCTCAGCCATGTAGTAAGTTTTAAAATTTGCTTCGATTGACTTACCCGTACCTGGGGCACCCTCGTTTATCGTGAAGTGGTCGGGGTTTTCTTTCTGTTCCTCACGCCATTGAGCGTGTTTATGGTTTTCTCGCAAAAACAACAAACCTCGAATAATTGTCCACAGGAATAAGATTTCAAGGGGCGAAAGATACAAAAGCCAATGCCAATGGAAGTTGTGCACGCCCAAGATTGGGAGCACGATTATTGCCAAAACTACGGCGTAGAATAGATACTTAAAGGTATTGTAATGCCTTGCGATTATGTCGCCTATCGGCAAGCGATAGGTTTTGATTGGCTCAAATTCAAGGTCTTTCTTTTCCATGTTCTGCCTGCTCGTTTAACAACGCTTCAAAATCCCGAATCGGCTTTGCGACATTGAAAACACCCTTTGCCTCTTGTGCCCGATTGATTAAGCAACCGAGTATGTAGTGCGGTCGACTTTGTATGTCCTCTGTCGTTTGCAAAGACCAAACTGTATCCCCTAAATCTTTGTCAGTAAGGCGTAGCATATATTTCATGAGTTCCACAAAACCATACTTAACCTTGTTGTAAGTCAATTTCTTTGCAGAACTTGCTTGCAACAGGGCTTCAATCAGCGTGTCGATAACTTCAATGCCTAACTTGTCGCGCTCTGGTGTTATTCCAAATACCCAAAAGTCTGCGAAACGAGATTTCCAAAAATTTCTCAACTTTTCACTTTTCGGCAAAACCTCGCGCGTGCGTGCGGTAATATTCGACTGACTTTGACTAAAAACATTAACATATTCATTAACATATACATAGTCATATAAGGTTTCGTCTGGGTTTTGCTGGGTTTCGGTTGGGTTACGCTGGGTTTTGCTGGGTTTCGGTTGGGTTACGCTGGGTTTGTTTAGGTTATTGTTGGGTTTTGCTGGGTTTTCATTTTCACTACTTGGGTTATCTTGGGTTATAGTTGGATTTTCGATTTTGGCACTTGGGTTATCTTGGGTTGCGATTTCTTCGGTTAGGTTTTGTGTAGGTCGCCCTCCTTTTTTGCCATTCTCAATACTTGCTTTGTATTTGGCATCGTTGTATTGAATTTCTGCCGAAAAAGAGATAAGCAAGGCATGGCAAACTGGCGTTGTATCCGCCGGCATTTCACCGCTTAACCCAAATTGAGCCAACGCCTTAAATATTTCCAATTGGCTTGCCTCGTCAAGCACACTGATTGCGTCAAGCCAGCGCTTTTTAAATACAAAACTATCCCTGTTTTGTTCTTTCATTTCTCCTCCTTTATTTTTTTAAAAAAGCCATAGCCGAGGCTATGAAGAGGCATTAAGCCTCCTCATACTCGCTTACTGGCTTAATTTGGTCGGCATAACTACTCCAATTTGTAGCCGTTTTCCATGCTTCCATTAACTCGTCCGGAACATAAATATTCACGCTATTTGGAAATACAAACTCTTCTCCCAAATCCGGAATTTCTACTGTTTTAAAAATCACATTTTCAAGGTTATTACATTGTTCAAATGCTCTATTTGAAACAGTTTCAACTTTTTCCAAAATAACTGTGCCTGAAATTTTGGTACAGGAAAAACAAGAAATACCAAGAGTAACAACGCCAGTTGGAATTGACACTTCTTGAAGTGAAGTGCAATAAGTAAAGGCGTTATGACCTATATTTTTTACACTATCAGGAATTGTTACCGCAGTCAAATTGGAACAATAAGCAAAAGCAAAGTCTCCAATAGAAACAACCCCTTCTGGAATAAATAAACTTGTAATATCTTTGTTTTCACAAAAAACGTCTCGTGCAATCGCTGTTACTAAATATTCTTTTCCAGAAACAATATTTCCTTCTGCATCAATCGAATAAGAACTCGGGATAACTACATTCGATGAGTTGCCAGAATATTGAATAACCACTCCATCTTCTATAATATAATCCAGAATTACCGGTTCCTCAATCCAAAGAGGAACAAGAGTTATATCTCCCTCAACAATAAATGTTGAGAAGTCGATAGGTTCGGTAGTTCCTTTCAATGCCCAACCTTGGAATATGTAACCCTCTTTGGTTGGAGCCTCCGGCTCTTCCATTAGACCTCCGCTCGCCACAGATTGAGTGGTTGGGTCTTGCCCCTCAATTTCGATAGTTACTGTATTGACAAGGGGTTGTTCTTCGCCACCGCTTGGGTCGTCTGGTGTAGGTTTTTCCTCCGGAACCTGCTCTTCGATGCCCCAAAGGTTGTTCCAAGCATCTTTAATTTTGTCTTGATGCTTAATCCCGTGGTAGACGCCCACACCAAGCACGGCAACCACCGCACCAACGATTGCCAGTTTCAAAAGTCCATGTTTCTTCTTAGCCATAATATCCTCCAATTTTAAGTCGATTGCTGATTTGGCAAATCAACAATAGTGACTGATTGAGTTGAAGGTTCGGTTATCTTGTCGTCAAGTTCTCTCTCCCCAAGCAGTACAATCCCAGTGATGTACATAACAAGTGCCATGATTGCAGATGCAATTGTAAGCAAGAGTTTTTTCTTCAAGTTTTCCCCTTCATTTTTTACAGCCGTTTTCTTCATGTTTTCTCCTCCTAATTTGGACCTTTAACCAAGTGGTTATTGTACGCCTCGGTCAATGCGTCCCAACTCTGCGTTATGTTCACGCAGACGCCTATTGCGAAACCCATAATCAATGCACATACAACGCAAGCAATGATTGTTATTATGAGTTCTGTTTTCAGCGATTTTTGGGTGTTTTTTACAGCCTTTTTCTTCATGTTTTCTCCTCTTTTTTTTGAAAAGTTAAGCCCAATCTATATAAGTTGGGTAAAGCCTTAAATCACTATTGATGATTTTGTCGGCAGTGATTATATTTCCGTAAGCATCCCTCCAATTTACAAAAACAAAAGTTCGAGTTTCTTTCTCCCCTGTAACCGTATTGATTACTGTGTCTGTGTAATTTGGGGGCTCTTCGGGAAAAGAAATTTTGTTGCCGAATGAAATTTGAAAGGTGCTATAAATAGTGGCGCCATCTTTGTCATAGAACGTCAGCGTACGCTCCCACCCTGTTGATAGTGCTTCTGGGCGTGAATAACAGATATATTCAGCACCATTCACAACCTCTGTCGTCTTTGAATAGTCCCATGTATTAAACGAGAGGTTTGTGCCATCGTCAATTGACGAAGGTAGGTACACCTTATATGCCACCTGATATAACGCCCCCGCGTGATAATCTGCGTATACGTCCGCACTTTGTATAATAGCAGTAAATAGGTTGATGCAATTTTCAAAAGCATTTATTCCTATACTTGTTACGGTGTTTGGAATTGTTACGCTCGTAAGCCCTACGCAACCATTAAAAGTATTCTTACCAATAGTTGTTAAGCCGTTGGCAATAGTTACAGATTGTAAGGTTTTATCTTCAAAGAAAAGGCTGTCGCCAATAGTTGTTATGCGATAATCTTCGCCCTCAACAATGTTGCCATGAAAAGTCGAATAAGACGCAGGAATAACCACATTTGCATCACTGCCTAAATATTGAGTTATCACGCCGTCCGCAATTTCAAAGTCAAGCGTTGGCTCGCTTGTATATCCGTAAAGCACCATATTGTCTTTAACTGGCTGTTGTTCGATTGGTATATCTTCGGCATCAAGCCAACCAAGAAAACTCTTGCCATCTTCAACCTGTGGTGTCTTTGATAAGTCAAGAGCAGTGCCCGAGAGATATGCCTCGCGGGAATACCTCTCGCCGTCTAACATATATGTAACCATATAGTAATTTGAAATGTCGCCCTCGCCCACAGTTGGAGCGGTGTCAAATTCGATTGCAGGCTCAATTTTGATAACAAAATTGTTTTTATTAAAGTAAGAGTTCCAGAGTCGCACCGCCTCACTACCGCCATTTGTTGTAACTTTTAGGGTTGTGTAATTTGGGTAGAACGCGAATGAGAATTGGAGTGCGTCATCGAGTTTAATGCTTAAATCTTCATTTAAGAAAGAATACTCGTAAGTCGCTTGTGCGTAGGTTGTGGTTACTGTTGAGGTAGTTGTTGGCACTCCGTTTACAGTGATTATGTAGTCAACGCCTTCTTCAAATTCAATCAATCTATTTAATTGAATTGATGCCGAGTATTGGTCGCCGTCTACTTGGCGAAGTTCTATGTTTTTCATAGAAAATTCCAAATCTTCGCCCTCAACCAAATTTACATGGAAAAGCGAAGAAACAACACCATATATCCCGCCTTTGGCTGTGTAATAATAGTTAAGGTCAACTATACACCAAATCGAAAAGCCGAAGAATATAATGCCAACCACACCCACTACAACAGGCACCATGCTTTTATGTTTACCCATGTTGTAGGCGAGAACTAAAAGTAACACGAAGCCTATTGAAAGACCAAGAATGAGCAATATGATTTCAAGCGTATTCATGCAATCACCTCCTCAACTCTCTGCCCATCAACGGTGCGTACTGTAACGCATTTTTTGATTGTGTAGTTTTTGTGGGCACTGTCGGCGGTAAAGCCTATAAAGTCGTACCCCTCATCAGCAAGCGCGTCGCAATCAATTACGATTGAAAGTTGAATGTTATCCTTATATGGTTTAACCTTATCTATAAAGTCTTGTTTGAGTTTAAGTGCGATTTGGTTGTTATTGACAAGTACACGCTCAAAATTATCCTGCGTAACGTTGATTGTGCTTTTGCCGACAAAATATCCGTCCTCAATATAGTTGCCGTCAAGCGTGAAGTTAGGCGAGCCTTTTATGTTGTAAAACATGCTATCGCTTGCTTGGCGTGCGCCGTCTTCATAGGTTTCCACATAGATTACATAATAATCTTTAACTCTAACATCCACTTTAAGAGTGTCGCGGTCTGTTTCTGACAAATACGCTCCGTTTTCGTAATGTTTAAAATCAAACATCTCGCCAAAATTGAAAGCCGTTGTGCCCATTTTGCCATTACCAAGGGTTTGCACCTGCTCATAAATTTGTTTTGCCATAAAGAACACATCATGGTAGGCATATACTGTTACAATTTCTGTGTCAAGTTCAGCAAAGCGGGTATCATCACTTTTCTTTGTATTTGTTCCCTGAAATTCCATGAGGTAAAGGTCATCGCCAAGTTCAATCAAAAAATCATCATTCCCGCCAAGCGCTTTGGCATCGCCAAGAGTGGAATAATAGTCGTCCACAGAGGCATAAGTGTGAACACTTCCATTTGTTAGGCTATCAAATGAGCCCCACCAAGTCGCCTTGTTGAATAAATTCCAAAATCCAACAAATGAAGTTTCCTTAAACGTCAATCGAAATTCTATCGAGTCCTCGACAGAATTTGCCACAAATTGAATTCCTTGCGAATAAGACATTTTTTTGGTTTCATCGTAGTATTCGTTGAATTTAATCTCCAACATTTCAAGCCCATTGCCTTTGTCGTTTGAAAAATACCTTACTTCAATAATATTTTTCTTGCCGACAACAGTTTCGCCGTCTACAAGTTTTATCTCATCAACCGTGTGCGAGTTATAGATGACTTTATCTGGCGCCAAAAATTGCACAAGAACCCACCATATAACCACGCCAACACACGCAAGCAAAACAAGCACTAATGTGGTTATTCCTATTTGTTTAAATTTCTTCCCAGTATCTACATTGCTTGTCATTTTTCGTCCTCCTGTTAAATTTTTAAAATTGGTTTGCGGGCGAGGGACTTTCACCCTCGCAGGCTGACAGCCTTTGCCAAAGAGTTTTGAATTCCTCTGTCAGCAGTGAAAGGAGCCCGTATCTCGGCTGTGAATGGACACGAGAGGCAAACACCGCGTTTAATCTTTCGCCACCGCAACTTGTATTTAATTAACGCCGAAGCCTATTTCTCATGCTTTACCTCCGTTTCGTTTTCTCTTTGCAAGCGCCAACTTTTGTTTAAGGCAAAGTTCGGCGAAGTCCATTTCGCCGTCTTTGAATATGCAAAGTTGAATTGCCCGACTTTTCAATTTCTTTTTCTCCTCCTTTTGAGGTTTGTTTGTAAATTTTAGTATTTGACCATGTTTCCCAATGGTCATTGCGAAAGTAAAGTAATTGAAGTTCTTGCCCGCGTTCCGCGCTTTCCCGGTGCATTTTTTTGAAAGCCTCGGCAATCGTTGCAGAAGTGAAAGTTATGCGGATATCGTTGCCGAGTAACTGCCATGTGTAATTTTTATTTGAAAGGACTTGTTCTGCAAGCGTCATAACTCTGCAATCTCCTCTTCGTAAAACTTATGGGCTTTTTCTCGTACGCGATTGAATAAGGCAATGCTTTTCAATGCACAAGGGACAAGATTTAACAATTGGCAAAAGGATTGATATTCGATATATTCCTTTTCTTCTGCTTCTTCTGCCTGTGATTGGCGAAATTCTTGTGCCTCCATGCGTAACAGAATGTGTTGAATTGCTCGGTCGTTGTAATCTTCCGAAGGTTGCGGAAATTCTTTGCATTTTTTGTTTTGAATACGCTCTTTGATTTCTGGTAACCACACAAAAACGCTGATTATCAACCAAACAAATAGAATAATGATAATAATTAAAGCGTCAGGCATCTTCCACCTCCTCGATTTCTTGCTCATCAAGAGCAATCTCGCGAAGTGTAGTTATTTCTTGTTGCTTGATTTTGACAAGTTCCTGACTTTCTTTGTAAAGCCTCTTGTAAGTTTTTAACTCACGCTTTAACTTGGCATTTTCGTCTGCCATATTTTCGTTTAACCTGTCAAAAAACTTTTTCGAGCCCTTGTCGACCCAGTATTTAAATCCAATGAACAGCAATATCAACGCTGTGATTGACACCGCACCGCTAATTAAATACATTACAACCTCACTCATGCTTCTTATCCTCCTTTTCTTGCATGGCAAGCATTATCATTAACTTGCTATTTTCTTTTTGTAATTCTTGTATCTTGTAATCTTGTTTCTCCACAAACTCAATCACCGATTGTGGATTTTTAGGGCAATACCTAAAATCGCCGTCATTGACAAGTTCTGCGGTCAAATTGCAAAACAGATTTGGAACATCGCTTGTGTCGAGGTGCTTGCAATTTAAGCATCTTTGATTGCCCAAGCACTTTGTGTAGTTTTTACAATATGGTTTAGACATCTTCCACCTCCACGATTACATCTGGATTAAAGATTAAAGCGGGGCGAATAGCGAGAGCGGAGTCCACACTGAGGGTAAACAGGTCGCAATCACCATCAACAAAGAATGTACCAAGGCGATAGTTAGGGCGAGACGAGCGAAGCCAATAACAATAATCAACCAATTTAATGTGTTTTTTAAATTTCTCGTATTCTTCCAGGCTTAAAAGTTGTAATTTATCACCCAAGTTATTGATAGGTTGAAGTTCCGCCTTGTCTATGCACATAAGGTCGCAATATCGGTTGTTTATGTAATATCTAATAAGGCTTTTTTCGTAGTTATTATCGAAGTTGTCAAAGACACAAAAGGATATATCCCTATCGATTGTGTCAACGATTGATATAGTGTCGTTTAACTTTGTGAATTCGAGTTCGCCGTATTTGAAAGATTGTCCCGGCTTTACGTCTGAATATTTAATTTGCATAATCACCCTCCAATTTTCTGCAATACTTTTTTGGACATATGATGAATAGGTCTTTATAACGTTCATATGAAAAGTTAGTTAATTTTAAATTATCGCCATCAATCATATGCACTTCTGCCTCACACCCCGCCAATGTTGCCAACCTAACAAGTGTAGTTGTCGCATCTGCAAGATTGTTGGGTATCTCAGGTAACAAAATTGCTTCTACAAGTTCACCCCATGGCAATACTCGCACCCTGTCGCCAATTTTAAACTCGTTATTTTGTTTCACTTTGCACCTCGCCAAATTTGATAAAATCGTTTAGATAGATAAATCTACCTTTTCCGTTTGGGCTGATATAACGCAATTTTTTAGAATTGCAGGCATCATCAATTTTTTTGCGCCCACAGCCAAACATAGTGCATAATTCACAGATTGAATAAAGCCCTATCGCCTTGCGGGCTTGTATAAGTTCTTCTTCGCTCATCGTATCTCCTCCTTTAGTCTGTGTCCTTTTGGACACTATGACGCTAAAAAAATATCTTCAAACTTTACGCAAAGCGTATCACAAACAACCTTCGCAAAATTGGCAGAAATACTGCCTCTTTTTAAAACATTGCCTATACTTGACTTTGTTTTGCCACATAACTTTGAAAATTCACTTAGAGAGTAGCCTTTTGCGTATATTTTTTGCTTCAACATTTGCGTCTTGACTGAAATCATTTTTCCTCCGACGATTTCAAAATACCACACCTCGTGTCCTTTTGTCAACGGATTTTTAATAATTTTTTAAAAAATATTTCATTTTGTGTCCTTTTGTGGTAAATTTAAGTCATGGAAAACAAATTTATAGAATTTTTAACAAAGCAAATTGGCGAAAAATCGCTTGGACAAATAGAAGTAATTAGCGGAGTATCCAAAAGTTATATCTCCAAAGTTTTGCGTGGAGAAAGGTCAACACCAAAGCCGGAAACTCTAAAAAAACTTTCAAAAGCACTCTCTTGCTCTTATGAAGAGTTAATGAAAGAGGCGGGATATTTGAATGTTGATAACAATGTTTCATCTGTAAGCATTGGAACCTCCTTTGTCCGTGTTCCGGTATTTGGCGAAATACCCGCAGGTATACCTATTGAAATGATTGACACGAGTTACATTGAAGATTATGAGGACATATCAACAGAACTTTTGAAAGGCGACAAAAAAGCCTTTTGCCTAAAAGTAAGAGGCGAAAGCATGATGCCAAAATTTGAAAATGGGGATATTTTAGTTTTATTACAACAAGAAGATTGCAAAAGCGGTGATTATTGCGCCGTTTCAATAAATCACACAGAATGTACTTTTAAAAGGGTTATTAAGCACCCAAATGGCGTTACCTTGCAACCACTTAACCCTGCATTTGAGCCTATGTTCTTCACCAACCAACAAATTGAAGAACTGCCAATAACCATTTTGGGCGTTGTTGTAGAAGTTAGGAGGAGTTTATGATAAAATCACAAAAAAAATCTTTATTGATTATATTATCTTCAATCTTGATTGCCACTATCTGTATTTTTTCTGGTTGCAGTTTCGGCAAACTATCAATGAAATATATTAGTGCAGAATACGAGTCAAGCATTTCATTATTTTTAATAAATATAGAAAATGCGGGAGGTAAAACTCTTGTAGCAAACTCTTTTACAGTTGAAAGTTATGGAGAGCCTGTGTCTGCATCATACATAAGAATTGTTACGGGTTACTACAATGGTTCCGCGATGATAACTCGATATCGTTCTTATAAGCCTTCTAATGATGAAAACATAACAATAGAATTTTCTTTAAAAAAATATCAAATAGATAAACCTATTGTTTTAAAATACAATGGTGAGGAGATTTAATAGGGAGGTTTTATGTCCTACAAAATCGAAAAGCAAGCAAACGGTAAATATTTGATAAGAGTTTGGAGTAAGCCGGACGAGTTCGGGAAAAAGCAAAGCAAGCAAGTATCAAATATCGCCACCGTATCCGTGGCAAAAAAAATCGCCCTTGAAATTGAAGAGCAATTTGCAATGGACATTGAGCCTACGCATGATTGTACTTTTCAGCAAATGGCAGAGATGTATTTTAAAGCCAAAGAAAAAACATTATCGCCAAACACACTTATCAAAAAGCAATCTTACCGCAAGGCAGTGATTGAAAAGTGGGGTAAGGTGAGATGCAACAAAATCAATACCCGCAATGTGCAAGATTGGATAAACGAACTTGAAGGCAAAACAAACTGCCACAAAAAAGGCAAGACCTTAAAAAAGGGAACTATCCAAGAATATGTCAAATTTTTAAACACAGTCATAAATTGGGCGGTTGCTCAGGACTATCTCGATTTTAACCGTATCAAAAAACTTGAATATAAAGAAGATGAAGAAGAATTTGAACCAACCATTTTACCTCCCGAAAAATTGACAGAAATTTTACTTACTCTAAAACATGATTTTTATAACTTATATATCCCTACACTTCTTGCCCTCTTACTTGACCCTCGCCGTGGTGAGGCAACCGCATTAACATGGGGCGATATTGACTTTGAAAGAGGGATAATAAACCTCACACGCACCGCCTATGAGGATAACGGCACTAAATTCAAAAATAAAATGAAAAGCAGGACAAGTCGCCGTGTGCTTGTGATGTCTGACTTCTTAAAACAAGAGTTGTTGGAGCATAAACAGATGAACGCCTACCTGCCAAGCGACCTTGTCTGTGCAACAGTGTTTTTGGGCGAAGTTACTCCGTCATATATCTCACATAAATTTCACGACTTCATGCAAGCCCGCTTCGGCATACAAATGAGGTTCCATGACCTCCGCCACAACTTCAACCAACTTTGCTACGAAAGCAATATCGACCTTTCGACTCGAAGCAAAATGCTTGGGCACGCAAATGAAAAAATCACTAATGAAATTTACACCCATTTTTCACACAACAAAGCAAAAGAGGCGGTAGAATGTGTTGCAAATATGCTAAATTTACAGCCTCAATCTTAAAAACAAATCACATTTCTGGCACACTTTTGGCACACTTTGCCCCAAAATTGGGGCATTTTTTGTTTTTTGGGGTGAAAATGAGAAAAACAAAAAATCGCTACAAGCCTTTATTTATAAGGCTTATAGCGATTTGCAATTTTGGTAGAGATGAGTGGACTCGAACCACCGACCCCCACCTTATCAGGGTGGTGCTCTAACCTGCTGAGCTACATCTCTATAATTGCCAAGAAAGGTTATCCTTTCATTGGTCTATGGCAACTTTAAAGCAAAATGAGGGAGTCGCTTTTTCAATTGCACTCCTTTATTATAGTCATGTGAAAATTTTTGTCAACTATTTTTTAGCAATTTCTTTGCGTCTGTAATTTTTTTCTTTAATTTTTTGTCCCTCAACCACCTTTTGGCTGGATATTTTGCAGTTTTGATATTGGGAAAGAAGTTCTGTCAAAGTTATATCTTTATCACGGCAAATTTCTCTTGCAACATAAAAAGATGCAAGTGCGTCATCGCATGATTTGTGAAAAACAACCCTGTTTAAGTCGAAGTTGAAATAGTCCAAAATCTTTTCAAGTGATTCCACATGGTCGCGTTCAAACGCCTGTTTGAAAATAAGTTGGGTGTCAAAAACCTCCATTTCAAAATAAGGCAATTGATATCTATCGCAGGCGTACTTTAAAAAGTACAAGTCGCTTTGCACGCTATGCCCCAAAAGCACATAGCCCTCTTCGCACAAAAGTTTTTTAAGGTCTGTATAAAAGGCTTTAAAATTGTCTTGTTTATAAAAGAACTCTTCTGGGTAGGCAAGTTCAATTCTTGGTCGATTGCCCTTTTTCGCCAAAATAAATTTGTTTTCTGGATTTATGATAATATCTTTTTTATCAAGAACTTTCAACTGTTCACTTATAAGACAATATCCAAAAGAACAAATGTTATAACCATTGCTACATTCAATATCAAAAAATAAATACTTTGCCTTTTTCATAACACCCACATTATAACACAATTAGTGCAAATTGCCAAAAACTTTATTTAAAATCCTATTATTTGTTAAAAAAAGGGAGGCGTGCAAAAAGCACACTTCCCCCAAGGTAATACAAACAAGTCAATTTTTTACAAACAATTACATTTCAATTTCTTGGTCTTGTTCTTTACCAACTTGACCAACAAAAGATTTTTCAACAACTTTAATATTATTTTTTCTTGCAATTATTGTGTTTGCAAGTCTTTTTTCGATGCTATAATTTAATTTAGTCATGTCTGTCCTCCATCAACTTGTCTATATATTAACATACTTTTTTTTGTTTGTAAATACCCTTTTTAAAAATTTTTAAAAATATTTTTCTGCCCTTATTTATAAGGAGTATAGCCATTTTTATTTAATTTATAAAATAAATTACATTTTTTCTGGCACTTCAATTGCAAGCACATTTAATACCTCTATCATTTTTTTGCGTACAAGTTTTAAAAGGCTTGCGTAACCTGCTTGAAGGTTTTTATCTTTCTCGCCAAGCACGCTGTGATTGTTGTAGAAAACTGAGAAGTTGCTTGCAAGTTCATAAACTGCATTGCAAAGGGTATTAAGCGATTTTTCGCGATAGCAGATTTCATAGGCAGAGTTAAGTTTTAAAATTGCCAAAACAATATCGCGAATTTCTTTTTTATCTGCGGTAATTTGTCCGCCTTTGATATCCCCAAGTTTTGAAAGAATTGAGTTTATTCTTACAACGCTGTATTGCAGGTATGGGCCGGTTTTACCCTCAAACGCCATAAACTTATCTATATCAAATAAATAGTCCTTGCCAACAGTGTTTGAAAGGTCGCCAAACTTCATGGCAGAAACGCCAATTTTAAGTGCAAGTTCGTCATTTTTCTGTCCGCCGTTTGAAAGGAGTTTTTCATTTGCTTTATTGATAAGAAGTTCTACAATATCTTCAAGTTTCAGCGTGTCGCCAGAACGTGTTTTAAATGGTTTGCCGTCTTTGCCATTCATGGTGCCATGACCGATATGTAAAAGTGTTTGTTCTTCTGGTGAAATACCTGCCATTTTGCACACGCGGAAAACTTGGGTAAAGTGCATATGCTGGCGTGCGTCAGTAACATATTCAATGCGGTCAAGGTTTTTATATGTTTGGTTTCTCATCAAAATGGTTGCAATGTCTGTTGTTGCGTAAAGTGATGCCCCGTTTGATTTTTCAATAATGCAAGGTGGCATAGGGTTTAGGTATCTTTGCACCTCGTCAGGCGACTTCTTTGGAATTGGTTGATTTTCAGTTGGCAGGGCAACATCAACAATTGTTGCCCCATCGCTTTGGCGGGCAAGTCCCCTATCTTTGATGATTTGCACCGCTTTTGCTGTGTAGTCGCTGGCATCGCTTTCGCCATACCAAAGGTCAAACTGTGCGCCAAGTTTTGCATAGTTTTCTTTTATATCAGCAACAGAAACGGCACGGATTTCTTTATATATAGAATAGTAAGGCTCTTCCTTATTTTGAATTTTAAGCGTCCATTCTTCCGCCTTTTTACGGAAAGCCTCATCTTCATTCTTTCTTTTGCTTGCCTGTGGGTATGCATAGTTTAGCATGGCAAGGGTAAGCGGTTTATCTTCGCCCTCTTTAAAATATTTGCCAAGCACGCCCTCTTCGTAAAGTTCCAAAGCGGTAAGCCCCATTTGCAAGCCCCAATCGCCAAGGTGAACATCGCTGATGACGTTGTCCCCTAAAAGTTTGTAAAGTCTTTTTAAACTTTCACCGATAATTGCAGGGCGTAAGTGGCCAATATGAAGTGCTTTTGCAACATTGGCCCCGCCATAGTCAAGCAAAATGTTTTGTGGGTTTTTGTGTTTTGCAAGTCCCCCATTTTCATCATTAAGGCAGGCGTTTGCATATTCCTCCACCGCCTTTTGGGTAAGTTTTATGTTGATAAATGCTGGTTTTGCTACAGAAAATTCAAACAAATCGCCCTCTTCCACATTTTCAACAATTTTTTGGGCAAGGTCGAATGGATTTGTACCCAACTCTTTTGCAAGAGCAAAGCACCCATTGCATTGAAAGTCGCAAAGGGCTGGCATATTTGAAAAAGACACCGAAAGGTGTTTTTCAATGCCCAATTTTTCAACTGCACTATTAAGAATATTTTCAATTTTTGAAACTATCATTTTGTCCTCTTTTTACAATTCTCTTCTTGCTTCCATAGCCTTTGAAAGGGTAACCTCATCGGCATATTCAAGGTCGCTTCCCATAGCAACGCCTTGTGCAATTCTGGTAACTTTTACCCCAAGTGGGCGAAGTAGTTTTGCAATATACATGGCAGTTGCGTCCCCTTCAACGTCTGGATTGGTTGCCATGATAACCTCTTCCACCTCATCAGTTTGCACGCGGGCAAGAAGTTCCTTAATTTTTATATCGTTTGGCCCACGGTGTTCCAGCGGACTGATTGTGCCAAAAAGCACATGGTACACGCCGTTGTAGGTTTTCACCTTTTCCATAGACAAAACATCTTTTGGGTCTTTTACCACGCAAATGATTTTGCGGTTTCTGTGCTGGCAGATTGGGCAAACCTCTTTTTGGGTGAAGTTGCCACAAACCTTGCAAAAGCCAACCATGCTTTTTGCCTCTTTTATTGCATCGGCAAAGCGAGTTGCGCGCTCCTCTTTTCCCTCTATGATTGAAAAAGCATAGCGTTGTGCTGTTTTATAGCCCACGCCGGGCAGAGTGCGAAACTGCTCTATAAGTTTTTCAATAACGTCGTTTTCCACAGGTGTCCTCTTACATTAAGCCCGGCATTTGTGGCATTGCGTCTTGTTCTTTTCTTGAAATTTGCCCAAGTACATCATTTACCGCAGAGATGACAAGGTCTTCAAGCATTTCCACATCGTCTGGATCAACCACTTCTGGTTTTATGTTGATTGCAAGCATTTCTCGTCTGCCATTCATCTTGACTTCAACCATGCCACCGCCAACAGATGAAGAAAATTCTGTTTCTTCAAGTTCTTGTTTTTTTCTTGCCATTTCCTCTTGCATTTTTTGTGCCTGACGCATAAGGGCTTGCATATTTCCGCCACCAAATCCGCCAAAATTGTTGTATGCCATGTTTTTTACCTCCAAATTATATTACTATGGGTGATTCGCACATTGCCAAACACCTCATTAAGTTTTTTTATGTCCTCTTCACTTTCAGAAAGTTGTTGTTTTTTTACATTGATAACCAAATTAAAGTCCAATCCCTGCCAACGCAACGCCTCTTCAAGTTTACGTTTGCCCTCTTGTAAAAGGTTTATCATCATGCCGTCTGAAAGGTTGATTATAAAGTTATTGCCGTCTATTGCAACGTCCACGATGTCGCCACAGGCAACGTGAAGAGCAACCTCTCGGCGTTCTTTTAAGTAAAGCACCACCTTGCCCCAAACATTTCTTGGTGAAATTGGGGTTTTAGGTGTTAAATTTTTCAGTTTTTTTTTACCTCTAAGGCGTCTGCACCGCTTACTACGGCAAGCGACAATGTTTCCAAAAGCAGACGTGGTGAAAGGGTATAGCGAAGTTCATTTTCCGCACCGCCAAAAGACTGCATATATGAAATAAGCGATTTTTCATCAAAGCCGTCAGCCTGCGTTTTCATCTTTTCATAGGTGTCGCTTGCAAGCCCCAAAACATCATTTGGGTTTTTGCAGGTTTTGCAAATAAGAAGATTTCTTGCGTGCCTTGCCATATCTTTTACAAACACAGAAAGGTTTTTACCTTTTGCGTCAATTTGCGCAACAAATTCAAGTATTCCGCCAATGTTTTTATCCTTTAAAAGGTCAAAATATTCAAGCAAAAGCCCCTCGTCGGTTGTGCCTAAAACATTTTGCACGCTTTCTTTTGTTATCTTTCCTGTTGAATATGCCACAATGCAATCTGCAATTGAAAGGGTATCGCGTACGCTTCCCTCGCCAGCCATTGCTATAAGACGCAGGGCGTCGTCGTCCGCCTCAATTCCCTCTGCCGACAGCACATTTGAAAGGTGTTTTGTAAGTGCTTCAAGCCCTACAAGGCGGAAGTCAAAGCGAATACACCTTGAAAGGATTGTCGCTGGAAGTTTATGTGCCTCTGTTGTTGCAAGTATGAAAATCACATGGGCAGGTGGCTCTTCAAGCGTTTTAAGAAGTGCGTTGAAGGCGCTGTCTGTAAGCATATGCACTTCGTCAATGATATACACCTTATACTTTGCGTCTACCGGAAGAAATTTAACCTTTTCGCGAAGTTCCCTTACGTCATCAACTCTGTTGTTTGATGCAGCGTCAATTTCAATTATGTTAAGCGAGTTTTGTTTTTCAAGTCCTATGCAGGTTGGGCATTTTCCGCAAGGTGAGCCGTTTTCACCCTGTTGGCAATTTACCGCACGGGCAAAAATTCTTGCGATTGATGTTTTTCCCACTCCGCGAGAGCCTGTAAAAAGGTATGCGTGCCCAACATTTCCGCTGATGATTTGGTTTTTAAGGGCGCGAGTGATATGCTCTTGCCCAACAACTTCATCAAAATTTGTTGGCCTATATTTTCTGTAAAGTGCAAGATGTTCCATTGCTTCTCCTTGACATACATTATACAATGCCCTTTTAATTTTTGCAAACAAAAAATCGGCAACTTCTGCCGATTTTATCATATTTTCCGCTAAACCTCTCGCAAAATTGTTGCAAAAGTGCCGGCGTCAAGGCAACTTCCGCCAATAAGCATACCATTAAGCCCCTTTGCGCGGTTGATTGTTGGTGCGTTTTTGGCGTCTATACTGCCCCCATAAACCACCGTGATAGCCTCACCAGCCTTGGCTGAAAAGTCATCTGTGATAACCTTGCGAATTGCCTTAACCGAAGTTTCAATCTCTTTGTTTGTTGGCACTTTGCCACTGCCAATTGCCCAAACAGGCTCATAGGCGATGATGATGTTTTCAAGTTCATTTTCATACAGCCCTTTTAAAGCCTCTTCAATTTGCACCTTTAAGGTTTCCAGCATTTTAAGGGTGTTTCGCTCTGCCAAGTTTTCACCCACGCAAAGAATAACTTTAAGGCGGTTTTTAAGTGCAATCTTAATTTTTTTGTTGATAGAGCGTGCAGTTTCTTTAAACTTTACACGCCTTTCGCTGTGCCCGACAATTACAAACTCACAGCCGGCGTTTTTAAGCATTTTACCGCTTATCTCGCCCGTGCATTTGCCCTCTTCTTCATCACACAGGTTTTGTCCGCCAATGGACACTTCACCCCCATTAAGCATAAAAGATGCAACCCCCATGCTTGTTGCAGGCAGGCAAAGCACAAGTTTATGTTTGCCCTCTTCCACCTTTGGCAACAGTCGAATAAGATATTCTTTTGTTTCCTGAGGTGTTTGGTTCATTTTAAAATTTGCAATTATATATTTCATAAAGCCTTCTCCTGAATAACGTCAATGCAAGGCAGACTTCCCTTTTCCATAAATTCCATAGTGGCACCGCCACCTGTTGAAATAAAGGACATTTTTTCGGCAAGTTTATACTTGTTTACAGCAGAAACCGTGTCGCCACCGCCAACAATTGAATATGCCTTTGATGATGCAATTGCAATTGCAATTTCATGCGTACCAGAGGCAAAGTAAGAGTTTTCAAACATACCCATTGGGCCATTCCAGAAAATTTGTTTTGCAGTTGCAATTTCCTTTTTGAAAAGAGAAATTGTTGCAGGGCCAATATCATAACCAACAAGGTCGCCACCCAATTTTTTGGTTGTGTGAATAACGCGTTGTTTGTCTGACCTACTTAATGCAATATGGTCTATTGGCAACAGAAGTTTTTTACCGGCATCCTCGGCATACTGCATAATTTCGCGTGCAACTTCTATGCTGTCCTTATCCACAATTGACGCACCAACGTTTACACCTTTTGCCTTTAAGAATGTATAAGCCATGGCACCGCCAATTATAATTGTATCTGCCTTTTCAATAAATTTACGCAAAATTGCAACCTTGGTTTTAACCTTCGCCCCGCCTACAACGGCAACAAATGGGTGTTTTGGGTTGTCGATAGCAACCCCCAGTGCGTCAATTTCCTTTTCCATTAAAAGCCCCATAGCATTTGGAAGCACGCGAGCGACGCCGTAAGTAGATGCATTTTTGCGATGAGCCGCACCAAAAGCGTCATTTACAAAAAGGTCGCCCATTTTTGCGATTTCGCGAGAAAGTTTCATACTACATTCAACTTCGCCCTCAAAAAAACGTGTGTTTTCAAGAAGAAGAACACTGCCCTCGCTCATAGCCTTTATGCGGGCTTTCACCTCGTCGCCAACAAGGCTGTTGCAGAATGTAACCGAGCATGGAAGCGACTTCATAAGAAGCATGGCAATAGGCCAAAGTGATTTTCTTACGTCATAGCCGTCTGGTCTGTCAAGGTGGCTCATTAAAACAACCCTTGCCTTTTTCTCTACAAGGTATTTTATTGTAGGCAATGCGTTTACAATGCGGGTTGTATCCAAAATTTCACCTGCATCGTCAATAGGCACATTAAAATCCACGCGGACAAGCACCACTCTGCCTTTAAGTCCTGCCAAATCTTTGACCGTTCTTTTCATAACCCCTCCAAATCTTTTTGTAATTTAAGTGTACAACATTTTATTTTCAAAAACAAATCATTTTAACATAAGTTCTTGCAAAATTTTTAAACTTTCATCAACCGACGGACTTGTTGCAAGTGCAAGCCTTGTTTTTGTTGCGCCCTCATAGCCAGAGGCGTACCACAAAAAGTGCTTGCGAAGATATAGAGTAAGCCACGCCTCGTCATAATGCTGACGGAGTACCTCTACATGACGCTTTACAACTTCAAACTTATCACCATTGAATGGCTTGCCTTTAAGTTCATCAAAAATCCAAGGCCTGCCCTGTGCACCACGGCCAATCATCACGCCGTCAACGCCGGTTGACAGCATACGCGAATAACTTTCCTCGTCCACCACGTCGCCATTGCCTATCACCGGAATTGAAAGCGCACTTTTTAATCGAGCAATTGCCTCATAGTCGGCGTGCCCGCTGTATCCCTGACCTGTTGTGCGTGCATGAAGGGTTACAAAACTTGCCCCACTTTCCTCACACATTCTGCCAAAGTCGCAAGATATATCGCCGTCATAGCCAAGGCGAAACTTAACCGAAACCGGCACCTTGCTTGCCTTTACGCAGGCTTTTATAATTTCTTCCGCCCTTTTCATATCTTTCATAAGCGCACTGCCCTCGCCATTCTTTACAATTTTTGGGGCAGGGCAACCCATGTTTATATCAATTATGTCATAGTGTTTTAGCAGAGGGTTTTGGCAGGCAAGTGCCATAACATCGGGCTCGTGTCCAAAAATTTGTCCAATTTTTATACGCTCGGCGGGTGAACTTTCCACCATAAACTCTGTTTTCTTTGGGTTGTGCATCATTGCACGTGCAGAAAGCATTTCGCTTACCGTTGCGTCAGCGCCATGCAAAGAACAGACCTCCCTAAAACCAAGGTCTGTTACGCCTGCCATAGGCGCCAAAATAAGATTGCCACCAAAATCTATCTGTCCAATTTTCATGCCCACATTGTAACACAATCAAGCAAAATCGCCAAACAAAAAGGGGTGATTGAAAAATCTTTGCCCCTATTTTTAATAAGTTTAATTATACTTTAAAATATTTTTGATTTTTGCTTGTTGGCTTATCCGGCTGAGTCATAGCAATCAGTCCCATGTCAAGTGCTGGATTAAGATAGTTGTTTCTAAACCCAATGCGAGATTTTAAATTTAATTTTTTCATCAGTTCGATTGCTGATTGAGGATAACTTTCAATTACTTTAAGCAGTTGTTCTATTTGAACACTTATATGGTTTATATGATTTTTGGTGTCTTTTAATATTTCATCAATCGCCTTGTTTAAGCAATTTAAAATAAACATAATAAAAATATTGGACTTCCCTTGACTTGTGGAGTATGTTATGGACTGGTAATATTCCTCTTGATTGTCTTTGATTATACTTTCAATAGGAATCCATGCGAAAATTGGTTTCCAACTTGCAAGCAACGCCGTTTGCCAAAGTCTGCCCATTCTTCCATTTCCATCACGAAAAGGATGTATAAATTCAAATTCATAATGAAAAACACATGACTTTATAAGCATATTTGTACTGCTATTTTTCACCCAATAAAATAGTTGTTCAAGTTGTCCAGAAACAAATTCTGCCGGCGGAGCAAGATGCACAACCTTGCCCTGTGAATTTATCACGCCTACCTGACCTGTTCTTATCTTGCCCGTCTCATCAACAAGCCCCTTCATCATAATTTGATGAACTTTCAATAAGTCGTTTATGTCAAATGGGTTGATATTTTCAAGTTGTTTGTAAGCATCGTTTGCATTTTTAACAGCCAAAATATCTTCCTGCGGAGCCAACACTCGTTTGCCGTCAATAACATCTGTAACTTGTTCTACCGACAAAGTATTGTTTTCAATTGCAAGCGAAGAATGAATAGACTTAATCCTGCTTACTCTGCGAAGACGTGGCAGTTTTTTAAGTTCATTTACGCTGTTAAGGTTGCCGAGTTTCTCCATAATTTCAGAAACAACTTCAAGCATTTCTTCGGTTATTTCGTATGGCGGAATATACCTTTCTTCCATAATACACCTCTTATGAATATTATACCCAAAGGCACTTTAAAAGTCAATCATCTTGTATATTATCTTATATACTATCTTGTATACTTTAAATAGGTTAAAATAAAAAACGCCCCGCTGTTGGGGCGTTTTTTAATCTTTTTCCTCTTTATCTTTAATATTGTCAAGTGCAATAACAAGTGCGGTGTAAAATTCTATGTCTTCTTCCGCTTCAAGGGTGAAAGAATCTCTTATTAAAGAAAAGTCGCGAGTGATTGTTGCCACAGGTTGACCATTTTTCATAATATGGCTGGAAAGTGAAAAGAATTTGCCGTCAATTGACATTTCATTTTCTGTATCCAAAATTTTGTAGTCGTTGTTGAAACTCCACCTGCCCTTTTTCACGGTTGCAACCTTGTTTCCCTCGGCGTCTATTACAATGGTTTTATGGCAAAAGCCCACCCAAAACTTGTTGCGAATGGTGTACAAAAGTTTATCTTGCATATCATACATTTTTTTCTTTTTTGTAAAGGTAAAAATTTTTCCTTTCACCTTAAATACAGGTTGCCCACTTTCATCTAAAACATGAGAACTTCCGCCCCATGAAATAAGTTTGTTTTTAATAAAAACTTTCATAAATCCCCCTTTTTACAAAACCACTATTAAAACCACTGCCAACACCACTGAAAGAATGGTTGTTGCAATTTTAAATTTTTTCATTTTAGAATATCTTTTTGCACCCTCTTTATCATAGTACTGCACGTTTGCAATTTCTTCCACAGAGGCGTCGGTTTCCACCAATGCCAACTTTTCGCCGTCTTTAAAATCCTGCCTACGCACAATCACTGTTTGGGCTGGTTGAACGGCAATTTTAAACTTGCAATTTTGCACCAAACATCTTTTGTTTTGCCTTATATCAAAAAGCCCAAATATGCTTATAAAAAAGTATAAAAGGTTCCACCAAAACCAATTTTTGCCGGTGTAGCAATGGGTTTTGTAAACTTCAATTTCAAAGGTGTCTTTTTCTGTTTCAAAACTGTAATTCAATTTTTTATCATTGTCCTGTTTGATTTTTACAAATTTGCCGTCAATGACAATGCCCTCTTGCAAATCGGTAAAGCCCACAAACTGAATTTTTACGTTAGCCATTTACACCTCCTGAAAGCATTTGAATGATGAAAACAACCAACAATGCCACAACAGAAATTGACAAGAAAACCAATTTGCCCACCTTGCCTTTGCCACTGCCAATTGCAACAAAAACAATTGCAACGGCGGAAATAACAACGCCTGCAATGGCAAGCCATTTGCTTATTTCAAAACAAACTGCCATAACTTTTTGCATAACATCGCCAGAGTTTGCCACATTGGACAGCCAGCCCCAAACGGTTGCAACCGGTTTGCTTTCCATAGCAAAAACCGCACCAAGAGAAAACACAACCATCACAACAACAACGCAGAAAAGAATTGCCAATGCACCAATATACAACAGCGGACTTATCATCGTTGAAAGAAAGGCAAACAACACGCCAGAAAGACAGCCTATTGACATGTTATAAAAAATTTTGCCAAATCTATTGCGTTTTTCCCTTCCAGCAAAATTTGCAGACGGTAAGTTGTTTTCAAGAGTTTTTACTTCTTGATTTTCCACATTTACCTCCTCTTTCAATTATTATATCAATCCTATACAAAAAAATCAAATAAATTGAATAATAAAACAACAAAAAAGCAACTTCTTGTTGCCCTTTAATTTGGGTGCAACGATTGAAGATAAATCCAAACCTTAAGGTGTTCATCGAATTCAGTATAATTTAATTTTTTAACTGTATATATTAAAGAATTGAGTAACTCTTTTATCTAATTACAATAATTTATTAATTTGTCAATACAATTCCAACAACAACTTTTATTGCTTCTTTTTTATTTTTTATTTCAAAACAAACTCGAAACATTAAAGAAAAGTGAAAAAATAAAAGTACCAACAAAAAAATCCCAACCTTTCAGTTTGGATTTATTTTGTTTGGTGCGGATAACAGGAGTTGAACCTGCACCCTTACGGACTGGAACCTAAATCCAGCGTGTCTGCCATTCCACCATATCCGCACATTTTAATTTTTAAGTTTTTTGTATGACGGAATGGCTTTTAAAATTTCCATATCCGTATATATTTTATTTTAAAATATTCTTAAAGTTTTGTCAATATTTTTAAATATCATTGTAAAATTTAAAAAATTGTGTTAAAATTTTAAAATAGTGAGGTGCTAAATGACTGTAAGCACGGTTTTAGTTTTAATTTTGGGTGTGATTTTCTTTTTTGTTGTGCCATTTGTTATTTGGTGTTTTAAAAGTGAAAAATTGCAAAAAATTTTGATGATAATATATTTCTGTTGCTATCTTTGTGTGCTTTTTGTGGGCGTATTTGGCAGTTTAAGCATTGGCGAAAGGTACATAACCATAAATTTTGATTTCACCCGCGCTTGGTGTGCAAAGCCAATCAATTTTTCCCTTTCCGGCATTGGCAAATTTGACCTTATCATCAACCTTGTTATGTTGTACCCAGCCGGAATGTTTATTCTTTTTCTTGCACGCAGAAAAAAGTGGTGGATAAAACTTATCCTGCTTGCCACAATTGGTCTTGCAATTGGCGTAAGCATTGAGACATTGCAATTTATTTTGCCGGTGCCACGCTCTGTGCAATTAAGCGACGCGCTACTTAATATGACAAGTGTTTTTATTGGCGGGCTTATTGGTTGGGCATACTTGTGGATAATTGGGCGAATTTTTCGCAAAAAGGTTATTGACTAACAGCATTTTATAGGTTATCATATAAATATAAAAATTGTTGTTTTTGGGGGTGAAATATGAAAATTACAAAAAGTTTTCAAGAAAAAATGCTGGAAATGGGTGTCCTTCACCTTAAAAACGCAAGTAAAAAAATGCAAGATAATGAAAACTTTGTTATGAAAGCCATTGAAAAACATGGAATATGCGAATTTCAATTTGCAAGTGAAAGACTTCGCTCGGAGGGCAGAATTTTACTTCGCCTTGCAGACAAATATCCAGAAGTTGTAAAATACGCAACCTTTCCTATCTACCAAAGATATATTGGCACAATGGGTGAAGAAATTGGCGAAGTTATGCAATATATTCCTGTTTTTCTTATGGATATGAATGAAGAAACTTTCAAACATATGCCATTGCAAATGGCTGTGCAGTTTTACGACTTTGCTTGCAGTAACATGGGTTGCTATATAAGTTTTTATGGTGGCGAGAAAAAGGCAATTCCTATGTACGGCAAAAAATATATAAAAATGTTGGAAGAGGCACGCCCAGATGTTGTAAAAGCATCTTATGATGCACGCATGGAAGGCTATGCCCAAGCAAGAATGGCAATGCTTAAAAAACGTGCAAAATTGGCAAACGAGGCAAGCAAACAAGCCACTCCTTTAAACAAAGAAAGTTTTAAAGAGGTCAGCGAAAAAGAATAAAGAAAGCAAAACGCTTTCTTTTTTAATCATAAATTGATACAATACTTAAAAGGATGCATTATGATAGAAAAATTAGATGAAATTTTGCTTTCTCAAAATGTGGTAGAAAATTTTTATAACGCCTACAAGGGTGATGAAAATTTTAGGACTTGGCTTGATAAAACCATTCCTGAAATTTCTTTATGTGAGGCTCAACCGCAAAACAATCCTTGGCATAAATACAATGTTTTAGGGCATATTTTGCACTCGGTTGAAGAAATAAACAAACAAACCATAAATATGACTTATGAAGAGCGTCGTAAACTTGCTTATGTTATGCTTTTTCATGATATTGGTAAGCCACAAACACACATAACGCGCATGAAAGATGGCAAACAAATAGACAGTTTCTTTGGCCATAACAAAAAAAGTTGCGAAATTGCAAACAACTATCTGCACCTTTTAAACTTTGGAATGAAAGAAATGGCGGACATTCAAATTCTTATTTTCAAACATGATATTTTTATGTTTATAAAAGACTACCCAACCAAAAACCCTCATTGGAAACAACTTTCTTATGGGCTTTTAAGTCAAGAAATTGCCCACCTTTCAAAAACAGGCGACGGGCATGAACTTATGAGGCAACTTGTTATGGTTGGCAGAGCCGACAACCTTGCTCAAAATGAAAAAATGACAGCCGAATCTCTTGCCATGCTTGACAAAATTGATGATATGCTTGATGATATGGAACAAGAGAAAGAATAAAAAACTCAACAAAAAAGCCCATGCGGACAGAGGCCTTTGCCTCGCCCCTGCATGGACTTTTTTTATTAAATCAATATTGAATTCCCCAAACAACAAGGTGTTTTGCAGGTTTCCCACAAACAACGCACTTTTCGCCAATGTGTGGGTGATTTTCCAAAATGCAACGAGATTTTGTACCGCGAATTTCCTTCATTGCAAGTTCACAAGCCTCATCGCCACACCACATAGTCTTAACAAACCCAGGGCGATTATACATAATATCCCTTACTTCATCAAGTGTGATTGCGGTGTATGTTTTTTCATCTGCACGTTTTTTTGCGGTGTTGTAAAGATTTTGTTGAATATCATTAAGCAGGTTTTGAACAGTTGCCACAATGTCGCAATTTTTATCCACCTGCACCCTTTCGCGAGTGTCGCGACGAGCAAGAGTTATAAACCCGCCGTCAAGGTCGCGTTTTCCAATTTCCACACGTACAGGTATGCCATTCACCTCATGCTCTGCATACTTAAAGCCGGGCGAGCGGTCGCTTTTGTCAACAAATGAAATAATGTCAGCCTCATGCAACTTTTTGTTCATTTCCTCACAAAGGGCTGTTACAACTTGCAAATCTTCGCCCTTGCCAATTGGAACAAAAACCACTTGGCGAGGTGCAATTTTTGGTGGAAGTACAAGCCCGTTATCGTCGCTGTGAACCATAATAAGCCCACCAATCATACGTGTTGTGCAACCCCAAGATGTTTGGTATGCGTTTTCAAGTTTGTTTTCTTTGTTTAAAAATTGTATTCCATACGCCTTTGAAAATTTTTGCCCAAAATAGTGGCTCGTTGCACTTTGAAGTGAAACGCCGTTGTACATAAGCGCCTCAACTGTGCAGGTATATTCAGCGCCAGCAAACTTTTCTTTTTCTGTTTTCTTGCCGGTGATAACAGGTATTGCAAGATAATTTTCAAAGAAATCACGATAAACTTCAAGCATTTGCAAGGTTTCAGCCTCGGCCTCCTCGGCAGTTGCATGCACAGTGTGCCCCTCTTGCCACAAAAATTCACGCGTGCGTAAAAATGGACGTGTTTCCTTTTCCCATCGCATAACATTGCACCATTGATTGTAAAGAAGTGGCAGGTCTTTATAAGAACTTACCTTGTTTGCATAATAATCACTGAAAAGGGTTTCGCTTGTTGGACGGAACATCAATTTTTCTTCCAAAACTTTTCCACCGCCCTCGGTAACCCATGCACCCTCTGGGGCAAACCCTTCAATAAGTTCTGCCTCTTTCTTTAAAAGACTTTCTGGAATAAGGGCTGGCATACTTACATTTTGATGACCAAGCATTTTAAACTTTTTGTCAAGCACACTTTGCATTTTTTCCCAAATTGCATAACCATTAGGCTCAAAAACAATGCAACCTTTCACATTTGAATAATCGGCAAGTTTCGCCGCCTTAACAACATCGGTATACCATTGTGCAAAATCTTCATCTCTGCTTGTAATCGCTTTGTTTTTCATAACTTTTCACTTTCCTTTCTCTATTTTCATGTGCATTATAGCACAAAAATCCCCATTCGTAAAGTTTTTTATCGCCATTATTTAAAACTCCCCAACAAAAACCGCCCATGCGGACAGAGCCTACGCTCGCCCTTGCATGGACGGATTGCTATAATTTATCTAACAAATAATTTCACTTTTTGCCATTCAATTAAAATTCCAAATTAAAGGCGGGGCGCACGGCCCAGGTATCGGTAACAATGTTGTAGTAACAATTGCCTTCAGGGTGGATATAGAACGCAAGGTTGGAATAGGTAGGGTCAGGAGAGCGAAGCCAATAAGGAAATTCATTCCATATTAAATTATCGTAATATGTCGACCAATCATCGCTGATTGTGCCGTCTGCACCTATAGTGCCTCCGCCTACAAGGGTGTAAATTTCTGCAACTGACATCAGCCAAAGTTTATCACTTTCTGTGTTGGTGGTAGTTATGCTGTAAACTGCGTTTTCAGCATAACTGCTGTTCCTTTGATACCAGTTCCATCCTATATCTGTATACATATCTGCTACACTTCTTTCTGCTATTGCATTGTATGTTGTGTCGTTTGCAAGGTTAAGGGCGGTTATATAATCTCCGTTAAGGTATGTTCTTATATCACTTGTTGCGTATTCGTTTGAGGATTCTGTTTCGTTAAATGCATGGGGTATAATTGTGTATGTTTCAAGTATAAATGTTCCAACAGAGCCGGCACTTGGTGCGGTAGTGCCTGTAAACTTTGTTGTTTCGCTTCCTCCGCTTTCTTTTATTCCCACCAATCTCCAACGAACCGCCTCTTCGTTGTAAGTGCCCATTTCTACATAGAAATATCCGCTTGGGTCTTGTTGTAAGTTTATTTGCGGCTCTGGTGCGGTGTAGGTTATATCCCCGCCTACCGTAAAGTCAAGGTCGGTTAGTGCCCATACGCCTACAAAAGTAAGCACTATTGCCATTGCTATAAATGATATTGTTGATAGAATTTTTAATGTTTTGGTCATACTTTAACTCCTTTATCCCTCTTCCGCCCTTCGGGCACCTTCCCCGAAACTGGGGAAGGCTGAACTCCTTCCGTCAGTGCATCCGCACTGCCACCTCCCTCAAAGAGGGAGGTGGAAAAGCGTTTGTGGGGCTCCGGGGGAATAAATACCCCCTCGTCAAACCCAACAGGCTTAACTTTTCACTCTTCACTTTTATTTCTTCACTTCGATTATACCCCCCCCCCATTGCCGTTTTGTCAAGTAAAATTACAAAGTTTTTTAAAAAATTTGCCATTCTTGACAAAATGGAACACTTGGGGCACACCTCAAATTGTACAATTTGCGGGGAAAAGGAAAAGGCGAGCGTTAATAGAAATTTGCACTCGCAAATTTCGCCAAGCGTAGCCTTTGACGCCGTCAAGTGATTTTAATAAGTTTTTTGAATTTTTTAAGCTTTTTTTAACATCCAACCTTATAAGCGGAGCGTGCAAGACGGGGCAACGCTCGGCTTGCGTGCGGAGCGGGGTTACCTTTTCACCATTCACTCTTCATTTTTACTTTTCCCTTTTCACTTAAAGTTGTCCCTCTCCCGCCTCTTCAAGGCACTTCCCAAAAAAGGACGACTTTTGACGGAGCGGTCTACGATTGACGGAAGAGGGTCATCTATTAAAACTGATTAGCGGAGCGTGCTGGCAGGGCGGAGTTCCGTCAGCGTGCGGAGCGATGCAAAAGTGTAAGAAAGTATCATGTTGGAACACATAAAGTCAAAAGTTTTAATAAACTTAACGAAAGTTACCCAGCGTAAAGGCTGGCGGAGCAAAGGAGCGTCTGCGTAGGTCGCAGGTCAATGCAGGTGCGTGGTGAATACAATTCTTTTGTTTTTTTCACATTTTTTAGCCAAAAATTCAAGTTTTTTATAAAAAATACTTAAATTTTGATGATTTTTATGTTATAGTATAAACAAAGACAATAAAGGGGAACAATTATGGCAAAAATTATTGCATTCGCCAATCAAAAAGGTGGCGTAGGAAAAACAACAACTTGCATCAACCTTGCAGCATACGTTTGTGCGATGGGCAAAAAGGTGTTGGTGTTGGACCTTGACCCACAAGGCAACGCAACCAGCGGACTTGGCGTAGACAAAGACAACGACATTAAAACAATTTATGACCTTATTTCTGGCGACAGCACAACTGACGAAGTGATACTTCCAACCATTGTTGAAGGGCTTGATATTATTCCGTCAACGGTTGACCTTGCCGGTGCGGAAATTGAAATGGTGCAAATGCCACAACGTGAGAAAATTATTAAAGTAATATTGGAAAATGTGGCTGATAGTTATGATTTCATAATGATTGACTGTCCACCATCATTGGGACTTATCACGGTAAACGCCCTTACCGCATCAAACAGCGTAATCATACCAATGCAATGTGAATACTACCCACTTATGGGTATAACCCAACTTATGAACACCATTCGACTTATCAAATTTCATCTTAACCCAAACATTGACGTTGAGGGCGTTGTTATGACAATGAAAGACAAACGTTCCAACCTTACAACACAGGTAAGCGATGAAATTTTAAAGTTTTTTGGTAAAAAAGTTTTCTTCACATACATACCAAGAAACATACGTCTTGCCGAGGCACCAAGCCACGGCGTGCCAATTTTGCTTTATGAGCCAAATTCCAAAGGGGCGGAGGCATACCTTTCACTTGCAGAGGAATTTTTAGATAGAAACAAAGTAAAATACACACCAATAACAAAGGATACAAAAATTAAATTAAGAGAGGTGAAAAATGGATAAGAAAAAAGGACTTGGCAGAGGACTTGAAAGTTTGTTTGCTTTTTATGATGAACCAACCGAGCAACCACAACCAAAAATACAACCTAAAAAACAGGCCGAACAGAATGTAACAGAACTTGACATTAAAAAAATCTACCCAAACCCAAACCAACCAAGAAAGTATTTTGATGAAGAGGCTTTGGCAGAACTTGCAAGTTCAATCAAACTTCATGGAGTTATTCAACCACTTGTAGTAAACAAAACAGATGACGATAACTATATGATTATCGCAGGTGAACGCCGTTGGAGGGCTTCAAACATTGCCGGTCTTGAAAAGGTGCCCGTTGTAATTAAAAACTACACAGAAAAGCAGGTGCGTGAAATTTCAATCATTGAAAACTTACAGCGCGAGGATTTAAACCCTATTGAAGCGGCACGCGCTATTAAACAACTTATGGATGAATACAACCTTACACAAGAAGTTGTTTCAGACAGAATTGGTAAAAGCCGTTCCAGCGTAGCAAACACTTTAAGACTTCTCACCCTTTACCCAGACGTAATTAAAATGATTGAGGACGGCAAACTTTCAAGCGGACACGCAAGAAGCCTTGTTGTAGTTGACGACACCACACAACAAATAAAACTTGCTAAACAGGCAGCCGACGGCAAAATGTCTGTAAGAGAACTTGAAAAAGCAGTAAAAAACTATCTTAACCCACAAAAGCCTGAAAAGGCAAAAACCGCAGAGCAATCAATTGAACTTAAAGAACTTATCAATGAAATGCAAAGAGTTTTTGCAACAAAGGTTTCTGCAATTGGAAATGACAACAAAGGCAGAATTTACATTGATTATTATTCAAGAGATGATTTAGACAGGCTTGCCGATTTGATTGAACTTTTAAAGAAAAAAGAAATCACACTTGGCGATTTAAGAAATTACAATAAACGTCATCCACAATAAACAAAAATCTCACAAAATTTTGTGAGGTTTTTTATTTTTGCAATTTTTCTTAATTTCTTATGCACCCTTAACATTTTTCATTTTCCTTTCAATGAGGAAATACTCGTTTAAAAATTACCATTTTCTGCGTCTATTTTTCACCATGCACCATACTTTTTATCCTGTTTCACGTGAAACATTAGGTTTTGATTACAAGATTTTGTTTCACGTGAAACAAATATACCTCTTGAATTTTAAATGTTTCAAATGAAACAAATCATACCTTTTTGTTTGGAATGTTTCACGTGAAACAAAAAAACATCGCATATCGCGATGTTTTCTATTAAAACTCTTCGTTATGGATTTCAAAGTATGCTTGTGGGTGTGCACATACAGGACAAACTGTCGGAGCACTTTCCCCTACATGAATATGACCGCAGTTTCTGCAAATCCAAACTTTCTTTTCTGTTTTGTTGAATACAGTTCCGTTTTGTACAACTCCCAAAAGTTTGTTGTATCTTTCTTCATGTCTTTTTTCAATTTCTGCAACACCTGCAAATTGTTTTGCAAGTTCTTCAAAGCCCTCTTCTTTTGCCTCTTTTGCCATACGTGCGTACATTTCTGTCCATTCACCATGTTCACCAGCGGCAGCGTCAATTAAATTTTCAATTGTAGAAGGTACAGCACCACCATGCAACGCCTTAAACCACATTTTTGCATGCTCTTTTTCATTATTTGCAGTTTCTTCAAAAATTGAAGCAATTTGTTCATACCCATCTTTTTTTGCTTTTGATGCGTAATAGGTATATTTATTTCTTGCCTGACTTTCGCCAGCAAAAGCCTCCATTAAATTTTGTTCTGTTTTTGTACCTTTAAGTTCTTTCATAATAACCTCCATACATATTATATCATAATCCTTTTAAAAATGGCAAATATTTTACTTTGTTTCTAAAATTCATTTTTTACACAAATTCACAACATTCGACATTATGCACTAAAATACACCTTGGAGAAATAACCATTGTATTTTATACTATTCATGTTTTAAAAAAGGAGAACATTATGAAAAGCGATGCATTAAAAACTTTGGCGTTACGTGCCAAAAACAGACTTTTAAACAAAGGTTTAAGGGATACATATTCCAACGCAAATATAAAAATCATCAACAATAAAGATGAGGAATTTGTTGATAAAGTAAGGCAGGTTTTGGATAAAGAAGATGCCATGACCAACCCATTAAAATATCTTATGGATGAAAGCAGACTTCTTAAACTTGACCCTATGGCAAGAGAAAGATATTTGCTTGAAACAATTGAAAGATACCAAAGTGCAAAAAGAGCAATTGAAAAAGAAAAGCAAATAAGCCTATAATTATAACATAATTGTTATGTTTATATAACTTCACGCACTTTAATCTTTATTAAATAATTTGCTTTTATGTAATTTATAATGTATAATAATTTTATGAAAAATATTATATGTGCAATTTCAACCCCTATGGGTAAAGGGGCAATTTCAATAGTAAGGTTAAGCGGAAATGGTTGTTTGGAAATTTTGAAAAAAGTTTTCACTTCTTCTTCAATGCCTATCACTCCCCTGCCAAATATGCTGTATTTAGGAAAATTTAAGTTAGGCGAAAATTTATTTGAAAAGTGTTTTGCCGTATACTTTAAATCACCAAAAACTTATACCGGCGAAGATATGGTGGAATTTCAAATTCATGGCGGAACAATTCTTGCCCAAAAAGTTTTGGAAAAACTTATTGAAGAAGGCGCAACTCTTGCAGAGCCCGGCGAATTTACCAAACGAGCATTTGAAAACGGCAAGATAAGTTTGGATATGGCAGAAAGCATAATTGGTGAAATTAATGCAGAAAGCGAGGGCGAACTTAAAGCGTCGTTGGGCGTTGCAGAAGGCAAACTATATAAAAAAATATCATCTTTACAAAACGGTCTTACAGAATGTCTTGCAAAAATTGAGGCAACACTTGACTATCCAGAAGAAGATATAGAACAAACCACCCGTGATGAAGTGTTTGAAATTATAAAAAATGCAGAAAATGAGATAAAAAATCTTATAATTTTGGCAAAAAACTCGCAATTTATATCAAATGGAATAAATATTGCAATTGTTGGTGCACCAAACGTGGGCAAGTCCTCTCTTTTAAATTCCCTTATTGGGCAAGAGCGTGCTATTGTAACCGATATTGAGGGCACAACTCGTGATGTGCTTACAGAAAGCACAAGTTATAAAGGTATTAAACTTAACTTTATAGATACCGCCGGTATCCGCGAAAGCAAAGATACCGTTGAAAAGATTGGAATTGACAGAGCTAAAAAAGCGTTGTCAACCGCAGATGTTATTTTATATGTTTTAGACGCAAGCAGAAGAGAAGAGGAACAACAAATTCAAATAAAAGAATTGTTATTAAATAATAACAATGTTTTAACCATAGTAAACAAGTGCGACCTTGAAAGAAAATTACAAAAGCAACCAAATGAAATTGAAATTTCTGCATTAAAAGATGAAAATATTGAAAAAATCAAAGAAAAAATTTACTTTTTAGTGTTAAAAGAGGAAATTATCTTTGATAAAGCAATTTTGCTAAACGCTCGTCAACTGCAAATTTTGCATGAGGCGGAAGACATTTTAAATCAAATAAATGAAAGCAAAACTTTCAGCATGGATATAACCGCTATGCTTATAAAAAATCTTTGGAATTGCCTTGGCAAAATAACCGGCGAATGTGAAAATGAAAATATAATTGACCTTATTTTCTCTAAATTTTGTTTAGGAAAGTAATAAAAACACAAAAAAACACGATTTTTTCGTGTTTTTTATTGATTTTTTACAATTTCAAAGATTTTTCCGTCAAAATCTTTTGTTTTTTCAAATTCTGTGCAGGTGATTATTGTTTGGGTTTTTGAGGTGAAATTTAACAATTTTTTTCTGCGGTTTGCGTCAAGTTCGCTAAACACGTCATCAAGCAAAAGAATAGGATATTCGCCTACGCGATTTTTGATAAATTCAAGTTCTGCAAGTTTAAGTGAAAGGGCGGTTGTACGCTGTTGCCCTTGTGAGCCAAAATTTTTCACTTCAACCCCATTTAGGTATATATCAATTTCATCTCGGTGCACGCCAACAGATGTGTAGCCAAGTTTAAAATCTTTTTGAAGATTTTTTGAAAGGTATTTAAGCATTTTGCCCTCATAATCTTCACCTTCAAATGAAGATTTATATTGCATTTCAAGTTTTTCTTCACCGTTTGAAAGATATTCATGCGCCTTTTTTGCAAAAGGTGTAAGTTCTTTAATAAAATTTTCCCTTTCAACATAAATTTTGGCAGAAAGTTCTGCAAGTGCCCTGTCCCAAATATCTATGGTATCCTTAATTTCCTGCAAATCTTGTGTGCTTTTTAAAAGTTTATTTCTGCTGGCAAGGACCTTTTCATATCTGCCCAAAAGGTAAAAATATTTTTTGTTGGTTTGGCTTAAAACAACGTTAATAAATCTTCGTCTTTCCTCTGGGCTTTCCTTAACAAGTTTAAGTTCTTCGGGTGAAAAGAAAACTGCGTTTGCCGAGCCTAAAAGTTCACCCATTTTATGAATTGAAATTCCATCAATTTTTATCGTTTTTTTTCTATCTTTTCCAAAAAACATTTCAATTTCAACGTCGCGATATTTTTTAGAAAACTCACCCTTTATATAACCATTTTCAGCCTGCCAAGAAACAACTTCTTTTTCTTTGGATGTTTTAAAACTTTTGCCAATAATCATAAAAAAGATGGCTTCAACAACATTGGTTTTGCCTTGTGCGTTTTTACCTACCAAAATATTAACCTTATTAGAAAATTCAAAGGTTTTATTTTGGTAAGAACGATAATCTTTTAAAGTCAACTTTTTTATCTGCATAGCCTTATTTTATCAAAATTTTTTAAATTTTACAATAATTATCACACATTTTTACAATAAAAACAAAATTATTTTATCCTTCACCCATAGTTGACTTTTATTTTTACTGACATTATAATTATAAACATATAAGGTTAGGGGAATGTTTTACCGCATTTCCCTTTGCTTACAACAAAAGGTGGAATTTATGAAAGATTTAAAAGCATTATGGCAGGCTGTACTTGATAAGTTGGAACTTACAGTTTCAAACGTTTCTTTTATTATGTGGTTTAAACCAATTAAGGTGCTGGACCTTGTGGACAACAAGCATCTTGTGATTGCGGCAAACACTCTTTCTGCAAAAAATCAAATTTCAAGAAACTATTTTGACAAACTTTCAACTGCTGTCAATGATATTTTTGGAAACGACCTTACAATTGAAGTGCTTGACCCAAGCGAAGAAATTGAATATATCAAACTTCATGGCGAGCAGGCCGGCGAAAAGGAAGTTGAGGTAACCAAAAATCCTTTCAATGCAAAATATACCTTTAATAATTTTGTAGTTGGAAATTCCAACCAATTTGTTTACGCAGCCTCTCGTGCCGTTGCCGAGCACCCGGGCGAAAAATTTAACCCTCTTTTCATTTATGGTGGTGTTGGTCTTGGAAAAACACACCTTTTGCACGCTATTGGCAACTATTTGAAGGAATTTTCACCAAATCTTAATGTAAAATATGTAACTTGTGAGCAATTTGCAAATGATTATATTGAAAGTTTGGGCAGTGAAAGCAAAAGCAAAGGCGTTGTTGAATTTAGAAGTAAATATCGCAATCTTGATGTGCTTATGGTGGACGATATTCAATTTATTTCCAAAAAAACAAGCACACAAGAGGAATTTTTCCATACCTTTAATGAACTTTACCAAAACAATAAACAAATTATCATCACTTCTGACCGTCCTCCAAAGGAAATTGAAACCCTTGCCGATAGACTTCGTTCTCGCTTTACAAGCGGTTTAACCCAAGATATTCAACAGCCAGAACTTGAAACCCGTATTGCAATTTTAAGAAAAAAATGTCAACTTGAAAATTATTCAATAGATGACGACGTCATCAACTTTGTTGCAGAAAAAATAAACACAAACATTCGAGAACTTGAAGGTATGCTTTCAAAAATTTACTTCCTTGCAAACCTTGCAAACAAAACAACCGCAACTATGGAAGAGGCTATGGAGGCATTTGACGGCCAACTTGAAGAAGATAGAAACGACGGCACATCACCAGATGATATTATTGATGCCGTTTGCAAATATTTTGATATAACAAGACAGGATATTGTTGGCAAGAAAAAAAGTAAAGACGTTGTAGAGCCAAGAATGATTGCAATTTATCTTATCAGTGAAATTTTGGAAATGCCACTTATTTCAATTGGTAAAATTTTTGGGGGACGCGACCATACAACAATTATGCACTCTCGCGATAAAATAACCGACCAATTAAAATCATCAATTAAAACACAAAATTTTATCAGCGAAATTAGAAAAATGTTGAAAGGTGGATAAATAAAATTTTTTATACACATTTTATCCACATTTTAGAAATCAATATATAGTGGTTAAAAAATTACAAAAAAATTCTTAAAACACTATATATTGCGTCATAAAAAAGTTATCCACATTTGCACACGTATTATTATTACTATTATTACCAATAAATAAAAAAATATTCATATTTTATTTGGCGGGCGAAGAAAAAATATTTTAAAAATTATTTTTTTAGGCAATTAAAAATAAAAAAATATTTATTTTATTTATTATTTTCTGTTGACGAATTGTCAATAAAATGGTACAATATTTACATAAAAGAAAAGGAGATATTTATGTTAGTTAGTTGCCAAGGGCTTGAACTTTCCGAAGCACTTTTAATTGTAAGCAAAGCAATTTCAAACAAAATTACAAACCCTATTTTGGAAGGAATTAAAATTGTTGCCGAAGATGATACGCTTACTCTTTCTGCAACAGATACAGAACTTTCTATTGAAAAGAAAATTAAAGCACAAGTTAAAAATGAGGGCGAAACTGTTGTTCCCGGCAGATTTATAACAGAGTTTGTTAAAAAACTTACCAATTCAACTATTGAACTTGAAGTAAACGAAAAAAATCAAATGGAAATCCGCTATGAGGAAAGCCATTCTGTTATTCAATGCTATAACCCTGTTGAATATCCAGGTTTTAAGAAAATTGATACAAAAGATTATTTTGGCATTTCAAAAAAAGATTTTAAATCTTGCGTTTCAAAAACTATCTTTTCTGTTGCACTTGACGATTCTCGTCCAATCTTAAAAGGCGTGCTTTTTGATATTGCAGACGGAATGGTGCAAACTGTTGCTCTTGACGGATACCGCCTTGCACTTGTTAAAAAGAAAGTTACAACAGATATTAAACGCTCGATTGTTGTTCCATCTCGCAGTTTAAGTGAACTTAGCAAACTTATTGACGACAGCGATGAAATCATAAATGTTTATGTTGACCAATACACAATTATGGTTGACCTTGGCGATACAAAAGTTACATCTCGTCTGCTTGAAGGTGATTATATCAACTATAAACAAATCATTCCTGCAAACTTTGAAAGTTTTGTAACTGTAAATAAAGGGCAATTTGAAGAGGCACTTGAAAGGGCAACTCTTCTTTCAAAAACAAGCAACAACAACTTTGTTAAGTTTGAAATTAAAGAAAACAACATTTGCCTTACATCAAATAGTGAACTTGGCAATCTACGCGAAAACTTGGCGGTAACTTTGCAAGGTAAAGACCTTATAATTTCATTCAACCCACGCTATTTCCTTGAAAGTTTAAAGGCGGTTTCAAATGAATTTGTAAAAATTTGTTTCAACAGCGCATCAACTCCTTGCGTGATTGTTCCAACAACAAATGATGAATTTTTATACCTCATCTTGCCTGTAAGATTGATTGGATAATAAGAAAATAAAAAAAATAAAGTTTGGTTTTGTGCCAAACTTTTTTGTTGCACAAAAAATTGTTGTGAAAAATCTTGTGTAAATTTCTTTCAACTTCTTAAAAATTTTGTCAGTTATGTTTGGTTTTTTAGTTGGCGGTGTGTATAATGGTGCGTGAGGAGAAAATTATGGACTTTTTTGACAATCCAAACACTATTTATTTTGCAAAGTTACGTGGTGAGGCGTTGATACCTCGTAAGGAGCGTGAAAATGCTGGTTATGACATTTATGCTTGTTTAGAAGATGATGTTTTAATCATTCCGCCATACAAAAATGGGTTGGTGCCAACCGGCATTGCATGGGCGTGCAGTGAGCAGTTTTATATGCAGATTGAAGAGCGTTCTTCAACCGGTGTAAAGGGTATAAAGCGAAACGCTGGGGTGATTGACAGTGGTTATCGTGGGGAAATTAAAGTTGCAATTTTCAATGCAAATGACATACCCCTTATATTTTCTGACATTGGCGAAAATGATGTGCGAAGAAAGTATCCAGACCTTGATAAATTTATTTTCTATTCAACTTCAAAAGCAATTGCGCAAGGGGTTATTCATCGCGTTGAAGATATGAGTGTGAAAGAAATAAGTTTGAAAGCGCTTCAAGAAATACCGTCTGTGCGTGGAGAGGGTGCTTTTGGCAGTACCAACACAATACAGCAAGATATGCAAAACGTGAAAAATGCTATGAAGTCTTTACGCGAAAGATTGAATGAAAAAAGATAGAAAACTTTTCTTAAAAAAGAAAAGTAAATAAAAGACTTTATATGTTCTTTTCTAACGTTAGAAAAGAACCAAAAGACGCCGGGGGTTGCGATTCCCCCGGAGCCCCACAAACGCTTTTTATTAGGGACGCAAGAATAACACGAACATAGTGAGTGTTTTCTTATAAGGTTGAGATTTGTAATTTCATCATAAAAATTGTAATCAAATGTTATTATTGAGATTTTAAATTTTATAATAAGGTTTGTTATTAAATGTCATAAACGGTTTCTCTTTTTTGAAAAAAAAGTTGAAAATTTCTAAAAGATTTTTATAATTTCTTTTCTAACATTAGAAAATAGCATAAAACGCCGAAAGTGAAAGGGTGAAACTTCCCCAAAGTAAAGTTGTTATTGTAAGTTTTTAAATGGCGATTTTTGTAAATAAAAAATTTCTTCACCTTTTCACCCTTTTTATAATTGACAAATGCGAAAATATTTTTTATAATTGAGTAGTTACATTAAAAAAGGAGGCACAACTTATGAAAAGAACTTATCAGCCAAAGAAAAGACAAAGAAGCAAAGTTCACGGTTTTAGAGAAAGAATGAGAACCAAAAGTGGTAGAAATGTTTTGAAAAGAAGAAGAAATCGTGGAAGAAAAAAATTATCTGCATAAAACAAGGGTAAAGCAAGACCACAGATTAAAGAAACAAGTCCAATTTAATTATATTTTCAGAAAAGGGGAAAGAAAAAGTGGTAAATACTTCACCCTTTTCACAGTTAAAAGTAAATATAATAATTACAAAATAGGGTTTTCAATTTCAAAAAAGGTGGGTAAAGCCCACACTCGAAATCTTTTAAAGCGCAGGCTTAGAGAAATTGTGCGTGTAAATTCTCTGCCACAGGCGGGGCATAACTATATTCTTCAAGCCAAAATCGGCGCTGGGGAACTTGGCTTTCATGAAATTGAAAGTCAGGTGAAAAAACTATTCAATTAAAGGCAAAAGTTGGAATGAAATTTTTAAAAAAGACTTTTGCTTTTATTTTAAAAACCCCTATTTATTTTTATAAAGGCGTTATCTCACCCCTCCTGCCTCACACCTGCCGGTTTTATCCAACCTGTTCAAGTTATGCCTTGCAGGCAATATCCCATTTTGGGTTTAAAGGTGTTTTTATAGGCTTTTCTCGTATTTTAAGATGTCGCCCAAATTCAAAATCTTGTGGCTATGACCCCATTCCTATCAATATTAAAGGAGATGTAAAATGGCTTTTTTAGGCAATTTGCTTGCAACCCAACCAAGCGGTGCATGGGTGGGAATTATTCAAGCATTTGAGGGCACTCTTGGCAATTATATGCTTGCTGTCATTTTGCTTACTGTTATCATTCGTCTTGTTTGGGCGATTGTTGACACCGTGCAAAAATATTCTCAACAGCGTATGAGCACTCTTCAAGCACAAATGCAACCAGAACTTGAAAAACTTAACGCCAAGTATGAAAAACAACCTCAAATTTTAAAACAAAAACAAAATGAATTATACCAACGCCATTATGGCAAAACTCAATACGGCAGTTGTATTGTTATGCTTGTGGCTATGGTGCTTAACCTTGTAATTTTCTTCACGCTGTTCAGCGGGCTTAACTCTATGGCGTCGTTTAAAATTAAAACAAACTACGAAAATATTAAATACACCTACGCAAACTGCATAAACGTAGCAGACGACTTTTTAGAAAACAACACAACCTATACTTTAAATGAAAAATATGGCTTGTTTGCTGAATACGACAAACTTTCTTTCCAATTTATTGAAGAGGAAGTTCTTGGCGAAGAAAGCACAACAAAAACTGTTGTTTACCTTGTTTACACCGACGGCGACAATCCACCTGTTGTTTTGCAAAAAAGCGACTATAAAAATAAAGAAGGCTTTACAACAACCAAAACTATCTCTGCCCAAAATGAAGGTGAAGAGGATATTCAAGTACAGGTTACAAACGAAAATATTATAAAACTTATTCAAAAGTATATCCCTGTTTACGAAGAGGGTGAAGAGGCCGGCAGTAAAGAAGTTATCATCAAAACTGATATTGTTACCGGTGAAAATGGCGATGAAGAGCAACACCTTTACCTTTCAACAGCTATTCAAAACGTGGCAATGAAAAGCGTGGTTGAAGTTTATGACGCAAACAAAGAGTCTTTCCTTTGGATTGAAAACATTTGGGTTGCAGACTCTCCACTTGAAAAATCTGTTTTAAGTTACAGCCAAGTTGCAAACCAAATTGGCAAGAAAAACCTTGAAGAGGGCGAAGAAACTATTTACAACGCTTTTATGACAGACCTTAAAGAAGAGAGAAGTGTTGCAAACGGTTACCTTATTCTTCCACTTCTTTGCATTGTATTTGCTATGCTTTCAAGCGTTATCACAACCGCTTACAACAAACGCAAAAATGCCAAGAAAGGTTTGCCAGAAGTTAAAGCAAACGCAAAATGGACAAAAATCATCATTCCATGTCTGTTGGGCGTGTTTGCACTTTTCTACAACAGCGTATTTGCAATATATATGTTGACCGGACAAGTTATTTCCACCCTTATTCTTCCACTTCAACTTATCATTGTTGACAAAATCATTGAAAAACGCAAAAAGAAAGTAGAAGATAAAAAAATTACAGTTGACTATTCAAGAAAATTTTAATTGATTAAAGAGGGAGAAATTTATGTTACAAGCAGAAGGAATTGGAAAAAATATCGAACAGGCTATTGAAAATGCGCTGTTTGAACTTAAAGCACCACGCGAAGATGTGGATATTAAAATTCTTAACGAGGGTGGACTTTTTAAAAAGGCAAAAGTTTTGGTAACTATTTCAGAGGACGCCAAAGAAAAATACGCCAAACGCGTTGAAAAACGTGCCGAAGAAAAGGCAATCATTGTTGAAGAAAAACCAAAACAAATTGAAAAATGCGAAAAAGCACCTGAAATAACCGAGGATACTGCCCAACAAACTGAAATTAAAGAAGTTGCACAAAAAGAAGATGTTTCTATGGACGCCAAAGAATTTTTACAAGGTTTTTTGGCTGTCGCTGGCAAAGAAAACTGCACAATTGATGTGATTGAAGATGAAAAATACATCACATATTCAGTGCAAGGCGACGACCTTGGCGACCTTATTGGACATCGCGGAGAAAGCTTCTATGCACTTAACAGACTTCTTACAGCAGTGGCAGGCAAACATTCAAAAAGAATTTTGCTTGACATTGGCGGATACAGAGAAAAACGCGTTGAAAGCCTTGCATCTCTTGCAAGAAGAACGGCTGACCGCGTTGCAAAGTCTGGCAGATATTCTCGCCTTGACCCTATGAACCCAAGCGATAGACGCATTATTCATACAACACTTCAAGAAGATGACCGCGTAACAACTTTAAGTAAGGGCACAGAACCACATAGATATGTGATTGTGTTTCCAAAAGAACAAGACTAAAACATAAAAATTTAAAAGGCAACCTTTTTGGGGTTGTCTTTTTTGTTGTCGCATCTTCGCGGGCACTAAGCGGAGCGCTCGGCGGAGGTGGAAGGGAAATTATATTAAGTTAAAAGTGAATAGTGAATAGTGAAAAAGTAGGACAACCCCGCTACGCACCAAAAGCGACCAACGCCCGCTTTTGACGCTACGCTAAATCAGTATTAATAAAAAGCCTTCCCTTGGGGGAAGGTGCCCGCAGGGCGGAAGAGGGATTTATATAAATAGAATAGGGGACCCTCTTTCGTCATTCGCTTTCGCTCGTGCCACCTTCCCCTCTGGGGAAGGAGTTTTAATCACTACGCTTAAGCCTCCTGCAAAACCGCGGGAGGTGGCTCGAAGAGCCGGTGGGTGTCAAAAATACAACCTTCCCACTCCTACCGCCCCTACGGGGCACTGCCCTCGCCTCGCGAGGGAGGCTTTTTAAAAAAATCAAAAAATTTCAAAAAACTTATTAAATTTACTTGACGGCGTCAAAGGCTACGCTTAGCGAAATTTGCGAGTGCAAATTTCTATTAACGCTCGCCTTTTCTTTTTCCCCACAAATTGTACAATTTGCAGGGACTCCGTTTGTGCCATTTTGTCAAGAATAGCAAATTTTTTAAAAAACTTATGAAAATCACTTGACAAAATGGCAATGGGGGGGCATAATCGAAGTGAAGAAATAAAAGTGAAGAGTGAATTTCTTGTTCTTTTCTAACGTTAGAAAAGAACCAAAAGACGCCGGGGGTTGCGATTCCCCCGGAGCCCCACAAACGCTTTTTCATAAGGGGTTTTTAAAAGCCTCCCGCGAGCCCGCGAGAGGTGCCCCGCAGGGGCGGTGGGTGTCATAAAAAATTGAATAAAAACTTTTTCCATGGGGGAGGTGGCAGTGTGGATGCACTGACGGAAGGAGTTCAGCCTTCCCCGAGACCGGGGAAGGTGCCTGCTGGAACAGATAAAGTTGAAGATTTAGAAAATCTTAACGATAATCGCCCAGCGTAAGGATGGCGGAAGAGGCTCACCGCGGAACCGATAAAACTGAAAATTTAGAAACGACCAACGATAGTCGGGCGACATCTGGTCGCAAGGAGTTAAACCATGACCAAAACATTTAAAATCTTATCAACAATATCATTCATAGCAATGGCAATAGTGCTTACTTTTGTAGGCGTATGGGCACTAACTGACCTTGACTTTACGGTAGGCGGGGATATAACCTACACCGCACCGAAACCAACAATAAACTTACAACAAGACCCAAGCGGATATTTCTATGTAGAAATGGGTACTTACAACGAAGAGGCGGTCCGTTGGAGATTAGTAGGTGTAGACGGAGCGAAGTTTACAGGAAGTTCAGCCCCAGCGTCAGGAACAACAGGAACATTTATACTTGAAACGCTTATTGATCGTAATGCATTAGGTTACGTATTTGACGAAACAAATTACTCAAACGAATATGCAACAAGCGACATACGAACATACTTAAACGGAGAATACAAAACATTCTTAAACCTCACCGATGATGCAACATACAATGCAATAACAGCAAGAGAGATAAGCGACCTATATACAGATATGGCATGGAGA
>JAGASX010000013.1 GCA_017621525.1 Clostridia bacterium
GCATTACCTAAAAAAATGTGTTAAAATCAAATCAAATAGGAGCATATTATGCATTTTTTTAATACCCTTATGGATTATGTGTATGGGGGCAACCTCTCTTGGCTTGAAGATGTTTACAATACCTTGCCAAATATTTTGTATGCTATTTTGGCTGTTGTTGGTGGCGCTGGTACTGTTTATGCGATTGTTCTTGGCGTAAACCTTGCAAAAAGTGAAAGTGATGATAAAAGAAAGCAGGCTTCAACAAGGCTTAAAAACACATTGATTGGTGTTGCTGTGCTTTTGGTTTTAGTGCTTTTTATAAATCTTCTGTTGCCAATGATTTTGCACGCAGCGTATCCAAACGATGTTACAAAAGTGTTTATTTCTGCGTTATAAATTAGAACATATTATAAATTCATATCATATAAACTTGTGTAAGGAGAAATCTATGCACAAGTTTTTTTGTAATTTCAACACACTAACGCAAAGATATGAACTTTCTCAAAATCGTTCTGCAATTGGCGGTATTTTTTCATCGCGTGTGGGAACACAGGCTGAAAACAACCTTTTAAATGAAATTAAGGCATTACTTCAAGAGTTATACAAAAACATTGTTATTATTAAAGAAAAAGAGGAAAATGAAGAGCGATTAAACCTTTTGGAAGAAACAGAACTTCTTATTTCCAATCTTTATTATTCGCTTTTTGCCTCCCCTCTTGACCTTCCAGAAAAACAAGAGGTGTCTGCCGGAAATGAACTTGCAAAAGCAATTGAAGTTGCAAAAAAACTTCAAAAAAGCATAAACATACCTGAATATAATAGATTGTGTGTGATTATTGGCAATAATTTATCTTCCTTGTTATAATTTTTGCACATTTTGCTTTACGCGCATATCATGTATTGAAGCGTTATGCTTCAAATGAGGTTTTTATGACATACTATAACAACAACTGTGGCTGTCATGGAAATGACAGACAAATTATTTTTGTAAACAACGGCATTACCGGCCCTATTGGCCCTGCTGGCCCTGTCGGCGCAACTGGTGCAACTGGACCTGCTGGCATAAGTGTTACCGGGGCTACTGGTGCTACCGGGGCTACCGGAGCAACCGGGGTTACAGGCGTTACCGGAGCAACAGGGGCTACCGGAATAGGCATCACTGGCGCAACTGGGGCTACTGGGGCTACCGGAATAGGCATCACTGGCGCAACTGGGGCTACTGGGGCTACTGGGCCTACTGGGGCGACCGGAGCAACTGGAATAGGCATTACTGGTGCAACTGGCGCTACTGGCGTAACTGGTGCAACTGGGGCTACCGGAGCAACCGGGGTTACAGGCGTTACCGGAGCAACTGGTGCTACTGGGGCTACAGGGGCAACTGGTGTAACTGGGGCTACCGGAGCTACTGGGGCGACTGGGGCAACCGGAACAATAGCCTCTTCTTCTTTTGGTAGTTTTTTCACAACTGAAGAGCAATCGGTTGACAACGACTCGTTCCCACTGACAAACACTCTGCTGGCAAGTGGGATAACAATTGACACAACCACCGGGATTGCAACTTTGCCTAACATAGGTGTTTACAAAATAGACTATGGCGTTTACCCAGCAAGCAGTGCAACAGCAAGTGATTATATGGCATTGTTTCTAAACGGCACAGAAGTGCTTGGTACCGCACGGGGCCTTGAAAACAACACTATGATAAATGCGAGTGCTATTATTGAAACAACATCTGCTGACAGCACGCTGAATATTCAGGTAGTAACTGAAAACGCCGTAACATTCCTTGACGACGAAGGAATAAATGGGTATCTTGTTATCACCCAAATAGGATAACAAAAGACAATTATAATTTTAAAATAAAAACACGACATAAACTCAATCAAATATATCTTTATAGTTGAGATTTTTATCGTGTTTTTATAATTATCTAAATTTTTCCAATGAAAAATGTCCATCATCAAAATTGAGCTTTCCATTTTTATGTTCATACCCCATTTTTCTATAAAATGGAATAGCTGACATACTTGCAGGGATTTCTATTCTGTTTGCACGCAGAAAATATTCATCTTGTTCCAATGTTTCCACAATCTTTCTGCCATAGCCTTGCCCTTGTTTATCATAATCAACAAATATACTAAATAACGAACTTTCTGTTTCACTTCCCCAATGCGGTCCAATCGCACCGCAGGCTATTATTCTTTCTTCATCTTTTATGATATAAAAATGCGTCCAAGATGCCCTTCTCTTAACCCCCTCAGCATTTAAGCTTTCTTTAATATAATCTATTGAGCATTGTGGATAAAATTTCGCAAAAGCAGACTTGCTGATACTTCTTGCAATCATATCTGCCACTTCTTTATATTCATTTTCTTTTATAAGTCTTATTTCCATAATTCACCTTTAAATAAAACATCGGTTGTTTTTGTTAAATATTATTTAAATAATATTATAAAAACCAAATAAACTGTTCCTAAACAGAGACAGTCGAAATCTACTATCTACATCTTTCAGGTAGAATAACGATTTTGGCGGAGACGGTGGGATTCGAACCCACGTGCCGGTTTCCCGACAAACGCATTTCGAGTGCGTCCCGTTACGACCTCTTCGGTACATCTCCAAGGACATCAGCATTGTAACATAAATTTATAAAAATTACAACAAAAAGCGCAAATCGTTTGCAATTTTTTTGACATAATATGTATAATGAACATATAAGAAGATTTTAAAAGGATTGTACTATGAAAAAAGATAAAATTAAAGTTATTATTGACACAGACCCCGGCGTTGATGACTCTGTTTGCCTTATTTATGCACTTTTAAGCAAAAAAATTGACATTCAACTGATAACTACTGTTGTTGGTAACCTTTCTATTGAAACTGCAACGCGTAACACCCTGCATATTATGGATATTTTTGAAAGTGATATTCCTGTTGCAAAGGGTGCAAAAAAAGCCATGTTCCGCACAAGTCCTACCGCAGAAAACATTCACCAAGTGGACGGAATGGGAGGTTATCAACCACCTAAAACAACAAAGCGCAAAGTGATTAAGGAAGACGCAATTGAGGCAATGTATCGCGTTTTAAATGAAGGCGACGGCGACATTATTCCTATTGTGCTTGGTCCTCATACCAATATGGGGATTTTGTTTACAAAACACCCTGACATTATTGCCAAAATACCTAAAATTATTTTTATGGGAGGCTCTCCTTTTGGTCTGCCCGGTTATCCTGACCACATTTCTTTCAACATTTCATCCGACCCAGAATCATTTAAGATTGTGCTTGACAGCAAAATTCCTCTTGTTATGGTGCCATCAAATATTGGAAGAAGAAAGGCACATCTTGACGAAGAGTATGTGTACAATCTGCGTGAAGTAAACGAAGTTGGCAAACTTATGTTTGATATGTATTCTATGTATTGGGAGCCCGGATTCCCAGACAAACGAATTGCAACAAATGACACTTGTGCATTGTTTGCACTTACCCACCCACAACTTTTTATAACACGCAAAGTTGATGTGAAAGTTGACCTTGAAGAAACACCCGGCAAAACAATTGTTTCATACAATGACAATGGAAATGTAACCCTTGTAACTGATGTGAAACGAAAGAAATTTTTAAAACTTTTAAGCAAAGAACTTTTAAAATTAAATCATATTAAAATTAAAAAATAGAGAATTAATCTCTATTTTTTTATATTCATATTCTGCAACGATTGTTATATATTTATTACTTTATAAATTTTTAAAATATTCATCATTATATTTTACTTTTTCATCATCTGGTTTAAAGTTTTTTGAAATTTGATGATAATGCAAGGCTGTTAAATTATCCCCTATTTTATTATAGCAAAAGCAAAGTTGAAGTGCGGGCAAAAAGGTGCAAGCATCAACATTTACAAACCCTCCGCCCTTTGTATTGGGTGCCGAAGAAAGGGCAAGTTTATAGTAGTATATTGCACTTTCCCACAATTGTTTTTTAAGATAAATATTGCCAATTTCATACAAAATTTCACCCCGTGGCAGGTCATAAACAAAAGAGCCAAACAGGGTTGAAAGTGCCTTGTTTTCTTCTTCAATTGCCATATAGCATTTTGCCATATTAAGGCAAGCCTCTATATTGTTTTCTGCCCAACCCTTGCCATCTGCCAAAAACTTTGAAAAGGCATGAATTGCCTCTTCATACTTTTGATGAAAAAACAGTTCTCTTGCATAATAAAATTGATTTCGAGGTGTGAATTTTTCGCCATTTGCAATCATTTTATTGTATATATCCAAATTTCTTGTGGTGTATGTGTGATTTTTCTTGTTGTGATATATTTTTATTTCATCTTTATAAACAATCTTTCCGCTTGGTACTATCACCTCATGCACGCGGTCGTGAAAGCGAAATCGTTTTTGATTTTTAACAATTCTTTCTCTGTTAAACTGAAAAAGAGGGGTTAAATTTTTATCAAAATTGGTGATATATGGGCAAAGTAAAACATCGGCGTCATCATCAAAATTTTTCCAATTGGCAATATTGTTTGCCGTTTCTGTAGGCACAAAGTCGTCAGCGTCAAGCCACATAAGGTATTCCCCAGTTGCCAAGTCGAACGCATAGTTTCTTGCCTTGGAAAAATCATCTTGCCAAGCAAAATCAAATATTTTATCTGTAAATTTTTGGGCGACCTTTTTTGTATTATCTGTTGAGCCTGTATCTACAATTATTATTTCATCAGCATATATTTTGGCGTTTTTAAGGCTTATTGGCAATGTTTTTTCTTCATTTTTTACAATAAGGCAAAGTGAAAGGGTTTTCATTTTTTCTCCTATGTAATAATATGAAAAAAGGAAGAAAATTGATAATAATTATATAAAATATTCAAAATAATTAAAAAAATTACTAAAAATATTTTTTTTATTTATTTTTATATTTGTTTTTTTTGTTTATATATGTATTTTATTATATATAAAATATATAATATTCTTAAATATATTTGCTTAAATTATTTTGTTTTTTTTAAGCACTATGTTAAAATAAGGTTGTAATAAAATCTTTGAGAGGTGTTTTATGAACAAAGTCAAAAATTTATTAGGTAAAATGGCAATTTCTTGCGCACTTATCGGCACGCTTGGTGCAGGTGCATTTGTTATGGCACAGCCACCTGCTTCACCAAAAACAGCGGGTGCAGAATTTACAAGGTATGAGCAGATTGAAAACAACCTGCCAGCCTTTGTTGACATATCACTTTCAAGTGAAACTTCTGCTGACGTGGGCAAAGTGGGCAACACAATTTATCTTTTCCAAAATGACAGCAAAAAGAACATTGTGATTGGTAATGATGAAATTGCAGACAGCGGAAATGTTGACAACTTCAACTATGGTTATTACCCTAACGAGGGTGAAACCGACGTTTATTATTACTTTGACTTTCAAACATCTCTTTCTTTATACTACAACCTTACGGGTGCAGACATTGCAAATGGCAAAACGGGCGAAAACCTTTTGACCGATAAAAATATTGGCGACTTTACAGAAAATCACGAAAGCCCATTTGTACCAACGGGTTATTCATTCACTCCTCAAAAATTTGACTTTGAAATTAAACTTGACACCACACTTTCAAACCTTACCTCAACCGGAAATCAAGTTGTTTTAAATGAAGAAGGTTGTTACACCTTGGCGGTGCCAATTTCTATTTATCAAACTTCAAACAATGGCATTACTTTTACTTTAAGTGAACAAACTATTTATTATACTTTTATGATTTTTAATGCCAATACATATTTTGACAGTGTAACCGGCAGACCAAACCTTGTTCCATCACCAAATATGCAAGAATCGCTTTTAACTTCATCTTCTGCATATTCAAACTATTATTTCTACAACTTCTCTTATGGGCAATCGGTAAACACTCTTCCAACCATTGGTTATGACCCAGAAAAATTTCAACTTCGCATTGAATACACCGACCTTGACCAATCAATTCGCACATCAACAATTGAATGTAATGAAGGCGTTATCACCCAACTTGATGAAAACGGCAACAAAATTGCGCAAAATATGCAATTTATTGAGGCAAATATTGACCAAAATGGACAAAGTGTTGTTACCTTTACAAAACTTGGAAGTTATGATATTTCAATAAGTTATCTTTACATTTCAAAAACTGCCGACGGCAACACAACATATCGTCTGCCTCTTGAAGAACTTGAAAATAATGAAATCTTTAAAAACAAGGCTCAAAGGCTTTATGTTTATGGGTATCAAGCGGTTTACAGCGACTATGCAGATATAAACGCAACAACAAATCAGCCAGAAAGTAAAGAACTTAAAACCTTTGATTTCTCGGCAAACACCTTTACAAATTCGGCAGATATTACAAGTGCATTGAATAAATACATAATTGCTAATGGTGATGAGGCCGACAAAAACAATGCAAGTATGCAAAATCCAACTCAAGCAAGCGAATATAGTCTTGACGCTTTAAAAGGTTATGCACAAAACTTTATAAATGGTGATGATGCTGGCGAGCCTGTTTCATCAAACCAAACACCTATTAAATTTATTTCAAATGCAACATTAAAACCATCTTACAGCAATATTTACAGCGTTGAAACAAACGCAGACGGCGACAAAGAACTTGTTTATGAAAGTTCTTTCCAAGGTTTCAATCAAAACAAGGCAGGAACATATCTTTACATTGTTCAATATACCTTTGATTCTTATATGTCAACAAGTGGAACACTTCAAAGTGGATTTTATCACTATCAAATTTTCTACTTTACTGTAACAAACACAACCCCTACCCTTACAGTTTATGACAGCCAGTTTGCTGAAATTTACACAGGCGGTTATACAAACAAAAGTGTTTATGTGCTGAACGACGCACAAAACAACATTTACGATGCAAAAGTGAATATCACCCTTTCTGCTTACAACTATAAGACAAAACAATATTTCTTTGAAGATGTAAGCATTGATAGTCTTGGCGAATATGAAATGCACTATCAGCAATTTGAAACTTCTGCCAATGCTGACGATGAAAAATACAACAATCTTGTTGCCGGAAAGTATGGCATTGTGATTGAAAACACAAGCAAATATGCAAACGCACTTTTCACACTTGAACTTACTTCTGCAAACAGCGACAAGCCAAGCACAAGAACTTTTACAATTGATACCAACCCAATTGACAACATTTCAACACGCGGAGCAACAATTTCATCTTCAACAACATATCAAGTTGGGGAAGAATTGAACTCTTATGCAAGCAACAAACCTTTTATCATCTCTTGGGACGAAAAGGCAAGTGGTGCAACAACTTATGGATATGTTAAATACATTCCAATGACTTCAATAAACTATTACTCATCTTTAAGTGAGGATAAACTTGCAGAACTTCTTTCAAGGCTTATCTCTCACGATACCTTGCCGGTTTCTTACAAACTTGACATTGCAGGTGCATCAAACTGGACAGAATATTCAAACTCGCAAGCCTTTGCAAACATTGTACCTTCAACCTATGTTAAATCCAACGACGGTATTTACATTCTTGAAGTTTATGACCAAGCAGGAAACAACGCTTTTGATATTTTCTTAAAAGATTCAACTTCGCCTATCTTTATTGAAGAGATTGTGGGCGATACAACAATAAGAAAAATTATTTCAAACAGCGAAAGCATTTCTGTACCAGAGGCAGGAATTGAAATTTCCATCAACTGGACAAAGAACAAAGCCATTTACATTGAAAATCTTGCAAGTTATGCAAGCATTGAGGCTTATAGATATGGCATAAATGTTGAAAATGCAAATGAAAACTTGCAAAGCGTGCTTTCAAAATTCTTTGAAACAGCAAGCAATTCTTCACTTAAATATTTCAACGAAATAACGGTTGAAACAACCAAAGAAAATGACCCAAATGGTTTCCCATCAACAGGTATCACTTCTTATAATGGAACATATTTGATTGTTCCTATCAGCACACGTGCTTATCTTAAAGATGCAAAATCTTCTGACTTTACGCCATATGAAGGCACTTCTTACAAAATTACCTTTATTGACGAAAATGACGAAGCAATTGAAGGCACTTACAAAATTCTTATACGCGACCTTTCAAACAGTGATAATTACACAAATGAGGCTTTAAACTATAAACTTTATCCAAGTGGTTACCTTTCATTTAATGTTACATCAGATGCATCTAAAATGATGGTTAAGTTTGAGGACGGCGAAACACTTGATTATGCAAGTTACAGCATGACCGGCAACCTTTTCAGTTATAAAGACGCAAACGACAAAACACACTACACTCACTTTGCTGACAACGGCATTGAGGAAGGTGCAGAGGGTTATGAAGAATATGAGGAAACATCTCTTACATACAAATTCATTTACCACACTCCTATCAATGGAAAAAGGGAACTTACACTTTCTTACATTCCTGTGGCTGAAAATGGCAGTAAACTTGACAGCATTGTGCTTTCTTACTATCCATATGAATTGAAATGCAAAAAATATGAGGGAAGCGACAACTATTATTACTACTATGACATTGCGGAGGTTCCTACCCGCACAATCAACGTTTTCACACTTTCTGATAAAAACTATGACCAAGGTCAAGTTGAAAGTTTCGTAATTGCGCTGGGCACAGATAACTACCCTCTTGCAGGACGTTATGTGATTGAAAGAACATATGTTTCTGGCAACGCAACAGACAAATATGACTATTTTAAACGCACGCTTACATTTATTGTGGACGACTTTACACTTATTTCACCGGTTGAAGGCGTGAAAAATGAGGATGGAACTTCTTCCTCTCTTGAAAGTGTAGTTGGCGGTGAAATTGTTTTAAGTATGTATAGTGGTGAAAACCTTTCATCGATTCAAGTTTCTTTCCCAAGTTATAACCAAAATGGATTGAACAGTGGTTCATTCTATTCAAAAGACACATTCACAGAAGAAGAAAACCTTTCTGTGTTTGCCGTACAAGGTAACAAACTGCCTATGTCGCTGTATATTCCACAATATAAATACACAATTTTAAACAGCACACAGGCAAACAGCAAAGATAAAACAATTTATTCGGTTGAAAACAACGACAACCTTTCATACTATGGCAATGCTTACTATAAGCAAAACCCTATCACCGGAATGTTTGACGTTTACATTGAAGGTGTTGTTGTTGACAGTTTTGGAACAGCGGAAATGGCTGAAAAATACATTGCTGGCAACATTAACATTGCAGAATATGAAATTATGGTTGAAGTGAAAGCAACCGTAACCGAAGGAAATAGAAATGTTACAAAATATTACTACTCCAACGGTACAACCGCAAATGGTTACCTTTCGCTTTACCTTGCCGATGGAAAGAATGGAGTGATTGCACCCGGAACAAGTGCAACCGAATACTTCTATCAAAAAGGCGACTATGTTGTAACAATTTATCAAGCAAGCAATTTAGGCGTTGTAAGCAATTTCTATTCAATTTATAAATTTGGATTTAAAATTATATCGCAAGAACCAGATTTTGCAATCTACGGCTCTGACAGTTATGAACTTACAACCACAAACGTTGCAAACACATATTATACAAACAGTGATATGCTTACCGTTGAATGGCAAATTCCAACCAACGAATATCAAGCAAAAATTGATGAAGAGTCTATTGTAATTCGCTCTTACCCAACAATTGCACCTGCAATTCGCGGTGAAATTATGGAGGGAACGGGTACAAAATACTTTACAATTGATACTTCAAGATTGATTGTAACCCAAAATAGTTACATCACAATCACAATGCAATATGAGGGCTATAACTCAACTTACTACAACAAAATTACAAAAACTGTTTACTTTGATGCTTCCGCCCCTACTCAAACTCTTGGCGGGTTGATGACACTTACCGAAAGTGCAACAAATTCTGCTTTCCCTGTAAACTATCAACAATATTACATGAGAAAATATTATGACTACAAAAATGAGGCGGTTGATGTTGCAGATATTGCCGACATTAACGACATAAGTTATTCATACTCAATTGATACCGGCTATTTTAGATATTACAGTTATAATGTTACAAAAGAATTTTTCAATATCACCCTTAAACAGGTGCTTATTGACTGCGTAAACAAACCTTATGACACTCAATTTGTTTACTATAAAGAAATTGCAAGCATTGATTCTTACACACAAGTTGATAAATCTTCGTTCTCTGCCGGCAAATATTACTACATAACCACAGATAGTGATGCCGAAGTGGTTTGTGGTTATTATGAAATTGTGGAACTTGACTACGCCGGCAACATGACCGTTTATGTTGTATACCTTACAGACTCTACACTTGAAGATGATTCTAATGTGCGTAACGATGCAATCACCTACTTTAACAGCACACATACAGAGCCTACAACAATACGCAACAACCAAATTGAAAATGGATTTAATATTTATTCAAACAGCGGTTTTGAAATCAGCGGGCTTAACTATAAATCTGACCCTTGGGCGCTTATCAATGTTACCATTGCAGGAAAAACACCTCAAAGGTTTATGAAATCGCCTTGGCTTGATGAAAATTCTATCTACAAAATGACTTTTGCGTCAAGTGGAATTGTTTTTGAGCAAGTTGCACTTTCAAAAATCTTTGAAGGCGTAAATTCTTCAAGCAACAAACACCAAATTCTGTTTACAGATAGAATAACCGGTGTAAATAAACTTGTTTACCTTTCAATTATGGACGCCTCACTTAACACACAAAAGGTTGAGGACCCAACAAAAACTTCTGCAATTCTTAACATTTCTGTACCATCTTACAATCAGCAAGCAAGCACAACCACAAGTTATGCATTCCCAACACAAATTACAATTAAGTTGTTTGATAAAACAATTGTTGGGGCTGACAGATGGAAAACAATTATTATTGCAAATCAAGCATCTTATGGCAATTGGACAACCACTGATGAATACCTTTCTACCCTTGAATATGTTTCATTTACAATGGTAGGCACAGGCACACTTCAAGTTGCAATCAACCTTGGGGCAAATGCAAGTCAAAAGGTAAAATATGAAATTCTTGACAACTTTGGAAATACAACTACGGTTATTCAACTTGCAAATGAAGTTGCATACAAAGAAATTTCTGGCAATAGCGAAGTTTATGAAATTACAGAAAGTGATAATTCAATCACCTATGTATCTGACCAAACAATAAAATATTCTTTCAATGTTCTGCTTTACTCTGTTTCAATTTACGATGCTGACGGAAACGACATCACCGCAGAAATGGACGCGTACAAGAAGGACAATGCAACAACAAACATTTCGGTTTACTCATTTATGCCTGCCGAAAGCAAAATTTACGATGATTACTATAAAATTGTTGTAAAAGACAGCGAAAGTGAGGGTGAACTTAAAACAATTCACATCAGGCTTGTTTACAACCTGCCATATCTTACTTTTGTGGCAAACGAAGTGCACACCGGCGGAATTGTATTTAACGATAAAAACCAACAACCTGTTGATGAGGACGACATGAAAAGCATTTCAAGCATGAGCGTTTACTTCAATGGCGTGCCTTATACAACTTCTGGATATTCACTTACAACCTACCAAAACATTACTTTAAGGTTTAAAAATGGTGGCGATTATGCTTATGAAGGCGTTTACGCGTACCAAGATGGTTATACTTATAGCGTTTACATTTCAAAAGACGGTGGCGCAACTTGGTTGAACATAAACAGCAACACATCTGCAACAAGTGGATACACAGTTTCTGGCGTTGGCGACTATTTGATTTTCATTAAGTACGACCACCCTACAATGTTTACAAACCTTTGCAAGATTTTTGAACTTTCTATTCTTGACCCATCATCTTCATACTATTCAATCACAGTTGACACTTTGGAAGTTGAAAAGAGTGATTTTAAATATAAATCTCAAAGCAATATAGAGTATGAAATAAACTATATTGTAAGCGTTGACTATGCTGACAAAGACAACAGACTTTCAATTGTTGAAAATGAAGAATTGGGCGTGAAAGTTTCTCTTATCAGCACCGAAAGTACGGGAACAAATGTACACGTAGAGATTTACCACTATGAAAGCGACTCTGGCGTTTCTGGCGACTTTACAATTATTTACATTGAAGAAACAAACAACTTTATAAGTACTTTCACCTACGATACGGCTGCGGGCACAACCATTGCACTTAAAGACACCTCTTATGCAATGATTGTTGCTGAAAAAGGAAGTCAAAATAGTTTTGATAAACTTAAACTTAACTTTACTTCTTCTTACGGAATTGCTGAAAACAAAATTAAAGCACAAGTTTTAAAAATGTTTAACGGCAGTTACGTTGAAGTTGACTGCAAGGTTTACACAGAAAACGAATACTCTTATATTTACCTTGAAAGAGCGGGAAGTTATCGTGTGAAATTGTACGACTCTTGCTCACCTGCCAATGTGCAAACATTTAAAGGCAGTGAATACATTGACATTGTATTTTTAAGTACCGTTCCATTTGTTATCTCTCATGTGGACGAGGACGGCAACACTATTGTAACAGAACCAATTCAAAAGGCTGTTTACAACACCGCTGTAACTGTGGAACTTACAAACCTTTACAATGACTCGTACTATCAATCTTCAAAACAACCTCAAATAAGCGTAAAACTTAATGGTCTGGATTACACCGAATACACCATTGAAAATCGCAAATACGTGTTCTCTCAACCTGGTTTCTATTCAATTAAATTCTCAGCAACAAGCAAAACCGGCGTTGAAATTCGCGAAGAGGAATATAACTTCTCTATCATTATGAAAAATGAATTGAAGTTTGCTTATTCAATCTCACAATACAGCAATTATTACATTGAAAAGGTTGAAAAAGACGGAGTTGATATTACAGAAGACCTTGTTTCAATTGGCAATTACAGCACCATTTCAATCAATGGCAAAAAATACCTTTCTGGGCTTTCAATTGCAAATAGTTTAAGCGATGAAAAAACAGGTGATGGAAGATATAAAATTACAGTAAATCCAAACTCCCCTGCTTACTCTCGCATTATTGGTGATAGTTTTACATTTGAAATAAGAATTGGATATTTGAAGGAACTTCCTATCAATGTTTCAATAAATGAAGGGCAAAGCACAAGTGATGACATTGTAATTTCATTTAATGTGCAAAACCTTTACAACGCTGTTGGCGACTGCTATATCACCGTTGCGGGCGTTACAAAGTACTACACAAGTGAAACACTTGCCGACTATGGCGAAATTGACACAATCACAATTACAGGTGCGGGCACTCACTTTATTCAAGTTTATTCTTTAAGTGGCGACCCACTTTACTCTTACAAAGTGATTAAAACCGACCCATTGAACTTGTTTGCAATTCTTGCAATCATTTTAGGCGTAGCTGCACTTGGTGCTATCATTGGAATTACAATTTCAATTAGAAAACGCCAAAAGGCAAAATAAGGTTATGTCAAACAAAAAGACGCGAAAAAATCGCGTCTTTTTTAATTTTACCGTCATGCACACCTCTCTTGTCGCCTGCGCCTTGCAATGCAACCTAACTTTATGAGGAATTTTATTAAAAAAACACATTAAGTAAAATTTACCTAATGTGTCTTTTTAATTGTTGTCCGTTTTAACCCTACGGGTTCAATTGGAAGTGTTTTTTAATTACATAGCAACGTTGATTTTAACACCAGGTCCCATAGTTGAAGCGATTGTTACGCTTTTAAGGTATTGACCTTTTGCGGCTGCTGGTTTAGCTTTGATAAGTGCTTCGATTACAGTGTTGAAGTTGTCAACAAGTTTTTCTTTACCAAAACTTACTTTACCAATGATAACGTGTACGTTGTTTGTTTTATCAAGTCTGTATTCAACTTTACCTGCTTTTGCGTCAGAAATGGCCTTTGTAACGTCCATTGTAACTGTTCCGCTTTTTGGGTTTGGCATAAGGCCTTTAGGTCCAAGAACTCTTGCCACTCTACCAACAAGACCCATCATATCTGGGGTTGTGATACAAACATCAAAATCAAGCCATCCGCCTTGAATTTTTGCGATGATTTCTTCTGCGCCTACATAGTCTGCGCCCGCTTTTGTTGCGTCATCGGCTTTATCGCCTTTGGCAATAACCAAAACTTTAAGAGATTTACCTGTTCCGTGAGGAAGGATACAAACGCCTCTTACTTGTTGGTCAGCGTTTTTTCCGTCAACGCCAAGTCTTACGTGAAGTTCTACTGTTTCATCAAACTTCGCTTTTGGAAGTGATAACAATGTTTCAAGTCCGCTTGCAATGTCGTATGACTTTTCAGTTACCATTGCGCTTGCTTGAGCATATTTTTTTGCAACTTTCATTATCGGCCTCCTTAGTCTTCCACTTTAACGCCCATACTGCGAGCAGCACCCGCAATCATTGACATTGCAGATTCAATTGATGTGCAGTTAAGGTCTGGCATCTTTGTTTCAGCAATTTGTTTGATTTGAGCTTTAGTGATTGTTCCGACTTTTGTTTTGTTTGGTACTGCAGAACCCTTGTCAAGACCAATTGCTTTTTTGATAAGCACGGCTGCTGGTGGGGTTTTAAGTACGAATGTGAAACTTCTATCTGCATAGATAGTTACAACAACTGGAATAACAAGTCCTGCTTGTTGTGCGGTCTTGTCATTAAATTCTTTGGTAAATGCACCAAGGTTGATACCGTGAGGTCCAAGTGTTGAACCAACTGGTGGTCCTGGGGTGGCTTTACCTGCTGGGAGTTGTAATTTTACAATCGCAGCAACTTTCTTTTCTGCCATTTTTTACCTCCTTTGTGGTTTAGTGAACGGTTGCAGTTCCGTCCTCCCACTTCATTTAAGACGATACGCTTTGCGTGTCGAATATATCAAGTGCCCTTTATCTGCTGACGCGGGGCACGAAATACCAAATTATCCGTTTATTTTGTGAATTTGTGAAAGTTCTACTTCAACGCTTGTTTCTCTGCCAAACATTTCAACATTTACTGTTGCGATGCCTGTTTCAAGGTTGAGTGCGGTAACCTCGCCAATCATGCTGTTGAGGGCACCTTCAATAATTTCCACCTTATCACCAACGGCGATGTTTACTTCTACCTTAATCTTTTCAAGGCGAAGTTTGATAACCTCTTCCTCTGTAAGAGGCCATGGACGACCATTTGGGCCTACAAAGCCTGTAATACCACGAGTTCTGGTTACGTTGTGCCAAATGTCATCGGCATATTTCATTTTAGTCAAAATGTAGCAAGGCATTGCTTTGTGTTGAACAAGCACTTTTTTGCCCTTTTTCTCTTCAACAACATCTTCCATAGGAATTACTATATCGAATATTCTGTCTTGAAGGTTGAATTTTTCAACAACCGTTTCAAGATTTTCTTTCGCAACGTTTTCATAACCTGAAAGTGTGTGAAGTGCATACCATTTTGCCTCCAAAGAATCTACAAATTCTTTATAAGCAACTTCGTCATCACTTTTTGGAGTAGTATCTTGTGGAACTTCCTCTTTTACTTCTTCTACTTCTTCATTTATGATTGTGTCTTTTTCTTCCATTTCAGCCTCGCTTATCTTTTAGTCAAAAGATGCATAAGTGCACCAAGACCATAATCAATACCAAAAAGAACTACTGCAAAAACAAGCACCACTACAAGCACAACGCCTGTTTTTTTGCAAACCTCGCCAAAAGATGGCCAAGTAACTTTTTTAAGTTCTGAGAAAGTTTCTTTCGCTTTGCGTTTAAGTTTACCCTTCTCTTTCTTGTCCTTTTTCTTATTTTTGGCAGATTTTTTATCTTGTGTTGCCTTTGCTTTTGGTTGCTCTTGTTTTGTTTCTACCGCTTTTTCATCAGCAGAAACAACCGATGCCTCTTGCTCGGTTTCCACAGGGCTGTTGTTTATATTTTGTTTATCAGACATAATTCCCCCACAAAAGATTATTTTGTTTCTTTATGAACGGTTCTTTTACCGCATCTTGAACAGAATTTTGTGATTTCAATTCTTTCTGGATTTGCAGTTGTGTTTTTGCTTGATGCATAATTTCTTTCTTGGCACTCTGTGCAAGCAAGGATAATATTTTTACGTTTTGGTAAAGCCATTTTTCTTCTCCTAACAAAAAACTAACACCCCCACACGGAAGCGTTAGCATTATAATATCATATCATTTTATTATTGTCAACAATTTAGTGATACTTTTTTAAAATTTTTATCTTTATTCCACATCTTTTTTTGTTACATCGGCATTTATAAGCATAACAATTTCATTATTTTTTGCTTGTGAATACACTTTATCAAATTCGGTTGGATAGTTGAAATCTAAATCATATTTTTGAACATAAACAAAGTATGCTTTTAGTGCCTCTTTTGCATAAAGGAATGCCTCTTCAACAAAAGCACCGTCGGTGGTAAGCCCAAGGTCTGGAAAAAGAACTCTTATCACCTGTTCCTCTTTGTCTTGAAGGAAAATTGCAGGGTAGACAAAACTTTTCATTTATTGCTCCTTGTTTTGATTTTAACACAAAAGCATTTTATTTCAAAACAAAAAGTGGCATTTTTTTGAAAAAATACCACCATTTTTTAAAAAATTAGTCGTTTTGGTCGCTTTCCCAGCAACAATTTTTGTATTTTTTACCACTTCCGCAAGGGCATGGGTCATTTCTTCCTGCCTTTGGTTTATCGTTGTAAACTGTTTTTTGAACCTGCAATTTTGATTTCTCTTTTTGTTTTGCACGCTCTTCTGGCGACAGTTCCTTACCGGTGAATGTAACCTTAACCGGTGCTTGTTGTGGCTGTTGTGGAGCAGCCTGAATTTGTGCGGTAAGCAAAATTTTGCATGTGCTTTCTTGAATTTTGTCTACCATTTTATCAAACATTTCAAATCCGTCTTTTTTGTATGCAAGTACAGGGTCTTGTTGTCCATATTGACGAGAAATAACCTCATCTTTCATAATTTGCATATCTTCAATTTGGCTCATCCAATTGATGTCTACCATACGAAGAAGAACATTTCTTTCAAGGTCTTCAAAGTCAATACCAAACTCTTTAACCATTTTCATACGAGCGTTGTATCTTTGTTCGATGTTTTCAAGGACTTTTTGTACAATATCTTCGACATCGCACTCTTCAACCCACTGTTCATTTACAATGTTGCTATCCTTTTCAAGAAGGCCTGTTTCAAGTTGATTTTTAAGTGCCTGTAAATCCCATTCATAGTATGGTTTATCATCGCTGATAACTTCGCCAACGCGTCTGCGAACGATTGGTGGAAACATATTCATAATATGTTCATGGATTGGCTCTCCGTCAAGCACCTTATTTCTTTCAGCATAAATAATTTCGCGTTGTTTATTCATAACATCGTCGAATTGAAGTACGGTTTTACGTATGCCAAAGTTTTGAAGTTCAATCTTTCTTTGAGATGCCTCTACCTGTTTTGCAATTGTTTTCATTTGAATTGGTGTTGAGTCATCAACCTTGAAAAAGGCAAAGATTTTGCGAAGTTTTTCGGTTGCAAAGCGTCTGAAAAGGTCATCATCAAGTGAAAGGAAGAACACGCTGGAGCCCGGGTCGCCTTGACGGCCAGAACGTCCGCGCAATTGGTTATCAATACGGCGAGATTCGTGGCGTTCTGTACCAATTATATGAAGTCCGCCAAGTGCCCTTACCTCTTCTTTTTCAGCATCTGTGATTTTTTTGAATTTGTTGTAAAGTTCTGTATAAACTTCTCTTGCATGGTTAAGTTTTTCATCTTCAACATAGTTGAACGCGGTTGCATAAGAAATTTCTTCTTCTGTAAATTCCTGTTCTCTCATCTCTTTGGTTGCCATAAATTCTGGGTTTCCGCCAAGAAGAATGTAGGTACCGCGACCTGCCATGTTTGTTGCAATTGTAACAGCGCCTTTTCTGCCCGCTTGTGCAACGATTTCACTTTCTTTTTCATTGTTTTTAGCGTTGAGGACTTGGTGTTTAATTCCCTCTGCCTTTAATGCTTTTGAGTAAATTTCTGACTTATCAATATTGATTGTACCAACAAGCACAGGTTGACCTTTCTTTTCGCACTCGCGAATTTCCTCTATGATTGCCTTGATTTTGCCTGTTTCTGAAATGTACATAATATCTGGGTAGTCAACACGTTGTTTTGGTCTGTTTGGTGGAATTACAACAACGTCAAGGTTGTAAATTGCCCTAAATTCGCCCTCTTCAGTTTTAGCCGTACCTGTCATACCAGAAAGTTTGTTGTAAAGGCGGAAATAGTTTTGGAATGTGATTGTTGCGTAAGTTTGGTTTTCATCTTTAATATCTACGCCCTCTTTTGCCTCGATTGCTTGGTGAAGTCCACTGCTGAATCTTCTGCCATGAGAAAGTCTGCCTGTAAATTCATCAACGATGATAACTTCCCCGTCTTTTACGATATAGTTTTCATCGCGGTGCATAATGAAGTTTGCTTTAAGTGCATTGTTGATATAGTGGTTAAGTTCCAAGTTTGAGATGTCTGAAAGGGTTTCAACCTTGAAAAAAGCCTCAGCCTTTGTGATACCCTTTTCGGTAAGGTTGATTTGTTTTGTTTTTACGTCAATTTCAATATCCGTATCTTTATTAAGTGTTTTTGCAAATTTTTGTGCGTTTACATAGCCGTCTGACGATTTTCCACCACGTCCGCTGATGATAAGTGGCGTTCTTGCCTCGTCAATTAAAATACTGTCTACTTCATCGACAACTGCAAAGTTAAGTCCTCTTTGCACGCGGGCGTTTCTGTGTTGCGCCATGTTATCGCGAAGGTAGTCAAAGCCCAATTCATTGTTGGTTGAGTATGTGATGTCGGCAAGGTATGCCTCTTTCTTTTGTTTATCATTTTGTCCGTTGAGGGCAACGCCTACGGTAAGTCCCAAGAACTTATAAACCTTTCCCATCCATTCAGCGTCGCGTTTTGCAAGGTATTCGTTGACAGTTACAACATGCACGCCTTTGCCTGTGATTGCGTTAAGGTATGTTGGAAGGGTTGCCACAAGGGTTTTACCTTCACCTGTTGCCATTTCTGCAATTCTGCCTTGGTGCAATGCGATACCGCCCATGATTTGAACAAGAAAGTGCCTCATATTAAGCACACGCCAAGATGCCTCTCGCATAACTGCGTAAGCCTCTGGCAAAAGGTCATTAAGTGTTTCACCAGCTTTGTATCTGTTTTTAAATTCATCAGTGCAGGCGCGAAGTTGGTCGTTTGTGTACCCTTTATATTTTTCTTCAAGGGCGATTACGCTTTCTGCGATTTTTTTAAGTTTTTTTACTTGAGATTTATTCTCATTGCCAAAAAGTCCCATAATTTCTCCTAAAACAAGTAAGTTTTGCCTTATTTTAACAAATTTTTGTAAAAAGTCAAAGAATTTTACCCTACTTTAATAATTTATCGGGCGAGCAATGTTGTTTTGCGTCGATTTTGCTATCTTTTAACTGCCTTTTTATTGACATGGCTTGACTTTGGCTATATTAAGTGGTATATTATTTTATATATATCAACCTTATGTAAAAGGCAAAAGGAGAAAATATGGGATTTATTAAAAATCAAATAGTTTACAAAACAAGTGAAGGCGATAAAAAACTTGAACAAGTTGTAACTTTTAGAAGCGACGCTTACAGAACAGCGGACGACGAGGCCGACATTCTTTTTGGTTTTGAAGGAACATTTGGCGAGGGAGAATCTGCCACACAGAAAACCATTTTTACCATTGAAAAAGATTCAAGCGAAGTTTACTACGTTCGCATTAAAGAAAGCGAAATTTTTAAAAACGCAGACGGCAAAACTTTGGAAAGTTTGGGAATTGAAAAGATTGGCGAGGACTATATCTTAAAAATTGACCCATCTTCCCCTGCCGTTTCAATGCGCAACAAGGGCGAGGAATTGATTGTTGAAGTGGCTTCTACCGACGGCAAGGTTTACAAAATTACCGCAAGTGGCACAGATATTTCTATTGAATATGGCGAAGATAAATTTGAATATTCAACCGCTGGCGAAAGCACCATTGCTTGCAACATAAACAAAATTGCAATTGAAGAATTTTTAGATAAAGAGAAAAAGGTATGCAAAACTCCTGACAAATTAAGCGACATACCAAACTATCTTATCGGTCTTTTTGCTGAAAGTGTTGAAAAAAATTCTTCTGTAACTTTTGGCGATTACACCATTACAAAAATTGACCTTACCGAAGAGGGCAAATCAGGCGAGCCTTACCTTTTTGTAACCAAAGAATCTGCCGGTAAGAAAAGCAACTATATTTTTATAAATGGCAAATTCCAAAAATGCGACAGTTTCCTTTGTCAATATGAAAAGGACGGCGAAGGGCATATAACAAGTCCATCTTTGGTATTGGAAGTTGCGCCTTTGCGTAAAACAAAAACATCTACAATGAAATACTATTCAATTCCTCTTACTGTTGACGGGACATCTATTGATGAGACAAGTGAGGAAGCGCTTGCCCTTATGCATGGAATTGCAACCGATATTTCTGCTGGGCAAGATTCTGTGAGTATGGGAAGTGCCGGACAGGCGTTTTTCGTAAAAGATAATCGCGAGTATGCAAAGGATTATAAATTTAGCATAAAACCTATTAAAGTAACTCGCGAAATTAAAGAAGAGGAGCGCGAGGAAGAGCCTCCTAAACGCGAAGAAGAACCTAAAAAAGAAGAAGAAAAGAAAGAGGAAAAGAAAGACGATGGCAAAAAAGAGGACAAGACAAAGAAAAAAGAACTTGACCTTTCTAAACCTACCGAATTTTTAAGTGATTTTGCAGGAATTGCTGGGCTTTTTCTTATGGCAGGTGCCATGATTACACCTATTGGTGCAGTGCTTGCACCTGTGGGGCTTGCTCTTGGTCTTGGCGGTGTTGTAGGTAGCCAATTTGCTGGAAACATGAAATTTAAGTTTATGAAAAAAGCAAAAGACAAAGTGAAAGAGTTGGAAGACAAAGAAAAAGAAGACAGAACTTTCTCTGCTCACTTTATTGAAAATGAAAACGAGGTAACACGTTGTGAAGAATTAAGTGAAGCCGAACAGCAAGAATTTATAGCCATGCTTGATGACAACACAAGTGCCATTCATGCATTTACAACTGCGTACGACCAATATGGAATTGGTTTTGCAGATGACCTTGTAGCGGATAACACCCTTACAAGGGTTGCAATGCTTGCTGGATTTGACGGATACACACTTCGCCAAACTATGGCTGGCGACCTGCAAGCAATTGCAGAGGCAAAAAGCGACACCCAAAGAAAGCAATTGGTTGATAACTTTATGCTTACACACTTCCACAGTATGCCAAAAGCAGAAAGCCAAGCGGTAAGAAAACTTTTTGAAGTTGAAAATCAACCCGCGATGACCGCTTTCCGCAAAAGAATTGAAAGTTTAAATTCTGCACACGCAAAACAGCAAAGTGCAATTGATGGGCAAAAAGAAAGGCTTTCTCATGTTGACGATGGCGCATTGGAGCGAATTATAACTTCCAGCAGAATGGATAGCGCCCAACGCGAAAGATTTTTCAGACGTTATTCCCCTACAATTGTTGAGCGTATTGCCCGCGATAAAAATATGAATGAGGCAAAACTTACTCATCTTATTGCAACTATACCTGCAAGTGATAGGCAGGCTTGTGCCAAAATTTTAGGCGAAACTGCACAGCGCGTTGACGCAAAACTTCAGCGTTCTACAAACATTGCAAGAGAACAAACATATGCAACCAATGTTCTTAAAGATAGCCGTGCTTACGCATCTATTTTGGCGGACATAGAAAAAAATCCTTCTAAATATGCATCTTTTGTTGATGTTGTGGCACAAACAAAAAAATTCTTGCTTACACATGACGTGTGTTTCTATAAAAAAGCAGACAGCATTGCCAAAGCAAAACAATTTGTTGCAAATCCTGCCGAAACAACTTCACTAAGTGCGGAGGCGCAAGCAGTTTGCAATGTTATGAATGATGTTTCATCTTCTATCATCACCGCAAATGACGATGTTAAACTTGCATGGAAGGCAATTTTTAGCAAAATTGAAGAAAGAAAAGTTAAAGTAGTTGACGGAAAGGCAGTTTTGCAAGACAGCGAACTTGAAACTATTGCAAAATCTTATAGATTTGAACAACCTGTATCCTTATACCCAGACAAAAATTCAACATCAACCGAGCACAAAACAACCATTGTTGAAATTGCAAGGGCTCTCGGAAAGACAAATGAAGAACTTGCCGGCTTTGTTGCAAGGTTTGATGAAGCCAAAAAAGCACTTCTTTTAGACTATCAAACAAATCAAATTCCTCAAATGCTTGAAAAAATTAAGGCAGAACTTGCAATATATGGAATTGACGTAAAAGCCGAAGATGTTGAAAAAGAGGCTAAGTCATTGATGCAAAAAGTTGGATATTTTGGTGAGGGCAACAGACAAGATATTGCACAAATTAAAGTTCAACTTGAAAAGAAAATTGCACTACTTAAAAAAGAAAAAACACCTGCAAATCAGCAACAACTTGCACATCTTTTGAAAGTATCTAAATTTGTAGACAGCATTGTATCTGGGCAGTTGGTTGAAACACAAATTCAAGCAAGCATTATGGGCGCGATTGCCGAAATAGACGGAGAAATTACACCTGAAAAAGCATCTATGAAAAATCAGGTGCAAAAAAATGAAGAAGTAATAAATGGGGCTGAAAAAACCGACGCCCAAATTAAAAAATTTCTTTCACAAGACGACAGAAAACAAATAAAAAAATTGTTTAAAGAAAAAACCGAGGCTGGCAAAAGTGCAAGCGACGCTTTGGCTGAATGTTTGGTTGAGGTTTTGGGTGATGTTAAATTTGAAGAAAATGCACCTACAAATGCCGAGTTGATTGCAAAATACACCAAAGACGGCAAAATTGACCTTGGGGGCTTATTGAAAGAAATTTCCACCGCCCAATCTTGTGTAGACGCACGCCCTGCCGTTGAAATTGCATCTATGGCTGGCGACCTTTCAACCAAAATTGCAACTGCAAAATATGAAGAGCAACTTGAAAGTGGCAAGGCAGATAAAATGGTTTATTCTTCTGTTTTTGACCTTGTTGTTGCCATGGCAGAGGCAAAAGGCAAAACAAGAGAGGATGTTTTGAAAGCCTTTGAAGGAAAAACCGGAAAGAAAAAGAAAACAGCGGTAAAAATTGATGAAGTTTTAAAACAACTTGGAATAGCAAAAAAAGATTATGAAAAACGCCTTAAAGAAGTTGAAATTGAAGGTTTTTCTGAAAGGGCAGTTGTAAGTGCAGAGAATGTAAGAAAAGAAAATGACGTTTGTAAGAAGGCACTTGAAGATTTACAACAGGCTTGGACTACCGCCCTTGAAAGTGGCGATGTAAGCACGCTTAAAACACTGCTTGAAGGCAAAGGTATTGATAAAATTTTAAGTGAAGTTGGCATTGATAAGAAATACATTGCAACCATTATAACCAAAACAGGTATTACGCCTGATAAGATTAAAGAGGAACTTGATGGTTTTGATAAAGGCAACCTTATGTTTAAAAAACTTACCAAAGCACAACAAATTCGCGATATAGAAGCAAACAGAGCATCAATGATTGCCACCCTTCCAACCAAAGAGGGACGAGAATTTGCACAAGCACAGTTTGCGCTTGCATCTTTGGATAGTGCCATTCTTGAAATGCAGGCAAAACTTAACGCGATTACAAGTCTTAAAGATAAGGGTTATGATGAGGCGCTTATAAGTCAAGCCATGACGGCATTTGCTGACGGCGATGAAACATTCTTTATTGCTCACCCTGAAATTAAATTGGAAGAACCATACTTTTTCAGTAATCAAGACGATAAACTTTTCAGTCTTTTAAAAATTGCCAAAAAGAAATTAAAGGGCAAAGACCGCGATAAGGCAATTCAAGAAATTAAGAAAGCGCTTTATGAAAAACGCCAAAAGACTGTTGAGGCAGTTGAAAAAATGAAGAAAGATATGGCATCTTCTACACAAGCAACCGCCAAAGTTGACGGCAAATTTGCAAAACTTTTCAAAAAGAAAATTCACCTTACAAGCAAGGTTATGGAGGAAGTAAACAAGGGAATGGAAGCACACTCTCCTGTTGCAGAAGTTTCACCGCAAGAGCGTTTGGCTCAGGCTGGGCTTGTTTATGATGACGACCTGACTTTGGAAGATTTATAGGAAATAAAAATTTAAAAGTTTAACCCCCTTTAAAAGGGGGCTGACTTTTGTTTAAAAGGATAAAAATATGAAAATTGGAGTTGTTGGACTGCCAAATGTTGGCAAAAGTACACTTTTTAATGCAATTACAAATGCAGGTGCAGAAAGTGCAAACTACCCTTTCTGCACAATTGAGCCAAACGTTGGCATTGTTGATGTACCAGATGAAAGGCTTGCCGTTTTGGGCAAACTTTATAACACACAAAAAATCACGCCTGCATCTATTGAATTTGTTGATATTGCAGGTTTGGTTGAGGGCGCAAGCAAAGGCGAGGGGCTTGGAAATAAATTTTTAAGTCATATTCGAGAAGTTGACGCCATTGTACACGTTGTGCGTTGTTTTGAAAATGAAAAAATTATTCATGTAAGTGGTTCTATCAACCCTATTCGCGACATTGAAATTATAAATCTTGAACTTATTCTTGCAGACCTTGAACAGGTAACAAAAAAGTTGGAGCGTGATGCAAAACTTGTTAAAACCGGCGACAAAAGTTTGATTGCCGGCGTGAATTTGATGACAAGAATAAAAGAGGCGCTTGAAAACAACCTGCCTGCCCGTTCTGTTGAAATTGCTGGGGACGAGGAAGAAAAATTGCTTAAAAACCTGCAACTTCTTTCTGCAAAACCTGTAATTTACGTTGCAAACATTGGCGAAGAGGATATAAACAAGCCTGAAAATGCTATGGTTGGATTGGTAAGGGAATTTGCAAACAAAGAGGGTTCCAAAGTCATCTGTCTTTCAGCAAAAATTGAGGAAGAACTTGCATCTCTTTCGGCAGAAGACAAGGAAATGTTTAAGGAAGAACTTGGCATCACCGAAAGTGGGCTTGAAAAATTGGTAAGTGCGGGCTATGACCTTTTGGGGCTTATGAGTTATCTTACCGCAGGCGAAAAAGAAGTGCGTGCGTGGACAATTAAAAAAGGCACCAAAGCACCACAGGCTGCCGGCAAAATTCACACAGACTTTGAAAAAGGTTTTATTAAGGCAGAAATTGTTTCTTACAGCGACCTTATGGCCTGTGGGACATACCTTAAAGCCAAAGAAAGTGGCAAGGTACGCGTTGAGGGCAAAGAATATATTGTTCAAGACGGCGACATTATTTTGTTTAGGTTTAATGTATAGGTGAAGTATGGAAGAAAAGGCAAATTTAAAGGCACTTCTTTCTACAAATTTACTGCCACTTGCCTTTATTGGCGACAGTGTGCACACCCTTTTTGTGCGTGAAAAGTGCCTATCCAACCCAAACTGCAAAATGGAAAATTATCACGCCTTTGCATCTAAATTTTGTAAGGCGTCTGCGCAAGCAAAAGCACTTGCCCTGTTGCAAGACAAATTGACGGAAGAAGAAAGGGAAATTGTGCGTCGCGGACGCAATGCAAAAGCAAAGCACCATGCAAAAAATGCAAGTGTTGCCGATTATGCACAGGCAACCGCCTTTGAGATTTTAATTGGCTTTTTATATCTTGAAGGGCGAGAGGAAAGGCTTAAAGAAATATTAAATTTATCAATCACCCTATAATAAAGTTGACAAATAGGGTGATTTTTTTTACAATATTATAAAAAAGAGGACAAAATGTACATCGAGGGTAAAAATGCGGTTAAGCAGGCTGTAGAGTCTGGGCAAACTATAAATAAAATTTTTGTTTCACAAAATGAAAAAGGAAGAGGAAACACACTTCTTGACCTTATTTTTTCGCAAAAAATTAAGGTGGAATTTTTGCCAAAAAATTTGATGGACAATAAATCTAAAACAGGGCATCATCAAGGTTATATTGCCGAAGTTGTTGACTTTGAATATTGTGAAATCGAAGATATTTTAAAGGTTGCAAATGTGCGGGGCGAAAAGCCTTTTGTAATTTTGCTTGACGGCATAGAGGACCCACACAATTTTGGAGCAATTATTCGTTCTTGCGAATGTGCAGGAGTGCATGGAATTATTATACCTAAAAACCGCGCCTGCATGGTGAATGAAACTGTTATCCGCACAAGTACGGGTGCAATTTCCAACATGAAAATTGCAAAAGTAACAAATCTTAAAGATGCTATCAAATTTTTACAAGAAAATGACATTTGGGTTTTCTCTGCCGAGGCAGGAGGCAAAAGTGTTTACGCACAAAATCTTAACATTCCTCTTGCTTTTGTGATTGGCTCGGAGGGTTTTGGCGTTAAGAAAACTATTCAGTCGGCGTGCGACGGCGTTTTGGCACTTCCGCTTTGTGGTAAAGTAAACTCGCTTAACGCAAGTGTTGCCTGTGGTATTCTTGTTTTTGAAGTTGTAAGGCAAAGGCTTAAATAGGTGGCGGTTATGGAAGAAAATCTTTTAAAAGAAGCACAAAATGGCTCTGCCGACGCGGTTAATGCCCTGCTTAAAGGTTATAAATCGTTGGTAAATAAAATTGCCAGAAGTTATTTTCTTATTGGTGGCGACATGGAAGATATTGTGCAAGAGGGAATGATTGGGCTTTACAAGGCAATTATCAACTTCTCCTCTGACAAGCACGCATCCTTTAAAACTTTTGCAAGTTTATGCATAAAGCACCAATTTCAAACGGTAGTTAAGGTGGCAAGTTCTGAAAAAAACATGATGCTTTCAACCGCACTGCCAATTACAGAACGAGTTCATGACGAGGAAGATGAGGAAATTGAAATTTTAATACCATCTGCCCTACCGTCGCCAGACGACAAGGTTTTGCAAAGAGAAAAGATGCAAGAGTTGCAAAAGGCAATTACATCTGCCCTTTCACCTCTTGAAAATAAAATTTTGGCTTTATATTTGCAAGGCTATTCCTACAACGAAATTGCACAAATGGGCAATTTAAATAAGAAAAGCATCGACAATGGGCTTTCAAGAATTAAACACAAACTTTCTTTCTTAAAAAAGAGGGAAAAATAAGGAGATATTATGGAAAAATTTGTAAGACCAAGACCAGCATTTCCTAAATATGCGGTTATAACAAGTGGTATGCCTTATGGCAACAAAGAATTGCACTTTGCACACGTTGGGTTGATTTTGCGTGCAGATACCTTTGCACAATTTATGCGCGACCGCATTGGCAAAGATAATGTTGTTTTTGTTTCTGGCACAGACTGCTATGGCTCACCTGCACTTGAATATTTTAGGGCACTTTCTGCCAAAGGCGAAATCACCGCAAAAAGTGTGAAAGAATTTGTTGAGGAAAAGCACAAAAGTCATGTTGCAACATTGCAGGCTTTTGGTGCAAGATTTAACCTTTTTGGTGCTTCTGCGCTTGGCCGTGCTGGTGAAATTCATAATGAAACAAGTAAATATTTTATTGAAACTTTGTACAAGCACAACATGGTATCAAAACATACCTCTTGGCAATTTTTTGATGAAAAATTCAACTGTCTTTTAAATGGCAGGCAGGTGATTGGCAAGTGCCCTATTGACGGTTGTCAAAGTGAAAAAGGTTATGCCGACGAGTGCGACCTTGGGCATCAATATCTTCCACAAGACCTTATTGACCCTGTAAGCACATTAAGCGGAGAAAGACCAAAACTTGTGAAAATTGAAAATTTATATTTTGACCTTGAAAAATGTCAACCGCTTTTGAATGAATGGATTGAAAATATTGCAAAAGACTCTTCAACCTCACCTTTTGTTGTGAAAGACATTAAAGAATTCTTCAAAAAGCCTGAAATTTTTATCAAAAAAGATTTTTGGGATAAGTTTGCTGAAATTAGAGGCACTTTACCACCTTTTGAAGAACTTGAAAGAAAGCCAAACAATCCAAGTATGACAATTGTTTTTGACAAACTTGCAGACCGTGAAAAGGCTTGTGAAATTTTGGCTGGGGCTGGTATTCGCTATCGCACAGGCAAAACGCTTACACCTTTCCGTCTTTCTGGCGACATCTCTTGGGGCGTGCCTTGTCCTGAAATTGAGGGCGTAAGTGGGCAAACTTTCTATGTATGGCCTGAAAGTTTATGGGCACCAATTTCTTTCACAAAGGCATATCTTGAAAGCATTTGCAAAGATGAGCATGAGTGGGAAAAATATTGGAAGTCAAAAGATGGAAAAGTGTTCCAATTCCTTGGTGAGGACAACTTGTATTTCTATGGTCCTGCACAGCAAGCAATGTTTTTACACACGCAAGGCGAAAACCCTGTTTATCCTGCGCCAGAGGGAGAACTTCAAGTTACCACCCTTTCACCAATTAAATTTTTACTGTATATGAACAGCGTTGCATCTTCTTCGGGCAAAATCAAGCCACCACTTGCAGTGAAATTGCTTGATTATTACACCCCAGACCAATTTAGGCTTCACTTCCTTGCAATGAATTTGGGCAACAATACGGTATCGTTTAATCCAAAACCTTTCAACCCAGAAGCCAAAGAGGACGACCTTGACCCTGTAACCACAGAGGGCAACCTTTTAACAAATGTTTACAACAGAATTTTAAGAACCCTTTTCTATTCAACACAATCTGCATTTGACGGAGTTATTCCACGTGGAAAGGTTGATGAAAACATTTTGGCAGACTGTGAAAAGGCAATTTTGAATTATGAGCGTTTTATGTATGACCGCAAATTCCACCAAGCCTTTAACACTGTTGACGTTTTTGTAAGAAATATCAACAAGTATTGGGTAAAAGAAATTAAAGAGGCTATGGAGGATAAACAGCGTCTTGCACAACTTACAATAAACACAATGCAATATATTTTTGTGGCAAACATTCTTCTTCACCCAATGACTGTTGGCACAGAATATGTTGCAGACAAGATTGGATTTGACAAAGAAAAATGTTTTGATTGGAAATATATTTTTGGCACATTTGATGAGGTTATGCTTGAAAATAGAAATCGTGCACTTGACCCTATCAAAGAAAAAGAGGACTTTTTTAAAAGGCATCAATCTCAACTTGATGAAATGGCAAGAAAAAATCAAAATAATTAAAAAATAACTAAAAAATCGGCATTTTAAAGAATTTTTTAAAAAATTTTAAAAAATCTATTGACAAATGTCGATTTTTGTTTTATCCTTGCCTCGTCGATTGAAATAAATATTTTAACAAAAGGAGAATAGAACAATGAATAAAAACTTTTTAACTGAAAAACAAATCAACTTAATTCATGCGTTTGTTTCTTCTTTTGTGGAGGGAATTTAGGCTTTTTTGTCTACATTTTCGTAATACACGAAGAACTTTGCATGAATTGTCGTGCAAAGTTTTTTTGTCCCCTAAATTAGGCGAAAAGGCAAAAAAATTCTGCAAAATATTTGTTTTAAAGAAAAAAATTTGAAAAAAGGAGAAAATTATGAAAAAGAACAAGATTACTTTAACCCAATATCTCGCAAAGCATAAACTTGGAATTTTACTTTACATCTTGGTTTATCTTATCGCCGGCGCTTGTACAATTTTCACCACCCTGTTATTCGCAGAGGGAATTGAACTTTTGACTGATGCAAATTACACCAAAACCCTTATCATTCTTGCGATTGCGGCGGGGTTGATACTTTTAAAACGCTCCTGCTGGTACATCTCTGGTATCATTTACCAAAAAGTTGCCAATGCAATTATGGCAGAACTGAATTATGACCTATCCAGACAGGCTTTTAAACTTAACTCGAAAACTTACAGCGACCACAACACAGGCACTTTTGTGCAAAGGTTGGTGTCTGACCCAGAAAGGGTTGTTTCTAACCTTGCAGACCTTGTTGACATCATAACTGACATCTTAACTTCAATTATCATTGTTGTTTACATCGCTACCCTGAACATCTATGTGGGGCTTATTGTGTTTGCTCTTATCATAGTTGGCATTATTCTTGAAAAAATAAGGGTGCGTGTACGCGTTAAGAACAAGCGTGAAACTCGTCGCAAAAACGATAAAGTTAATGCCCTCTCCACCGAAATTGTAAGAAGTGAAAAGGATATTAAATCGCTTGGACTTGAAGAAAAGTTAAGTGAAGTTGCCAAAGTGCATTATGAAGATTACAAAAAATCAAGTTATCGCACTGAAATGACAGACATGACTTTCTGGTCTTTCCGCAACCTGCTTGTTGAACTTGTAGGCGTTGGCGTGCTTATCCTTGGCGTTTACATGATTGACAAAGGTTTGCTTACCCTTGCTTCATTTATGATTATCTATTCCAACAACTCTAACCTTTATGGTTTTATTTGGGGATTTGGTAATGTGATGAGCATATTTGGCGAAGTGAAAGTTTGCACAGAGCGTATGTTTGCACTGTTCAATGAAGAAGAGTTTGTAACCGAAAAGTTTGGCAATGTTGAACTTGAAAACGTTAAAGGCGAAATTGAATTTAAAAATGTGAAGTACACCTTTGTTGAATATGAGGCAGATGAAACTTTAAATTATTCAAAAATGACCCCAAAAGAATTAAAGGCGCTTAAAAAGAATAAAAAAGAAAGAAAAATTAAATCGACAAATCAAATATTCTCTAATCTTTCTTTTAAAATAGAGCCTAACACAACTGTTGCTTTTGTGGGTAAATCGGGAAGTGGAAAATCAACCATTCTTAACCTTATGTCTAAACTTTATCAGGTTGACGATGGCGCAGTTACCATTGATAAGGTAAACATCAACGACCTTTCAAAAAATACTTTAAGAAAAACCATTTCTTTGGTAAACCAATTCCCTTACATATTTGATATGACAATTAAAGAAAACCTGCTTCTTGCCAAAAAAGATGCAACAGATGAAGAAATTGCCGAGGCAATTAAAAAGGCATCTTTGGAAGAGTTTATTGCATCGCTTAACGACGGCATTGATACCAAAGTAGGCGAAAGCGGAATTAAACTTTCTGGCGGACAAAAGCAAAGGCTTGCAATTGCAAGA
>JAGASX010000014.1 GCA_017621525.1 Clostridia bacterium
AAACTCTGGCTTATGAGCGTAGCAGAAGTATATACACTTCTTGGCGGAGGCACCATAGGTGCCGACGGCACAATTGCGTCATCATGGAGCACAGAAGTAAAAGCCGGCTGTAACTGGGATGCGGATAATACTTCGGATTATCTTTGGCTTCGCTCTCCTTCCCCTGCTTATTCCTACCGTGCGTTCCGTGTCTACCACAATGGCGGTTGGATCGGCAACGATGTTGGCGGTACCGCCGCTGTGCGCCCCGCTTTCAATCTAAATTTCTAACGACAATTTTCGACAAAAACAATACGCTTAATCAACAATAAACCCATGTCGAAGAGGGGAACTTTAAGAAATTTAATCCCGCGGGCGAATTATCCCGCCCGCGTAATCCACACCTAAACTTGCGTACAACAAAGGCACGTGCGGGCACCGACCCGCCGTGATAAACTATGCGAGAAACCAAAAACCCCCGCCGACAGGCGGGGGATTTTTAATAACCAAACCAAATACAAGCCCCCTCACCGAGGGGGCTGTCGAGGTAAACACCTCGATTGGGTGAGTTTCGTCTTTTATTGCTCGAAAATTGTTGAAATTGGTTATTGAAATTGTTTAAGTTGTGTGATATAATGTTGGGTAAGAAGAGGGGTTATGGAAAAGGTAGTGTTGCAGGCGGAAGAAGAGATTGCCAAAAAATCACAAGCAAAACAAAAGAAAATTAAAGATAAAACCCACAAAAATACATATATTTATGGCTTTATTTTTATTGTTTTCTCTTTGGTTTTGGAGGTTGCTGGGCTGTTAAGGCTTGGCTTGGGGGCATTTCCTACCAATTTTGGAATTGAACTTTCAATCATTCTTATGCTTGCCGGGCTTATATTTATTGTGCCAACAAAAATAGCCAAAATTTGTTTGATGACGCTGTTTTTGGGTGTGCAAATTGCCCTTAACATTGCAAATGCAAGTTTATTTAAGGTGTGCAATGACCTTGTAACCCTTGACATGGTTTTCACTTTGGGGCTTGAAACGGTTGACGTGTTTGAATTTAATCAGTTGGACATTCCTGCAATTATAATCTGCCTTGTTGTTGTGGTTTTGTATGTTCTTGCAATTGTTTACGGCGGACGACACGCACCAAAGTTTGAAGTGAAAAAAGATGTTAAAAGCATTGCCGTTTTGGTGCTTTTACTTATAAGTGTGGAACTTATTGGCTTTTGCAGTTTAAACCTTTTCAAATGGGGGTATTTTTCAAACAGCCCAAGCGAGGAGCGTGTGCTTGAAGATAACGGATATTGGTACACTTCCATGAACAACAAGTTTGCATCTCTTAAAAAGTTTGGTTTTTGGGGCTTTTACATAAACAACGCAAAAATCTTTTTTGGATATGACAAAACATTAAATCAAACAGAACTTGACGGGCTTACAAAATACATAAACGCTGGCGAAAACTTTGCAAACACAAATTCTTTTTATGGGGAAGAAAAGGTGTCTGGTGCACTTGCCGGCGACAACCTTATTATGATTATGATGGAAAGCATAGAGTGGTTTGCAATAGACCCATACAACACGCCAAACCTTTACAACTTTATTGAAAATGAGGCGGTTGCTTTCACCGATTATTATTCTCGCAACAAAACCAACATAAGTGAACAAATTTCAATTTTGGGCAATGTGCCAAATGAATATTCAATTGAAACGGTGCACAACAATGTTGGGCTGGATACAACTTACAGCCTGCCAAATCTGTTTAAAGATGCAGGCTATCAAAGCGTAAACTATTTCCATGACTATTCTGGCAAAATTTATGATAGAAACATTTTAAATAAAGAAATGGGCTTTGAAAATGTGTACGCCATGGAGGAATATCCACTCGGTTTCACCCCAAGATATTTTGGCGACTTCCTCGACGACGGCGATTATATTAAAGAAATGCTTGACCTTTTCGCGCCAACTGACAAATCGTTTTTCTCTTTCTTCACAACGGTTACAACTCACGGACCATACGCCAAATCAAACGATAGATTTACACATTATTATGAAAAGTTTGAAAACAACTATCAAAACTATATCCCATACGCACAAAGCATGGGCTGGGCGACCCCAGAAGTTGGCACATATGAATACAAACTTTTAAAGGAATACAAGTCCAAAGCCATGGCGGTGGAACACGCATTTGTGGTTATCAATGACTATCTTTCAAACACCTACAATAAGTACGGCCAACTTTTAAAAGACAACACCACAATTGTTATGTTTGCAGACCATAACGCATACTATTCCGACATGACAACCATTGTTAAGGGGATAAACAAATTTGCCCAAAATAAGGAATTATACAATGTGCCACTTGTTATATACAACAAAGACCTTGCACCCGGCAAAGTAGACACATTCTGCACAACTTTTGACCTTTACCCAACAATCTGCGACCTGCACGGAATTGCCTACAATAAAAGTTTAATTCACGGAAATTCAATTTTCTCACAAGAAATTGAAAATGGAGTGTTTGTTTCAACTATGTCGGGCATATTTGACCAAAACTTCTATACAACCTCACTTGATAAATACTACCCGAAAGCAGAAGAGGTTGACACAGAGGAAAACCTTGAAAACTTTAAAAACAAAATCAACAACTTCTGCCTTAAACAAGACATGATTGAAAAATACTACCGCATCAACTATCATAAAGAATAACGATAATCGCCATCACTGCCTTCCCCGAAACCGGGGAAGGTGCCCGAAGGGCGAAAGAGGCTCAAAGCGGAACCAATAAAGCCAAAAAAATTTTAAAAAACTTAACGATAATCGGGCTCAGCCTTCCCTTGGGGGAAGGTGGCACGAAGTGCCGGAAGAGGGATAAAAAATAGGAGAACAAATGAGAACATATCTTTCCACAATGGGGTTTGGCAATGGTGAAATTGACCAAATTTTGGCGGTTACACACGTAAAAAATCCAGATATTGTAAAAAGAAAACTAAATTTTTATAAAACAAATCTTGGTTTTACAGATGACGATATAAAAAGAATTGTCAAACTGATACCTCCTTTTTTAGGCTATGACACAGAGGGCAATTCTTCAACTTCAATCAACAAAAAAATTGATTTTTATAAATTAAATTTCGGTTTGACTGATGAAGAAGTTTCAAAACTTGTAAAACTTTCGCCTGCACTTTTGGGACTTGATACAAATTCGGTTTCAGAAAAATTGTGTTACTTGCAAGAATATTTTGACTTTTCAAATGCCGAAATTAGAGAACTTATTAAAAATTGCCCTGCCATTTTGGGTTATGATATTAAATGGAAAGTTTGTGAAAAGGTAAGTTTTTACGCCAAATATTTTGGCATCACCGAAGAGGGTGCTAAAAAAATCATCAAATCACGCCCAAATCTTTTGGGTAGAGATACCAAAGGGGTTGAAAAACGCGTTGAACTTTTAATGGACCTTATCGGCTGTGATGAAAAAAGGGCAAAGGGAATTATTGTTTCACTTCCAACCATTCTCACTTATGATATAGATTCTATGAAAGGCAAAGTTAAATATTATGAAAAAGCACTTTCAATCGCCCCAGCAGAAGTGGGCAAAATGTTTGGCAAATGCCCATCAATAATCTGTTACAGCGTTGAAGAGGGCGATGAAAAATCGACACCAAGCAAACTGAAATATCTTCGCCAAATTGCCACAGATGAAGAAATTGTGCAAAATCCTGCACTTCTTACACATCCGGCACTGAAAGTGAAAGCAAGGTACCTTATCCTTTCACAAGCCTTTTATAGGGGCGAGATTGTTGGAAATCGCAAAATGACAACAAGCGAAGATAAACTTTGGGCAAGATACCGTTTCTGTCAAGATAACGACAAAAATCCAAGACTTATGATACGCTCGGAAGAACGTTTCAAACAAGGCTCGGGCGGAGTTGGTAGCAGTGCACTTGTCAAAAAATATCCACTTACCCAAGAAGACATTCACAAACTTGAAAAAACACACGAAGAAAAAACGGGTGAAAGGGTTTATCTTGATGAAATTGAATTGCAATCTTTGTTTGGCGACGAGGGAATTGAAAATGCATAAAGAGGGGACAATCCCCTCTTTTTCTTTGACTTTGCACCATAAAAGGTGATATATTATTTACATGAAATACGACATAAATTCACTTAATGAAGAACAACTTGCCCCACTTAAACAAACAAAAGGGGCGGTACTTGTAACTGCGGGTGCAGGCTCTGGTAAAACCAGATTGCTTACACACCGCGTGGCATATCTTTTGGAAGAGTGTGGCGTAAACCCATACAACATACTTGCAATCACATTCACAAATAAGGCGGCGGGGGAGATGAAAACTCGCGTTGCCGACATGGTTGCTGGTGCAGAGCGTGTTTGGATTTCCACCTTTCACTCTATGTGTGCCAAAATTTTGCGTATGGATATTGCTCACCTTGGCTCTTTCTCCAAGGATTTTTCCATTTACAGCGAAAGCGACAGCGATAAAGCCCTAAAAGAGGTGCTTGCAGAGCGTGGCATAACTGATGAAAAAATTAAAAAATCTGTGTCTTTTCACCTTTCAAATTGGAAAAACGGAACCCAAAGTTTGGGCGAATATCTTGACAGCCATGATGACGCCTGCGATATGGATATAATCGGCAAATGCATATATTCATATCAAGAAAAGTTAAAGAAAAACAACGCACTCGACTTTGATGACCTTTTGGCAAAAACTATGGAACTTTTTAAGTCATGCCCAGATGTTCTGGCATACTACGCCAACCGCTTTGAATATGTGCTTGTTGATGAATTTCAAGATACCAACACCATTCAGTATGAACTTGTAAAATTGCTTGCGTCCGTGCATGGCAATCTTTTTGCTGTGGGTGATGAGGACCAATGTATTTATTCTTGGCGAGGGGCAAACTTTCAAAACATTTTCAACTTTAAAAAGGACTTCCCTGACGCGCAACTTTTTAAACTTGAAAGAAACTATCGTTCCAGCAAAGAAATCATCACCATTGCAAACAATGTTATAAAAAACAATCAAGCCCGCCTTAATAAAAATATGTGGACGGCAAAAGAGGGTGGCGAAAAGCCGACACTTTTCAACGCCTATGATGAGCGTGATGAGGCACTTTTTGTTGCAAAAAACATATCAAAACTTATAAGCGAGGGTTATAACTACGACGATATGGCGGTGCTTATGCGTGTAAACGCACTATCTCGCAGTTTTGAAGAGGCGTTTCTCTCTTACAACATTCCACACCGCATATTTGGTGGCTTTAAGTTTTATGAGCGTGTAGAAATTCGCAACCTTATTGCCTATCTTCGCCTTTTTGTCAACCCACGCGATGATGTGTCTTTTGCCAGAATTATAAATTTTCCAAAACGAGGCATTGGCGACGGTACGCTTGCAAAAGTTGCGTCAATCGACACAAACAAATCACTTTTGGAAATTGTTACGGCAGAAAGTTTCACTGCTACGCCTCTTTACAAAAAATTTCAACCATTTATTGACGGCTACAATCGTACAAAAGAGGCAAACGTAAAAAAACTTTCTGAATTTGTTGAAGAAATGCTTAGTGCTTTCAACATTCGCGGTGCCTACAACCCAAAAGATGAAGAGGATATAAACAGACTTCTTAACATAGAACAGTTTGTTTCATCGGTTAAAGAGTTTGAGGCGTTAAATCCCGACGCCACACTTGGCGACTTTTTGGAAAATATCACCTTGTCCAGCGAAAATGATGAAATCGGGCAGGGCGGAGCGGTTACAATCGCAACAGTCCATGCCGTAAAGGGATTGGAATTTAAAGTTGTTTTTATTGTGGGTTTGGAAGAGGGACTTTTCCCAATTTCTCGCGCAATGAATTCAAACGGAGAATTGGAAGAAGAACGTCGCCTTATGTATGTTGCAATCACTCGTGCCGAAGAGGTTCTTTTTATGACGCACTGCACCAAAAGATATATGTATCGCGAAAGTCAATACCAAACCCCAAGCAGATTTTGCCGTGAACTTGGCATTTTGTCAATTCAAGATAAAAGGGAAACGCCACGAGATAACTATCGCACCTATGGCAATGGTTATGGAAATAGTTACGGCGTGGCGGTGAACAGAACATATTATAAAGAGGAAGTTCCACAAAGGCCACAAACAGAGGAAAAACCAAAATTCTTTGACCATTCAACATTTGTTAAAAAAGAGGAAGAAAAACCTCGCAAAGATGTTGGCGTTTATAAAGTTGGTCAACGCCTTTCTCACCCACGCTTTGGCGAGGGACAACTTGTTGAAATTTCACCAGATGGGCTTGTTGGGGATATAATTTTTGAGGATTTTGGCAAAAAATCTTTAATGCTTGAACTTGCACCACTTGAAATTTTGGAGAATTAAAATGGACAAACAACAAATCATTGAAAAAATGAAAAGCATGATTAAAGAGATTGACAAACATAACTACAACTATTATGTACTGGACAATCCTACAATCAGCGACAGCGAATATGATAAATTGTATTATTCCCTTGTTGACCTTGAAAAGCAAAGCGGAATTGTTTTGCCATTTTCTCCAACTCAAAGGGTAGGGGATACAATTTTAAAGGAATTTGAAGAACATAAACATGAAGTTCGCCTTTATTCGCTAAACAAGGTAAGAGATTATGCCGACCTTGAAAGTTGGGTGGCGGATATGAAGCGTCTTGCAAACAATACAGATTTTTCTGTGGAATACAAGTTTGACGGACTTCAAATTGTTCTTGAATACAATGACGGACAATTTGTAAGGGCAACCACACGCGGAAATGGACTTGTTGGTGAAGATGTGTCTGCACAGGTAAAAACCATTCGCACGGTGCCACTTTCAATTCCATTTAAGGGCAGACTTCTTGTGCAAGGCGAGGGAATGATGAAAAACTCATCATTTGAAAAATACAATCAAACTGCCGAAGTTAAACTTAAAAACCCTCGTAATGCGGTGTCTGGCGCGATAAGAAATCTTGACGCAAGAGAAACGGCAAAACGCAACCTTGATTATTTCTGTTATTCAATTTTAAAATGCGAAGATAAAAACTTTTCAACCCAAAAACAGGCGCATGACTTTTTGGTGGAACAGGGTTTTCAAACAGGCAACTTTTTTGAAATTTGTCAAAATTCGCAGGAAATTATCCAAAAAATACAACAAATTGATAAAATTAAGTCAAATTTAGATATTTTAATTGACGGCATGGTTATCAAAATAAATGACATAAGCCACCGCGATGAAATTGGCTATACCGCAAAATATCCTCGCTGGGCTGTTGCTTTTAAGTTTGAAGCGCAAGAAGTATCCACAATGCTGAATAATGTTGTTTGGCAGGTTGGCAGAAGTGGAAGAATAACCCCTATTGCAGAACTTGAACCTGTGGAACTTGCTGGCGCAACTGTTACGCGTGCCACCCTTAACAATATTGACGACATACGCCGAAAAGGGGTGTATCAAAACAGTCGTGTTTTTGTAAGACGCAGTAACGAGGTTATACCAGAAATTATGGGGCTTGCCGAGAAATTTGATAATTCAAAGGAAATTGAAGAGCCAAATATCTGCCCAAGTTGTGGCGAAAAACTTGTTCATAACGGAGTGCTTTTGTATTGTACAAATCATTTAGGTTGCCCAGAACAGGTGGTTGATAAACTTTCTCACTTTGCCTCTCGCGACGCTTTTGATATAGAGGGCTTTTCAAAGAAAACCGCTTCTGCAATGTTTGCCACTTTGGGCGTTAAAACTTTCAGCGATATTTTTAAACTTACAAAAGAAGATTTACTTAAACTTGACAAATTTAAGGATAAAAAGGCAGAAAATATTATAAATTCCATTCAAAAATGCAAAAAAATTGAATTTTCAAGGTTTTTGTACGCAATAGGCATCGCAGAGGTTGGCGATAAAACCGCAAAAGATATTGCCAAACATTTTAATACATTGGAAGAACTTATAAACGCAACCGAACCACAACTTGCCGAGATTGATGAAATTGGCGAAATTATTTCAAAAAATATTGTAGAATTTTTTAAAGATAATAGTAATATTGAAGAAATTAAAAACCTTTTAAATTGTGGTGTTGAAATTATCTATCCCGAAAAAACACAAACACATCAAAACTTTGCCGGAAAAACATTTGTGCTTACCGGTACACTTTCAAAACCTCGCAGTGAGGTTGAAAAATTTATTGAAAGCCTTGGCGGTAAAACTTCGGGCTCTGTTTCAAGCAAAACTCACTATGTTGTTGCTGGCGAAAATGCTGGCTCTAAACTTGATAAAGCAAGGCAGTTGGGTATTGCTATTTTGACCGAGGAACAACTCTTAAATTTGGCAAAATAAACAAAATTCACATAAAAAGTCGATTTTTTACCGACTTTTTTGTATTTTTCAACCTACTTTCTCATTCGCTTATTGACTTTATCTCTTTTATATGATAGTATTTTTATATAAAAAAGGAGATTTTTATGGCACTTTTTGGCAAGAAAAAAGAGAAAAAACAGGATGAACTTGAGGAAGAAATTGAAATTACTGAAATTTCAGTAGAAGGCAAAGATAAAAAAGTTGCAATCGCAGAGGCAACTGAGGAAGAACTTAACTATGCAATTGGCGAGGCTGGTGCAATTCTTAAAAACAACCGCGACCTTTACAAAAAGGCAAAAGCTGGCGCAAAACACGCACTTATATTTACCTGTATTGGTGTAGGTATGGCAGCACTTAATTATGTTACTGGCAACCAAGCGACTATTTTGGCTGTTGGAGGATTCGGTCTTGCGGGATTTGGCATTGCAAAAACAATTTCTTCAAAGAAAAAGAGAGAAAAGGTTGAAAAAAGCAATCTTGAAGCAAGGGCAACTGAAAAAGCCTCTTACGCAGAACTTGAAGCCCGCGAAAAGGTAAAAGTAGAAGAACAAAAAGCAAAAGAGGAAGAAGAAAGGGCAAAACGCGTAACCACACGCAAAAATCCTTCGGCGCAGGAAGATTTGGTTTTGGTTGAAAATGAAAAGAAAGAAGATGTGGTAACTCAAAACGAACCTCAAGAAGAAGTGGAAGCCGAGGCTTAAAAATATTTTAAAAATGCTTGACAATGGGGCAAGGAAAGGGTATAATACCCACGTATGCTTCGTTGTCGGAGGCAATGCTTTTGGTAAAGGTGAACGCCTTTATAAAGCATAAACAAACAGCAGGTGTTTTAAAATGCCGATTTGCAAAAAGATTTTTGCAAAGTTGCACATTTGGTGCAATCGTGCTGTTCATGTTTTACTGCAATCAAAAAGCATTTATCATGCACGACAACTTAGGTCGTGCATTTTTAATGACAAAATTCCTATGTAAATAGGTTAAAAGGGGAAAGATATGCCTACAATCAACCAACTTGTAAGAAAAGGTCGCGAAACTTTTGAGAAAAAATCTAAATCACCACTTCTTGAAGAGTGCCCTCAAAAACGTGGAGTGTGCCTTTCTGTAAGAACAGCAACACCTAAAAAGCCAAACTCTGCTCTTCGTAAAATTGCCAGAGTAAAACTTTCAAACGGTCAAGAAGGTACTTGCTATATTCCAGGTGTTGGACACAACCTTCAAGAGCACAGCGTTGTTCTTGTTCGTGGTGGTCGTGTTAAGGACTTGCCAGGTGTGCGTTACCACATCGTTCGCGGAAGCCTTGATACTGCTGGTGTTCAAAACAGAAAACAAAGCCGTTCTAAATATGGTGCAAAGCGTCCAAAGTCTAAATAAACTTTGCTTTGCAAAAAACTAACAACAAAATCTCGGTGCCATGTGCACTGATAAAAGGAGAATTATTATGCCAAGAAGAAATAGTGCTGAAAAAAGACAAGTTCTTCCTGACCCAATTTATAAAAGCAAAGTTGTTGCTAAACTTGTAAACCAAGTTATGGAATCAGGCAAGAAAGGCCTTGCACAAAGAATCGTTTATGGTGCTTTTGAAATCATTAAAGAAAAAATGGACCAAGAGCCTATCGAAGTTTTCAATACTGCACTTGAAAACATCAAACCTGTTCTTGAAACAAAATCAAGAAGAGTTGGTGGTGCAACATACCAAGTGCCAATGGAAATCAGACCAGAAAGACGTCAAACTCTTGCAATTCGTTGGCTTGTATCATTCGCTCGTAAAAGAAGCGGAGAAAGAAGCATTGCCGGCAAACTTGCAGGTGAAATTATGGACGCTTACAACAACACTGGTGCATCAATCAAAAGACGTGATGAAATGCACAGAATGGCGGAAGCAAACAAGGCATTTGCTCACTTCAAGTGGTAAAAAACTTAGTTTGCATCACTGTTGGGCGAACAACTTAAATCGCAACTATATAATATAGGTGTTTTAGCCTCACCTTAATTTGGCTAAAATTTAAATAGGAGAAATAAAATGGCAAACAATCTTGAAATGACAAGAAATGTTGGTATCATGGCTCACATCGACGCTGGTAAAACAACCACAACAGAAAGAATTCTTTTCTATACTGGTAAAAGCCACAAAATCGGTGAAGTTCACGACGGCGCTGCTACCATGGACTGGATGGCACAAGAGCAAGAGCGTGGTATCACAATCACATCTGCCTGCACAACTTGCAGTTGGAGAGACCATAAAATCAACATCATTGATACTCCAGGACACGTTGACTTCACAATTGAAGTAGAACGTTCACTTAAAGTTCTTGACGGTACAGTTCTTGTGCTTTCTGCACGCGACACTGTTCAACCTCAAACAGAAACCGTTTGGCGTCAAGCAACAAAGTATCACGTACCTGCAATCATTTACGTAAATAAAATGGATAGAGATGCTGCAAACTTCTTTGCGTGCCTTAAATCTATTGAGTCAAAACTTAAAACAAATCCATTGCCAATTCAACTTCCAATCGGTGCTGCCGACACATTCTCTGGAATTATCGACCTTCTTACAATGAAGGCTGAAATTTACAAAGATGATATGGGTATGCAAATTGAAATCATTGATATTCCAGAGGAATACAAAGCACAAGCCGAAGAATATCATAATGCCCTTATCGAAAAGGTTGTTGAAACTGATGACGCTCTTCTTGAAAGATACTTCGAAGGTGAAGAAATTTCAATTGAAGAACTTCAAAAAGCAATCAGAAAGGCAACAATCGCAAAAACACTTACACCAGTTCTTTGCGGTTCTTCATACAAAAACAAAGGTGTTCAAATGCTTCTTAACGCAATGGTTGACTACCTTCCATCACCACTTGACATTCCTGCAATCAAGGGCGTAAACCCAGATACAGAACAGGAAGAGGAAAGACCTGCTGATGAAAATGCACCATTTGCCGGACTTGCATTTAAAATTATGACAGACCCATTCGTGGGCGGACTTACATTCTTCCGTGTTTATTCTGGAAAACTTGTTGCAGGCTCTTATGTTTACAACTCAATTACAGGAAAAACTGAAAGAGTAGGTCGTCTTATCCGTATGCACTCAAACCAACGTCAAGAAATCACAGAAGTTGGCGCTGGCGACATTGCTGCAATTGTTGGTCTTAAAGATACAACAACAGGACACACACTTTGCGATGAAAAACATCCAATTCAACTTGAAAGTATGGACTTCCCAGAGCCTGTTATCCAACTTGCTATCGAGCCTAAAACAAAAGATATGCAAGAAAAAATGGCACTTGCTCTTAACAAACTTATGAGAGAAGACCCTTCTTTCAGAGCATCAACCAACCAAGAAACCGGTCAAACTTTGATTGCTGGTATGGGTGAACTTCACCTCGAAATCATTGTTGACAGACTTCTTCGTGAATTTAAGGTTGAGGCAACTGTTGGTAAACCACAAGTTTCTTACAGAGAATATATGAAAAAACCTATCAAAGCAGAAGGTAAATTCATTCGTCAAAGCGGTGGTAAAGGTCAATATGGACACTGCGTTGTTGAAATTGAACCTCTTGAACCAGGCTCTGGTTATGAATTTGTTGATAAAACCGTTGGTGGTTCTGTTCCAAAAGAATTCATCCAACCAATCAACAATGGTATTCAAGAAGCACGCCTTAACGGTGTCCTTGCTGGATATGAAACTGTTGACTTCCGCGTAACACTTGTTGATGGTTCTTACCACGAAGTTGACTCTTCTGAAATGGCGTTCAAAATCGCTGGTTCTATGGCATTCCAAGATGCTGCAAAACGTGCTGATACTGTTCTTCTTGAACCTATTATGCAAGTTACAGTTGAAGTGCCAGACGACTACCTTGGTACAGTTATGGGCAACCTCACTTCTCGTCGTGGTATGCTTACAGGTACAGAGGCTCGCGATGGCGCACAAGTAATTTCAGCCGAAGTTCCACTTGCTGAAATGTTTGGTTATGCAACCGACCTTCGTTCTCAAACACAAGGCAGAGGTGCATATGTTATGTCCCCACTTCGTTACCAAGAAGTTCCAAAGAATATCGCTGCTGGAATTATTGGCGAAAGGGCAAAACAAAACTAATTTAAATCTTATTGTGCCTTAAGGCGGGGGAACTCGCCTTGGCATGATAAAAATATGACGAAAGTCAAAAAAGGGTAAACGACTGTTTAGCGGTTAGATTTATTTAATCGTGCCCGCGTGAAATTTTGGTTGTCCCCAAAAAATCAAATAAAAATCCCACCAAACCAAATTTTAAACAGGAAGGGCTTTGCCCGGTTTAAATATTTGGTGGTGCCCTTATCGCGTAGAAAATTGTCCAGCGGAAATTTTCAAGCGGGGGAAAGGGGGTATTGGAGGGAAAACCGAAATTTAGCGGTTAGATTTGATAAAATCGTGTCCGCGTGAAATTTTGGTTGTCCCCCAAATATGTTTCGAAGGGGGCGTGGTGGCCCTAAAAAACCAAAAAAAATTGTAAAAATCATTTGGCATTTTTTAAAAAGTATGCTAAAATACCATTAGAATTTAAAAAGGAGATATAAAATTATGGCAGAAGCTTATGTTAGATCTAAGCCACACGTAAACGTTGGTACAATCGGCCACGTTGACCATGGTAAGACAACTCTTACAGCCGCAATCACTATGCTTTACGGCACACAAAAAATGAAATATGACGAAATCGACAAAGCCCCAGAAGAAAAGGCAAGAGGTATCACAATCAATACTTCTCACGTTGAATACGAAAGCGAAACTCGTCACTACGCACACGTAGACTGCCCAGGACACGCAGACTATGTTAAAAACATGATTACTGGTGCTGCTCAAATGGACGGAGCAATCCTCGTTTGTGCTGCAACTGATGGTCCAATGCCTCAAACAAGAGAGCACATCCTTCTTGCTCGTCAAGTTGGCGTTCCATACATTGTTGTATTTATGAACAAAATGGACCAAGTTGATGATGCCGAACTTGCTGACCTTGTTGAAATGGAAATCCGCGACCTCCTTACAGAGTATGGTTTCCCAGGAGATGACACTCCAATTATCAGAGGTTCTGCATTCAAAGCTCTTGAAGCTGCTCAAGCTGGCAACACTTCAGACCCTGCTTGTGCTTGCATTAGAGAACTTATGGCTGCTCTTGACTCTTACATCCCAGAGCCAGAAAGAGAAACTGACAAACCTTTCCTTATGCCTGTTGAAGACGTATTCACAATCACTGGTCGTGGTACAGTTGCAACTGGTAGAGTAGAACGTGGTTCAGTTAAAGTTGGTGATACTGTTGAAATTGTTGGTCTTGGCGAATCAAAATCAACTGTTGTAACAGGCGTTGAAATGTTCCACAAATCACTTGACGCTGCAATTGCAGGCGACAATGCTGGACTTCTTCTTCGTGGTATCCAAAGAACTGATATCGAAAGAGGCCAAGTTCTTTGCAAACCAGGTTCAATTCACCCACACACTAAATTCACAGCCGAAGTTTACGTTCTTAAGAAAGAAGAAGGTGGCCGTCATACTCCATTCTTCAATGGTTACAGACCACAATTCTATTTCAGAACTACTGACATCACTGGCGTTATTGAACTTGAAAAGGGCGTAGAAATGGTTATGCCTGGCGACCACGTTAAGATGACAATCTCTCTTATCAACCCAGTCGCTATTGAACAAGGACTTCGTTTCGCTATCCGTGAAGGTGGCAGAACAGTTGGTTCTGGTGTTGTTTCTACAATCATCGAATAATCAATATAAACTGCAAAAAGCACTTCATTTGAAGTGCTTTTTTATTTGGGGGACAACCAAAATTTCACGCGGGCACGATTTTTCAAATCTAACCGCTAAATTTCGGTTTTCCCTCCAATACCCCCTTTCCCACGCTTGAAAATTTCCGCTGGACAATTTTCTAAGCAATAAGGGCACCACCAAATATTTAAACCGGGCAAAGCCCTTCCTGTTTAAAATTTGGTTTGGTGGGATTTTTATTTTATTTATTTGGGGGACAACCAAAATTTCACGCGGGCACGATTTTTCAAATCTAACTGTCGATTGCCAAAATTCGAGCAAATTATATATTATTTTAAAATATTCTATTTTGTTTAAAAATGCGTATATTTTATAATTAAAATATAAAATAAAAAGGCATAAAAAATGAAAAATAAAATATTTAAAAATGGTGATGATTTATCTTTAAAAAATAAAAATCATCTTAAAATAAATTGCAAAAAAATTAAACAGAAAAATTATTTATATAAAATGATTGATGCTGAAAAATATTCAATGCTTAATGGCAATGAAAAAGAAAGATATATATTTGAAATAATAAATTCTGCCCTTTTGGCAGGGGATAAAATTGAATATGAAGTTTTGGACGCTTAAAAATGCACTTAAAATAGGTTTCGCACCTATTTTTTTGTATATGTTTGCAATTTGCAATTCTTTGTGTTATCATATTGCAAAAGGGGAAACTTATGGGATTTATGGGCGGACTTTTCAAGGCTTTGGGTTTTGAAAGTGAAACAAAGGTGAAAAATAAAAATAAAAAGGCAAAGGCATCATACAGCCTTAAAAGCACAAAAAAATCTCGCATAGACCAAATTGACGGCGTGCCTGTTTATTATCCAGAAAATATTAAGCAAATTCAAGACTTTGCACATTTTGTTAAAGAGGATAAGGCAATCATTATTTCTTGCGAAAATCTTTCTAAAGATGAAAGCGAAAAAATAATCACATATTTGCAAGGTTTTTCTTTTGGTGCAAATGCCAAAATGGTTGACCTAAACGATGAAAAATTGTATCTTATTTTGCCAGAGGGAATGGAAATTGAAGAATAAAAAATATTTATCACCTTTTTTAGCAGTGTCAATTTTTGTTTGCGTGCTTTTGCTTGATTTGCTTACAAAAGAATTTATCATAAAAAACCATATTCCAAACGTGGGCGATTCTATAAAGATTATGCCCGGTTTTATCAATTTTGTTTATGTTAAAAACACAGGTGCTGCATGGGGTATGCTTGCTGGCAGACCTATTTTTTTGATTGTTATTTCACTTGTTGTTATGGGGCTTTTGCTTACCTATTATATTTTGCGACAAAAAAAATTGGGCTCAAAATGTTCTGTTCTGTTTGGAATAAGCGTGGGGTTGATTGCCGGCGGTTGCATAGGCAATATGATTGACCGCATTTTCCTTGGCTATGTTCGCGATTTTATAAATTTTGAATTTATCAAGTTTCCTGTCTTTAACTTTGCCGACATTGCCCTTACAATTGGCACAATAATTATGCTTGTTTACTTCGTTTTCTTTTTCAATAAGGAAGAAAAGTTGTTAAAAGGCGGTGGACAAGATGAAAGGTGAGTTCATTGTTGAAGCCTCCAACCAACGTTTGGATAACATCGTGCTGACGGCACTGCCAGACCTTACACGTTCTCATATAAAACAACTTATTGATGACGGCAACATTTTGCTTAACGGTAAAAAGGTAAAGGCGGGTGAAAAGGTGAAAGCGGGGCAGGTTGTTGCTTATCAAATTTCTCAATCACAGCCACTTGACGCCCAAGCGCAAGATATTGATTTTGAAATTGTATATCAAGATGATGACCTGCTTGTTATCAACAAACCCCAAGGGCTTGTTGTTCACCCATGCACTTCAACCAAAGACGGCACGCTTGTAAATGGACTTTTGTTTAAAATAAAAGATTTAAGTGGAATAAATGGAACTCTTCGCCCGGGCATTGTGCATAGGCTTGATAAAAACACCTCTGGTCTTATGCTTGTTGCAAAAAATGATATGGCACACGCTTCACTTGCCCAGCAAATTAAAGAAAAAACTTGCAAAAGAAAGTATCTTGCACTTGTTGAGGGGCATTTTAAAGAAAAAGAGGGCAGAATTGAAACATTTATCGACCGCGACAAAAAAGATAGAAAAAAAATGGCAGTATCCCAACATGGAAAACTTGCCATAAGCGATTATAAGGTGGTGCAAAGTTTTGAGGGCTATGACCTTGTTGAATTTTCACTTCAAACGGGACGTACTCATCAAATTCGCGTGCATTGTAAAATGAAAAATCACCCTGTTGTGGGAGACGATGTTTATGGGCACGCGGTAAAGGGCTTGCGAGGGCAACTGCTTCATTCATATTACATTCAGTTTACACAACCTCGTACAAATGAAATTATCGATTTTCAAATAGATTTACCTAAACATTTTAAAGATTTTATAAATAAATTAAAATGAATTAAAAAATACAAAAAAATTAAAAAATCAAACAAAAAACTCGACTTTTGCTGTCGAGTTTTGTTTTTTTAGGGACGCAAGAACAACACGAACCAAGTGAGTGTTCCTTATTCTGGCATTTGAAATTCTGTGATACCAATATGCTTTTTCTTTCTTTCAATTTCAATCAAACTTGAAATTAAATCTCTTACCTTATATGGGTTTGCAATGTGGCGCAGGTGGAATTTAGGCGCTGATGCATCATTAGTTGAAATTTCAATTGTTCCTGTTTTAAAAATTTTATCAAACAAAGAAATTGTAAGTGATACGTCATAGCATCTGTATATGTTAATTTCATCAATAATTGCAGAAAGAAAACCCTTGTGGCGGAAAAATTTTACCCATTCGCCCTCTTTTTTCACTATGTAATAGCGATAAAAAGAAATTGGCATGCCAAGGTGTCTTTTTCTATCTTTCCATAATACTTCACAATCTTTATCAAATTTCATTGTGTCCTCCAAAAATATCTTACTGCTATTTTAAAACAAAAATACGCAAAAGTAAAGAGTTTTTTATAAAATTATTTAACAATTATAAAATATCAACAAAAAGTGTCGCACCTGCGTTGACAACCAGCCCCCTCGTCGAGGGGGCTGGCAACCTGTATGGGTTGACAGGGGGACAATTAAGTGAAAAGTGAAGAGTGAAAAGTGAAAAGGTAAGACGCCCCGCTTCGCGCCAAAAGCGACCTGCGCCCGCTTTTGACGCTCCGCTTATAAGGTTGGATATTATAAAAAACCTATCGAGGAGGCAGACACTCAATTTAGAGTGGGGGTGTTCAAATAAGTGTAAAGTGAAAAGTGAAAAGGTAAGCCTGCCCCGCTTCGCACGCTCGGCGACAACTCCGCCATCGCTTGGAGACGACGTGTTCTATAATTCAAATAATGATTCTGAAATAAATATTTCAAAAATCTACGTCCCAACTGCAAGTGTTAGTGCGTATAAAAGTGCCGACGGTTGGACTGATTATTCAACTTATATCACCGGCTATTCATTTTAAACAATAAAAAGTCCATGCAGGGGCGAGGGCGTGCCCTCTGTCCGCATGGGCTTTTTTTAGAAAAGAATTTAGGCTTTTTTATGAGAAAATTTTAATTTTTGAAGGTTTTTGACAATATTTTTAAAGTTTTGGCTTTTTATTTGCAGGTGTTACCGCATGAGCCACAAAGAAGTAAAAGCACGATTAGTGTGCAACAATCAATTCCGCATCCGCCGTTGCCATTGCCACAAAGACATTGTAAAAGCAGGTACCAGATGATAAGGTTTCCACAATCGCACCCGCCGTTGCAACTGCCAAAGCCGTTGCCACAGGTGTTGTTGAAAAAGTTCATTTGTTCCTCCTAAAATATGTAATTATGAAAGTTTTGCTTTCACATTAACATACTATTTTAAATTGCTTAAAAATGTGCAAGATAAATATATTTTTTATTTAAAAGCCTTGAAATTAAAAGAATGTAAAATAATTGTAAAGAAAAAGCCATTCGACAAAACAAGTGCTTTTTCGTCAGCATAAAAGAATGTGCCAAACACAAAATATTTTTGTTTTTATATAGCGATTTTTGTTGACTTAAAAGAGAAAATAGTTTACAATAAGTTGTTGATAAATACATGATGTAATTTATAGGAGATTTTTATGGCAAACACTAAAACAAAATTCAAAGGCGCACTTAAAGCAACAGCCATTGGCTTTGCACTTGTACTTTCCAGTGCATTTTTCCCTGCAAATGCAATTGCAAACGCAATTGATTATAAGGAACCAGAATCTGCAAGAATCAACACCAGCAGAATTGCAGTTGACGGAAACAACCAATCTTTCGCAGTAAAGAGAGGCGCAACTGTTTCAATTCCAGAAGGTGAATACCTTTATAAAAAGGCAGACGCTTCACAAGGCACTCATATCATTGGCGGAGCGAAAGCGGACAACATCACAGAAAGTGAAGTTATTGTAACTTACAAAGCAACCGGCGCAAGAGTTGCTGTTTCTGCTGAGGGCACATTTGTTGCAAGCAAAGTGGGCACTTATGTTATCACATACCGCGTTGTTGATAACAAAATTGAATACACATATGAACAACTTGTAAAAGTTGAAGCAAGCGAGGCATCATTCGAGTTTGAAGCAAACGACAAAAATGTGATTCCAAGCGTTTATGATGTTACCCTTGCAAACGGCAAAGACGTTGTTCTTCCACTTCCAACAGTTGTTGATGAAAATGGAGAAACAATTCTTTCAGCAGAAGACGGGGAATACTATGTTCTTGGTAAAGACACTTCTGGCATTACAGGCGACAAAGATGTTTATGTAAACATCAGCCTTGTAAATGGTGGCGAAAGTGTTGCCCTTCAATATCGCACAAACTACGCTGGCGAAAAAGAATATTATATTTCTGGCGAGGACCTTTCAGAACTTGACGATGAGGACAAGGCCGTTCTTGAAGGACAAGATATTAAAATTTACTATTCTTTCTATCAAAAAAGCACAGATGTGTTTATTGCTTCAACAAGCAAAACATTTACTGTTAAGAAAAATTACTACTATAGCGACGCTGATAAAGATACAACAGGTTACAGCCTTGTTACTTCTTTGGTTGGAACAAGACCAGACAGCGCAATTGTTGGCGTAGAAAAAACTCTTCCAACAGTTTCTGCTACAACAGGTGAGAAAAACACTCCTGCAAGCGAAAATGTTGAAGTTTACTATGACCTTGTAGTATACAAAGCAAACGACAACGGCAACTATAACGATAACAACGACGTAACAGAAGATGTTATCACCAAAGATGGTGCATTTAAGGCAATTGAAGAGGGCTCTTACAAATTTGTTTACAAAGTAAAAGACTTCTATGGCAACGCTGGAAGTGAATCTTCAACAACATTTACAATCAAAAATGTTAAAGATACCATTTCTGCAACTGCATACATTTATGATGCAAGCCAAAAAGCATATTTTGACGGCGAAAACAACCCAACTTCTTATGATGAAGAAAACAACAAGTATGACAGTGCACAAAATCTTTTGAAAACTCAAACAGTAAACCGCAATATTGTTATGTATGCAATTGGCGGAACTGACAACATGGTTGCAAAAGAGGATATTGCACTTAAACGCGTTATTAAAGATAACAGCGGTATTGAAAGATTTGTAATCGACCAAGAAGAATACCACGCATACAACCTTATTTTCGCACCAGGACTTCCAACCGGCGCGGGCAGTGGCTCTGTTCTTCAACAAATTGTTTCAGACAACTACCAAATCTTCAAAGCAATGACTATGAAAGGTCTTGATATTGAGAACGATGAGGTTATCGCGCAATATCTTAAAGAAAACGGGTACCTTATTGTAACAACCCAGTTCAATAAGGCCCTTGACGGAAGCGAAATTGTTACAGGTCTTACCGAAGATGACGAAACCGCACTTATTCAAATGAGAGATGCAGGTTACGCATATATCGCACCAAAAACAGTAGGATATGAATTTAAGGAACAAACTTACACATTCTACTATCACGCAAACGACAATCAAAACAGCAATAAAGAGGCAACTCTTTACCAAACTGTAAAACTTACAGACGGTTTCACAGATGCAACCATTCCAACACTTACTTTTGCAACAGACTTGCAATCTGCATATCTTCCAACCGAAAGTTTTGAATTTAAAGTTGCAACTGCAACCGACACAATCGATTCAAGACTTGAAACTGTAACTGCTTACAGATACCTTGGCTCTGATAGAAAAGGACTTCCAGCAAGCGAAAAGGCTGGCACAACTTCAAAACTTTCATACGTTCTTCAAAATGCAAACAAAAACCTTATGGAAGACACAAGTAAGTGGTATGCCAAAGAGGGCAAAATTGAAAGCGAAGGATGGTTTATCGACAACGAGGCAACAACATACACCGTAGACCTTGCAAATAAACCAGATGGTGCAAACTATGTTGAAATTTTGGCTTATGCAATTGACGACTACGGCAATGTTGGTTTCTTCAACAAGGTAATCAGAATTGCTGACGCAACAGACGCAGGCGCACCTGTTCTTTACAAAGTTATCAATGCTCCAGATGCAACAGAATATACCGCTCCAAGCGAAATTGCACTTCCAACACTTTACTTCAATGATGACAATGTAAACTATATGCACGCAAAAGTAAATGTGTACAAACTTATCAAAAATGCTGACGGCGTTGTAACAGGAAAAACTCTTGTTCAAAACTCTAACATGAAAACAAGTTACGACACCTATGAAGACTATTTCAAAGTTGATGCAGGCGTATTTAAGGCATCTGTTGAGGGCGATTATCAAGTGGCAGTAACAGTTGTTGACAGTGGCAACCACAGCGTAACATCTTACTTTGCTTATAAAGTTGTTGAGGGCGAAAGCACAGAAGAACCAAAAATCAACAACATCACTTCTGACCCAATTGAACTTCTTCCAGGTGAGGCTCACTACCTTGTTGCGCCAACATTCACAATGGCTAAAAACAGCAAATACGGATATATTGGCGTTGAAGAACAAGATGACGCGTTTACTTCAACTTACTACAACGTATCAGCAGTTTCTGCAACAAGCAGTGATTATGAACTTGATGAATCATACTTCATTGGAAACAGCGAAGGAACATATCAAATTCAATATACTGCATTCCTTATCCAATATGATAAAAACGCAGTTGCAAGCACACCTACAAACGGCAAACTTCACTTTGAAGATGATAAACTTTACTACCGCGATAACAGCGGAAAAGACTTCTTCATCAAAATTGACCGCGAAGATGATAACAAACTTAAAGGTATTGCAACCAATGGTGATGAACTTGATATGAACTCAGTTGACGGCATTGTAAAAGCAATTGTTTCACCAAGCGCTGTTCAAATAATCAAAGTCAGCGAAGTATTCATTGACGTAACAATTGATGATGACGCTTACGCACAAGATAAGTATGCAGAACTCAACCAAGAAGTTAAAATCGCAGTTCCAGATGTTGACTTCAAGGGCGATAACGCAGAAATGAATAAAGAAGATTCTACCGTTACAATCACAAGAACTTCTGGTGGCACAACAACTACAATTGCAACAATCTCATTTGAAAAATGGGCTGATGCAGTTAAAACAAACACAAACAACTTCCGCGTTGATAATTCAACCGGCGACATCTACCTTATCATGAAAGACCACGGCGAATACAAAATTAAGTATTCAATTCAAGCAATGGCTGGCGGACAAAATGTTGGCGACCCATCTGTTCATGAATACAAAATTGCAAGTGGTGATACAATTAAGCCAGAAATCAAAGTAGACAATAAAGTTATCGTTAAAGAAAAGTACAACATCGGCGACAAAGTTGTTATCAATATGGCTGGCCTTACAGTAACTGATAACATGACAACCGACAACGATACTCTTCTTGGCAAACTTACCGTTACACTTAAAAATACAACCCTTAATGAAACAGCAGTTGAACTTGAAAACAAGGCAACCGAAGAGGGAAGTTATATCTATGAAAGTGATAAACTTGAAACTGCAGGCGATTATGTTCTTACTTTCACAGTAAAAGATGAAGCGGGCAACATTTCAGAACAAGTTTCTGTAAACTTTGAAGTTTCAACCGCAACCAGCGACCCAATTGACGCAAAAGAGGTTATGGGCGGAGTGCTTATCGGCGTTTCAGTTGCTCTTCTTGTTGGCGTAGTTGGCTACTTTGTAGTAAGCAAAGTTAAACTCGACAAAAAAGAAAAAGCATACAAAAATGCAGGAAAAGATAAGAAAAAAGACTAAAATCTTTTAAAAATCATAAAAAACCATAGGAAACCCTATGGTTTTTTGCTTTTTACATCTTGATTTTTTAAATATCTTTTAATATAATAATGCCAATGAGGGATTGGCCATGCAAATTGGAAGATTAAAAATTCATTATACATATAATGATAAAAAATATGAACAATTAAATGATATGTTATGCGATATGACGTATGAAGATTTAAAAGATTTTAATCGAAAAACCACACAAGAAATTGAAAAGTGTGAAGAAAAACGCAAAATTCAACTTAATGAAAAACTGTTTGCAAAAGGATTGATGATTGGCGGTATTGCGCTTTCAATTGCATCTCCGCTTGCAGGGGGAATTTTAAAATCTTTAAGCATGCTTGCAATTGGTTTGACAACCTCAATTACCGGACACCTTGTGTATAAACGCAAAAACGTAAAACAACTTGTTTATAAACTTAAACTTATTCACTTAAAGTATATGCAAAGGGAATCGTCAAACGAAATTGTTGGAAGGCTTAACGGCACCTCAAAACAAAGTAAAATTCTTATGCAAAATAGGAAAGAAGTTTCAGAAGAAAAGGACAAAATTTTATCAAATCCACAACTTGCCAATGAAGAACTTGAAACAAACTCAGATCTTACATAATAACGAAAATTATACAAACAGTCTCACGTTGCCATTTATCAAAATTAAAGGCAACGTTTTTTATTTTCAAAACTGACTTAATTTTCCTTGACTTTGGGGTGGTTGTGTGATATAATCATCAACGTATCCGCATGAATAGGGTTTTTATTTAAGTCAACATTTGTTGCACCCGACATATCAGCGAGTTTGGTTAGAGGAGGTAAAAATTATGTTCGCAGTAGTTCAATCTGGTGGAAAGCAATACACAGTAAGTGAAAACGATGTTATCAGCGTTGAAAAACTTTCAAACGCTGTTGGCGATAAAGTTACACTTGATGTTATGCTTATCAGTGATAATGGAACTGTTGTTGCTGGCAATCCTTTGGTTGCAGGTGCAGTATGTGAGGCAGAAGTTGTTGCTCACGGAAAGGGCGATAAAATCGTTGTTTTCAAATACAAACCTAAGAAAAACGAAAGAAAGAAGCAAGGACACAGACAACCATTCACTCAATTAAAAATTTTATCAATCAAAAAGTAAGGCGTTTTTATGACAAAAATTACTTTTTACAAAACTGATGATTTGATAGTGGGTTTTGAGGTGTGCGGGCACACGGGAAAAGATGATTTTGGCAAAGACTTGTTGTGTTGTCAAATTTCCACAGTTGCGCAAGTTGCAGTTGTTGGCGTTCAAGAGGTATTAAAACTTAATGCTTTTTGTGAAATATCCGACGGCTATTTAAAAGTTAAGGTGCAAAAAAATGATGCCCCAAAGGTGCAAATTTTGTTTGAAACCTGCCTGCAATCCTTTAAATCAATTATCATAGATGAAAAAAAATATGCAAAATTGGAGGTAAAAAATGTTTAAGTTTAATGCTCAACTTTTTGCTCATAAAAAGGGTGGTGGTTCTTCAAAGAACGGTCGTGAATCTCAAAGTAAACGTTTGGGAGTTAAGGCTTACAGCGGAGAAAATGTAACTGCTGGCTCAATTATTGTAAGACAAAGAGGCACAAAAGTTTACCCAGGCGTAAACGTTGGCCTTGGCAAAGACTATACACTTTTCGCACTTTGTGATGGAAAGGTTAAGTTTGGCGTGTCAAACGGCAAAAAGATTGTATCAATCGTAACTGAATAATAAAAAGATAGCAATTTATGCTATCTTTTTTATTTTTCTTCATTTTCAATATTTATTTCTAAGTTATTTTCTTCATCACTTTTTTCAACTTCTTGCTTTTCTTCCAATTTCTGTCCCTCAATTTGTTTATTTACAACCTTTATGCCAATATATCCCAAAACAAGTGTGGCACAAGAAATTGCATTTGTAAGCAAAATTGTAAAGTTTTCCGCCTGTACAGGGTAAATCATTGCATATCGTGCAACGCATAAAGCAATTATGTTGAAAAGCAAAACACACGATAGAGAAAGGATATTTAAAACTTCTTTTACTTTTTCATTCTTAATGTGTTTATAAAACATCATTGCAATCAAGGTTATAATCGCCAACAGACTGAAAATTGTGCACGCAACGAAATTTCCACGAGAGCCCTTGTAAGCAGGGTATATGTTTGCATCAGAAGGTATTTCAACGCCTCCTAAAAAAATAATGTGCATAATCACACTTGTTATAAGTGAAACCACAGATAGTGCAAAAATAATTACAAAAATTTGTCTTATATCTTCTTTTTTCATAATATCTCCTTTTTTTCATTATAAATAAAAAGAATGTAATTTACAACTAAAATAATAAAAAATCTTTTCTTTTTAATGAAAATATAGTAAAATATTTATATGAAATATAAAGTCATAAATGATACTATAGAAGTTTATTCAAAAGAGGAATTTAACCCGCAACATATTTTGGAATGTGGTCAGGTTTTTTGTTTTCATAAAGAGGGCGAAAAATATCTGTTATATCCACAAAACCAATACGCAGAAATTTGGGAAGAGAGTGAAAAATATGTTATTTCCACCAAAAATCCACAATATTTTGTAAAATATTTGGCACTTAACCAAAATTATCAGCAAATTAAAGAAGAGTTGTCCAAATTTGAAATTATGCAAAATCCATTAAAATTCGGCTATGGCATAAGAATTTTAAAACAAAACCTTTTTGAAACGCTTATTTCTTTTATCATTTCTGCAAACAACAACATAAAAAGAATTACCCTTATCTTAAACAATCTTCGCAGAGAATTGGGCGAAAGAAATGAAGAAATTTATTCATTCCCATCACATGATGCACTAAAAAATTGCGACAAAGAATTTTTTAAACGCATGGGTGCAGGTTATCGGGCGGACTATTTGGTAAAGGTGTGCAAACAAATTACGCCTGAAATTTTGCAAGAGTATGACCAACTGCCAACCCCTCAATTGCGGAACAAACTTATTGAACTTGCAGGTGTTGGCCCCAAAGTTGCTGACTGCGTTTTGCTGTTTGGTTATAATCGAGGGGACGTCTTTCCTGTGGACACATGGATTGAAAAAATGTACAATCAATATTTCCCGATAGAGTGCAATCGAGAGAAAATAAGAAACAATCTCGTTGCCATGTTTGGCAATCTTTCAGGTCAGGCTCAACAATATCTGTTTTACTATCAACGCTCGGGGAAATAGCAAAAAAGATGAAAATTTTGTTGTTTTTTGCTGATTTTATATACTTTTTCTAAATTTTGCCTATTTACATCGCCAATTCAATGTGGTATACTAAATGGGTAAAAGAGGTGAAAAATGAATTTATCAACACTTTTGGCTTTCGGCACAACAGAAATTGTTCTTGTATCTGTGTTCGGGGCAATTCTTATTGGACTTATCGTTTATTTATGCTTTGTACCTATGAAAAATTGGTTTACTGCACTTTTTTCTGGTGCATATATCCCAACCTTTAAACTTGTGGGAATTAAAAATAGAAAACTTGATGTAAACGCAATTGTTGAAGCCTACGTTATGGCTAAAAAGGGCAAACATGGTATTAAACTTGCTCAAATTGAAAGCCTTGTTCTTTCTGGCGGCGATGCCAAAGCGGTTATTGGTGCATTAAACTTTGCAAAACATAGCAACCTTAATCTTTCATTTGACCTTGCATCTGCAATAGAACTTTCTTCACACAATGTTATGCAGGTTGTTTCTGACGCAATCAACACAAGAGTTGTTACAATTGAAAATGTAAGCGGTTACGCGATTGACAAGGTGGAAGTTATTGCAAACATCAACATTTCTGTAAAACTTAAAATGGAAAAATATGTTGACGGCTTGGGCTTGGAAGAACTTAAAACAACAATCGCATCATGCATTATGGAAAATATTGTAAAAGCAGAAAGTCATCAAACTTTATTGAAAGAGCCAAACAAATATCTTCTTTCAAACATTGATTTTCGTGCAGTAACAGCAAAGTCTATGTACACCATTCTTGACATCAATGTTGGCGGAGTGCAAACAGGACGCGATATAAATGCTGAAATAGAACTTCGTGCCATTGAAAAGGAAAAACTTTACGCGCAAATAGAGGCCGAGCGCAACAAACACGCAGAAGAGATGAAAGAACTTCGTCAAAGAACAAAAACAGAGGAAATCAAAGGCCAACTTATTGAGGCTGAAAAGGGTATTCCACTTGCAATCACACAGGCAATCAAAGAGGGGCGTTTTTCTATTATGGATTACTATAAACTGATGAATTTGCAGGCAGACACAGCAATGAGAAAGGCTTTTGTATCCGACAAAAAAGCAGATGATGACGAGGAAGAATTTTAATGAAAGCATGGCAAATTATTTTAATTGTTTGTAGCGGGCTGTTGCTTTTGTTTATACTTTTTATCATTGGAATAAGAAGGGCAAACAAAAAAAGATACTATCGTCTGCGAGATAATCTAAAAAAAGTGCAACAAGAAAAGGAAGAACTTGCACGCGAGGGTGATGCCTCTTTTCACACGGGTAATGTTAAGGTAGAACTTTCGCCAGATGTGGATAAGATGAACAACCACTCCTATGAAGATGTTGACCTTGCCGAGCTTGATATTGAAGATGTTTCGCAAACTCCACAACAAAATACAACAGACGAAATAAAGGAAGACCAAGCAGAATTTGACACAACACCTTTGCTTGATAAAACAGAAAGGGAAAGAGAAAAAGATTATCGCCGAGATAAAGAATTTGAAAAATTTTTAGATGAACATTCTTTTTCCAGAAAGGTTCTTGACAAAAAAATGCTTAACAAACTTAAACAATTACAACCTGAAATGCAAAAAGTTTTGCTTGATAACATTTTTACCAAATTTGATGATTAAAAAATAAATATAAATAAAATTGAACACGCATATTCTATCTTACACGGAGGAATAAAGTGTTCAATTTTTTTGATGAAATAAAAGGCAAATCGCAAAAGTGTAAGGATAAAATTTTTGACTTTAACCTTGTGAATATGTCTGGCGGAATTTTATATGTAGAGGGGCATATGGGACTTACAATTTTAAGCCCGTCAACGATTGCATTCAAGGTTAAAAGTGGTCGAGTTGTGGTGGAGGGGCAATGTATGTCGCTTACAGAACTGACCAGCAACACAATGCTTATTGAGGGTAAAATTCAAAAAACGGAGATTTTTTCATGAAAAAAGGTGGAAAAACAAGATTTGTTGTAAAGGGTTTAAATCAAGAGCGGATTATAAACAAACTTTCACAAAAGGTGAATATTTACAACTTAAAACGAAGTGAGTATAACATTTGCCAATTTGAAACCGACTTTTATAAAAGCAAAACTGCAAAAAAATTTCTTCAAGAAAACGGCATGGAAATTTTGTCATTTCATCATTTTGGATTATGGGCAAAAATCAAACGCCTTGCAACTTCCTATGGGCTTATTTGTGCACTTGCTTGTTCAAGCATTTTTTATGGCCTGCAATACCAATTCATTTGCAAAATAGAAGTGTATGGCGAAGTACAAGTTGAAGAGAGGGAAATAAAAAATTTTTTAAATTCAACTCTTCATAGTCGAGCAAAAAGCATGATAAACACAAAACAACTTGAAATGCAGGTGAAAGAAAATTTCAGCGAAATAAGTTCAATAAGCATAGCAATTGTTGGACAAACCCTTGTGGTGAATGTAAATGAGGCTGTTACGCCGGAAGAAATGGTTGGCGACTATAAACCAATAATCAGCAATTTTGACGGAATAATCACAAAAATTCAACTAATTCAAGGCACTATGGCGATAAATGAGGGCGATATTGTCAAAAAAGGCGACATTCTTGTTTATCCTTACATTATTGATAGCCAAGGTGGGCAAATTGACGTTGCGCCAAAGGCTGAAATATATGCCGACATTTGGCTTCAAGAAAGGGTTGTTCATTATGAATATCAAATAATCACAAAACGCACAGGAGAGGTTTTGCAAAAAGATGTTGTTTTGCTGAACAACTTGCCAATATATCAACGTGGCGAAGAAAATGCATTTGAAGAATATGAGGTTGAAGAGAGTATTTTTGATTTGTCCAAAAATTTGATTTTGCCACTTAAACTTAAACGCACAATATATCATCAAACCTGTACACAGGAAATTATTGCACCATTTGAAGAGAAAAAAGATGAAATAATTGCCTTTGCACGAGAAAAAACCTTGATTTTTGTGCAAGAAAATGAGATAATAAAGGAGGAAAACTATACTATTCGCCAAATGGGCGGTTGCTATGAAGTTTGCTATATTGCAACCGTCAGCAGAAACATAGGAGGATAAATGACAATAACTTTTGAAAATGTGGGAAGAAAATACCGCAAACTTATCACAAAAATTTATGACGAGGCACTTAAAGAAACGCAAAATGACCATAATCTTGTGTGGGCAACAATAACATTTGTTGATAAAGTAAGAATTGCCCAACTTAACAAATCTTTCCGCAATGTAGATCGGGCAACAGACGTGCTTTCTTTTCCTATGCTTAATATAAAATACCCTCAAAAACTTGCTGACTTTAAAAGAGAGAATGAGCCTGACGGAAGCCTTTACCTTGGTGATGTTGTAATTTGCAAAAAGGTCGCAAAGGAGCAGGCAAAACAATTTGGGCACAGCAAAAAACGCGAAGTGGGATTTTTGGCACTTCATGGACTTTTGCATCTTTTGGGATATGACCATATTGAAGAAGATGATGAAAAAATTATGATTGCCACAAGCAAAAAAATACTTGAAAATCTTTCAATCACAAGGGGAAAGCAAAATGTTTAGGGCGGGATACGTTGCCCTTGTAGGCAAGCCAAATGCCGGCAAAAGCAGTTTGGTAAATGCCCTTGTTGGCGAAAAGGTTGCCATTATTTCAGCAAAGCCTCAAACAACAAGAGAAAATATTTTGGGCGTGCTTACGCGAGATGACGGACAAATCGTTTTTGTGGATACTCCGGGTATTCACCATACCAAAAACGCACTTTCAAAAGCGATGATGAAAAATGTTCGCTCTGCGGTTTCTGGTGTTGACCTTGTTTTGTATCTTATTGACGGCACAACCTTGCCAGACAGTGAAGAAGAGGAATATATTGCTCACTTAGGGGAGAACAAACTTGTTGTAAGAAGCAAAATTGACCTGCCAAAGCAGAAACCTTTCAACAGTGATATTCAAATTTCATCGCAAACGGGTGAAAATTTGCAGGTTTTGCTTGAAAAAATATTAGAAAAACTTCCACAGTACAGCCAACCAACATATATTTTTGAACCTGATTATTACACCGACAAAAGCGTAAAATTTTTAATTGCCGAGGAAATTCGCGAAAAGGCATTAAACCTTTTACATCAAGAGGTGCCACACGGCATTGCGGTTGAAATTATTAAATTTGATGAGCAAGAAAATGTTGTGTTTATTGATGCAGATATTGTCTGTGAACAGGAAAGACACAAAGGCATGATAATTGGCAAGGGTGGCGAAATGCTTAAAAAGATAGGAAGCCAAACCAGAACTTTTGCCGAGCAACTTTTGGATAAAAAAATTATGCTTAAACTTTTTGTAAAGGTGGAACGCGATTGGCGCAACAAACCAGAAAAGGTAAAACATTTAGGATATTAAAAAACAGAGGTTAACCCTCTGTTTTTGTTTTTTATTCTTCAATTTTTTCTTTTTTGTCAGCCTGCAAAATTGTGTGTGCAAGAATACATTCGGCAGGGTAGTAAGTTATAAGGCAAAGCAAACCAAGTGCTATGCCCGGTATGTCTGTGAAAACATTAAACACAAGCATAAGGTCAGAGAAGAAGAAAAGCCCACTTCCTACAAGCATCAAAATGTTGAGAAGATTTCTTTCACGAATAACGTTTGAAATTGCCTTGCCTAACATAAGAGAAATGATAAGCGCGTAGAAAATGCAGAGAAGTAGCATCATTGTATCAAAGTTAAACAGTGGCACCAAGGTAAGCACAAGCACTGCAACCGTAAAGATAATTCCGCCGGCGATAAGGTCTGTCCATTTAAAGCGTGCAATAAAGCAATATGAAATGAAGAAGAATATATGGCCAATTGCAAAGAGAATTGCACCAATCATAAAGTTGATTTCAAGCAATATGTCGCCCAGCATTGCAAACACAAGCCCAATAAACATAATAATTGCATATTTTAAATTGATTTTCTTTGAAATAATTGCATAAACAAGGTTGATAAGCCCAATAAGCACAAATCCTGCACTTGTTATACTTTTCAGCCATAAATGCCCATACGATATATAAAACGCATCGCCAACAAGCACCAAAAGTGCAAGAATAATGTTGAATATAAAAAATTGTTTTTTCATTTGTTTCTCCTTAATCTTTAATTTGTTTGTAAATTTCTGTTATTTCTTTTTCCGACCATATCACAGGCACGGGATAGAGTGGGTTTGCCTCATGCAGGGCAGTTTTTGCAAGAAGTGGAATGTCCTCTTCCTTTATGCAGGAAATTTTGTTGCCAATTTCCATTTGTCTATTCATGTCATCAATTTTGGCTATAAAAATTTTTGCCCCAGCCTCTTTTGAGGTGCTTTTATCAAAAAGTCCCGCATAAATGCCCATTTTCCACAATTTTTTGTAAATTTTCTTGCCATAAGCCCTTAAAACATAGGGCAGTATAATCGCATTTGCAAGCCCATGGGGTAAGTCATATTTACCGCCAAGCGAATGGGCAATTGCGTGCACATAACCAACATAGGATTTTGTGAAAGCAAGCCCTGCGTGAAAAGATGCCAAAAGCATATTTTGTCTTGCCATAACGTCTGCACCATTTTCATAAACCTTTGGCAGATTTTCAAAAATGGTTTTCACGGCATAAAGCGCAGATTTGCGCGTGCCGGGTGTGGTGCTTTTGCCAATGTATGCCTCAATTGCGTGCGTAAGTGCATCCATGCCGGTAGTAGAGGTTATATGCTTTGGCAAACCCAAAGTAAGTTTTGCATCAAGCATGGCGTATTTTGGTATAAGTGGGAAGTCGTTTATTGCATATTTGTGCCGTGTTTGACTGTCTGTGATAACAGATGCAAGCGTGGTTTCGCTTCCCGTGCCGGCAGTGGTAGGAATTGCAATAAGCAGAGGAATTTTCTTCCTAACTTTCATAACCCCTTTCATTTGCGAAAGGCTTTTCTTTGGTTTTGCAATTCTTGCACCAGCCCCTTTTGCGCAGTCCATAACTGAGCCACCGCCAAAGGCGATAATTGCCCCACAACCCCCATTTTTGTAAACTTGCACACAATCTTCAACATTTTGCGAGGTAGGGTTTGGTACAACGCCCTCAAAAGCGTGCACATCTATGCCATTTTCAGCAAGGCAACTTTCAACCGCATTTGTAAGCCCAAGCCCACGAATACCCCTGTCTGTTACCAGCAAAACACTTGTAATGTCAGCCCTTTTTAAAACTTCGACAAGCCCTTTTTCATCTTTTAAAATTTTTGGTTTTCTGTAAGGCAGAAAGGGCAGTGCCAATTTAAAAACAAGTTGATACCCACGATAATATATTTTCTTAAAAATATTCATTTCAATTTCCTATTGTTATGATAGGCAAAAATCACTTCTTTTGTCAACAAAATTTTGTCGAAAAAGCAAATTGCCTCTTGTTTTGTTGTTTTAAATATGTTAAGATAAAGTAACGAGGGAGATTTTTATGTCAAATCATGCAGATAAAGACCTTAAAGTCATCAAAATCCGTGAAAGGGTGTTTCGTGCAATAACCGAACAACCAAAGGATTTGGTTTCTTTAAGGTCTTATTCAGTTAAAAGAAAGGTGGTAGATTCTGGCAATAAATTTGATACAGCCATAGCCACACTTAAAGACCAAGGCAGAATTTTGGTAAAGGCCGGCAAGGTGTCAATCAATCCAGAATATCTTAAAAGCGCAACTTTTGTTGCAAAAGGTAGGGGAGGATATCTGCTTATTGACGGAGACAGCAGACAATGGCAAATTGACGGCAACTTGTGCGAGGGCTACCGCACAAACGACCGCGTAAACATTGCATTCACGCAATTTGAAGGCAGACAGTTTCCTTTTATAGTTTCCAAACAAAATAATCCTGCCGACCGTTATGCAGGCCTTATTCAAAAGCCAAAAACCTTGTTGGGCAGATGTGTAAAAACCAGCCATGATAATTTGGTTTTTATCCCAAATGACAGAAAATACGCACAAAATATGCTTATTTTAAATCAAAAAAGCACACTTTCTCGCTTTCAAGATAAAATTTGCGTGATGACCATTATTGATGATGAGGCAGAGGGACGCAGAGGAAGTGGAATTATCACAGAGGTTAAAGGCGATGCCGGCAACCCAATTCATGAATATGATGCAATCGCAGAAAGCCATGGTGCAAATATGTCATGGTCGGGTGATGCTATTGAAAAAGAAATTTCGGCAATACCAGAAGAGGTTGACCTTTCAATTTTAAAAGAAAGGGGCATCACAGATTTACGCCACCTTTCATTTACAACCGTTGACCCAGCAACTTGTAAAGATATGGATGATGCAATTTATTCAACCTATGATGAAAATGGCAGACTTGTAATTTACACAGCAGTTGCAAACGTAACAAAATATGTATCGTTAAACAGCGAAATAGGCAAAAAATATATAAGCGGAGCGTTTACAACTTACGCACCAAACAAGGCATACAACATTTTGCCACCACAACTTTCAACAGGCATTTGCTCACTTAACCCAAATGTTCCACGCCGTGCATTTGTGGTAAAAACTGTTATTGATGAGGCGACGGGCAAACCAATATCCAGCGAATTTCTTGATGCTGTTATTGAAAGCAAAGAAAAGTTTTCTTACCAGCGTGCACAAGAACTTGTAGACCAACTTGGCACAGACTTTGCCTCTTTAAGAAAGAAAATTCTTTTGGGCGGTCAACTTACAACAGAAGAACAGGTAGTGTTTAACAGCAGGGTTGCCGACATACTTTGGAAGGGCTTTAACTCTCGTGGTATGATAAGATTTGAAACCAAAGATGAATATGAAATTCATTTTGATGAAACTTACAGCGATATATTGGATATAACCGCCGAGCCACATATTCCATATCATAAGGTTATCGAGGCGTTTATGCTTACCGCAAATGAGGAAAGTGCAAAGTTTGCGCTTGAAAATGATATTGCAAACATATATCGCGTTCACGACCAGCCAAATGAAGATAAAATGGAACAGGCTTATGAATTTTTCTCATACCTTGGCGTGTCATTTGACGGCGACCTTTCACCAATGGGAATTAAAAGACTTATCGCAAGCGTAGCCGGCAGTTATAAAGAAAAGGCTGTAAACAACTTTTTGGTAAGAATGCAAAGTAAAGCCAAATACAGCACTTCAACAAACCCACAAGATGTGCAAATGTTGGGCAGAGCGCGATACATCAAAGGCGATAGGGCAAGAAAAAGAAACAGAATGTTGGAAGAGGCATTAAGCGACATGGGCGACATCAGCCACTTTGGCTTGCAAAGCAAACACTATTCCCACACTACAAGCCCAATTCGCAGAATAACAGACTATATAACCCATTACAACATTTTGGCAGAGATTGCCGGCAGAAAGGGCTTGGATAGTAAAACAGTGCTTGAAATAGCACAATGGGCAAACCAAATGCAAGACCAAATTGACCTTGCCGAGCGTGAATTTGCAGATGTAAATTCTGCCATTTACTGCGAGGGACACATTGGCGAAGTTATGCATGGCAGAGTAAGCGGGTTTAAGCGAATGGCAGAAAGTAAAACCGCAACCATAGAGGACTTTGTTGTGTTTGTTGAAAATGAGGATAAGGGCATAAAGGTGCAAATTCCAGCAAGCGAAATCATTGAAAAGGGCATCAAAAACGTTGCAATTTCCCCATACGGAAGTGCAATAGTTTCTAAATCTGGCAACAAACCGCTTATTCGACTTTGCGATGGGGTAACGTTTAGAATAACCGAGGCAAGCAGATTTACCCGCGAGGTTAAGGCAACAACAGACCTGCAACTTGTTCATGAAAAAATTGAAGATGTCCGCGAATTTGTAAAGGGAAGCGACAGCCCGGCATTGTGCGCAAAAAGGCAAAGAATGTTGCATAATGACCAACGCGACAGGTCGCGACAAGTTGAGGCACAACAGCAGTATGCGCTAAACGAAAAACAGGGCAGAAAATATCAAGAAAGCATAGAAAGTCGCACCGGATTTTCTGTTGAAAGCATCGAGGCTTATCACGCCAATAAAAATGACGGTATCAATCATAAGAAAAGAAAACATACTCATTCACCGACGGACATTTATGAAATTGATGATGAAAATGAAAACCAATAAAGATGACATTTTGTCATCTTTTTTTATTTAATAATTGCTTTTGTTTGACAATTTTTTTGGCTAATATTAAAATAAAATCATAAATATAAGCCTTGCGAATAAAAATATTTATTTTGCAGTAAAATACAAGAGGAGAGTGCTATGGCAAAAACAATTTTTGATACACCAGCATATTTAGAAAAACTTGATAAATATTTCAGGGCAACGAACTATCTTTCAGTTGCCCAACTATATCTTTTGGATAATCCGCTTTTGCGTGAGCCCCTTAAAGAAAAACATATTAAGAAAAAAATTGTTGGGCATTGGGGCACCGTTCCCGGACAGAACTTTGTTTACACACACCTTAACAGGGTTATAAACAAATATGATTTAAACATGATGCTTATTTCCGGCCCAGGCCATGGCGGAAACTTCTTTATTTCCAATTCTTACCTTGAAGGGGTTTACAGCGAGGTATACCCAAAAGTTGGCAGAGATAAAGCGGGCATGACACGCCTTTGCAAACAATTTTCATTCCCATGCGGGGTATCAAGCCATGTTGCACCAGAAACGCCGGGCTCAATTCATGAGGGTGGAGAACTTGGTTACAGCCTTCTTCACGCTTTTGGTGCGGCATTTGATAATAAAGACCTTATAGTTGCAACCATTGTTGGCGATGGCGAGGCAGAAACAGGCCCTCTTGCAACCTCTTGGAATTCTAATAAATTTTTAAATCCACAAACCGATGGCGCCGTTTTGCCAATACTTCACCTTAACGGATATAAAATCAGCAACCCAACCGTGCTTGCAAGAATAAGCAAAAAAGAACTTTCTTCTTACCTTGTTGGCTGTGGGTGGGAGCCTATTTTTGTAGAGGGCGACGACCCAAAACAAATGCACCGCAAAATGGCAAAGGCTATGGACGCGTGCATAGAACAGATAAAACATATTCAAGCCGAGGCAAGAAGTGGGGCGTTACATTCTCGTCCAATTTGGCCTATGATTGTTCTTCGCACACCAAAAGGGTGGACGGGGCCAAAATTTGTTGGCGGGAAGATGGTGGAAAATTCATTCCGCGCCCACCAAGTGCCAATCCAAATGAATAAGCCAGAACATTTACCAATGCTTGAAAGTTGGCTTAAAAGTTATCACCCAGAAGAACTTTTTACAGAAACATACCAACTTAAAAGTGAAATTGCCGACATTTTACCAAAGGGTGATAAACGCATTTCTGCCTGCCCACAAACAAATCCGGGTGCAAGCAAACTTATTTTACCAAACCTTACAGATTACGCCCTTGAAATAGAGGGACACGGCAAAACCAAAGCACAAGATATGCTTGAACTTGGCAGATACATCAAAGACGTTTTCAAACTTAATAAAGACAATAAAAACTTCCGCCTGTTCTGCCCAGATGAGGCTATGTCAAACAGACTTTATCATGTTTTTTATGAAGAAAGCAGAGATTTTAATGCAAATATATACCCAACAGATGAATTTTTGGCACCAAACGGAAGAATTATGGACAGTTACCTCAGTGAACACGCTTGCGAGGGCTGGCTTGAAGGCTATTTGCTTACAGGAAGACATGGCGTTTTTGCAAGTTATGAGGCGTTTGTTCGCGTGGTTGACAGCATGGTTTCACAACACGCAAAGTGGCTTAAAGTGATAAATGAACTTCCTTGGCGTAAACCTATTTCATCACTCAACTTACTTCTCACTTCCAACGTTTGGCAACAAGACCACAACGGATATACACATCAAGAACCCGGCTTTCTTGACCATGTTGCAAACAAGAAGGCAGATATAACAAGAATATATCTTCCACCAGATGCAAACACGCTTATTTCTTGCTATGACCACTGCCAAGCAAGCAAAAACTATGTAAATGTGATTATTGCCTCAAAACACCCAAGCTGGCAATGGCTGAACATGGAAGAGGCAATTGAACATTGCACATTGGGTGCAGGGGAATGGAAGTGGGCAAGCACCTGTCCAAAGGGCAAACAACCAGACGTTGTGATTGCCTGTGCAGGTGATACACCAACCCTTGAAGCGCTTGCAACAATCAGTTTAATAAAGGAATATTTGCCAGAGGTTAAAGCCCGCTTTGTTAATGTGGTTGATATGATGAGGCTGGAACCTCACACTCGCCACCCACATGGCATGACAGACGAGGAATTTGATGCACTTTTCACAACAGATAAACCTGTGATATTCAACTTCCATGGCTATCCAAAATTTATTTACGACCAAGTTGTATCTCGTACAAATAAAAAGATTTATGTGCATGGATATATGGAAGAGGGTACAATCACAACGGCATTTGATATGCGTGTTCAAAATCAAATTGACCGCTATCACCTGCTTTTAGATGTCATCGACAAACTTGGACTTACCAAAAAGGAAAAATTGATTGAAGAAATAAAGGCAAAACTTGATAAACACAAAAAGTACATTGCAAGATATGGCGTTGATATGCCAGAAATCACCCAATGGCAATGGGAAGAATAAAAAAAGTTGGACTTGTTCCAACTTTTTTGTTACAAATTTTTACCTACAATAACCCCACTTGTCCAAGCCCATTGAAGATTGTATCCACCGCAAAGGCCGTCAACATCGCAAACTTCACCGCAGAAATATAAATTTTTATATTTTTTATGCTGTAAATTTTCATCTAAATCACATAAATCAATTCCGCCAGAATAAACTTGATTGTTTTCATAAAATCCACAAACTTCAAATTGCAAATTTTTAATAGTTTTTGCAAGCATTTCAATTTCTTTATCACTCATTTCAGTTGAAATGCGATTTTCATTTATTTTGCATTTTTCAAAAAGATAATAGGCAAAACCATTTGCAAACATACCCTCAAAAAATTTGCTTACTTTCACATTCAAACTTCTTCGAGCCTGCAACTTTGCAATCAAATCTTTAATTTCAGTATTTGGCAATGCGTCAAGCAAAATTGTTCCGCTGTAACTTTTATTTCTTGCAAATATACAAGATGCATTAAAAATTGCAATTCCACTTAAACCATGCTCTTTAAAAAGCACTTCGCCCACTTCGCAATATTTTGCATCGCAACACTTTGCCAAAACTTTAACAGGTGAAAGCCTTATTCCATTTAAAAGTTTTGTGTTTTCTTTGGTTTGCAGTGCACATAAACTTGCAAAATTTTTCACAACTTTTAAATTAAGATCTTGCAATAAATTAAAGGTGTTGCCACCGGTTGCAACCACAAGTTTTGTTGCAACAAAAACTTCATCTTGGCAGAAAATTTTAAACTTTTCACCATATTTTTCAATTTTTTCTATGATTTTTTCATTAAAAACGCATATATTTTCACATTTTTCAAGTTTATTGCATAAAACATCAATTACAGACTTTGCAGAACCCGAAAGGGGATAAATTCGCCCCTCATCATCTTTATAACAACACAGCCCCAAATTTTCAAAAAACTTTATTGCATCATCAGGAGAAAATTTTTGCAAAAACTTATCAATGTTGTGATTATAAAAATTTACCGACGGAGTGCAAATGACGTTGCTTAAATTACATCTGCCATTGCCCGTTGCCATAAGTTTTTTTGCGGGCGATTTGTTTTTGTCAATAATGGCAATACTTTTCCCACTTGCCGATGCCTCAATTGCCGAGATAACCCCGCTTGCACCACTACCTAAAATTACAATATCAAAATTTTTCATAAACACCCTTTTTTAATCAACTTTTTTAAATTATATCATAAAATGTCATGTAAATAAAAGGATTTTTTTAAAAAAGGCATTGATTTTTGCCTTTTGTGATGATATAATCCTATTAAGGAATTAAAGTTATGCATTATTTTGATAGTTTAAAGAAAAAAGATTTGTTAGATGTCGTTGCCGAGGGCATGAAACTTGCAAAAGATAAAGATGGATTTTGTAAGTTTGCAGAAGAAAATTGGGATATTGCCGATGGCGATTATGTACGTGCAGTTATTGCAACAACAAAAATACTTAAAGGTTGCAGTTTTGGCAAAACTCATGATGTTCATGTTTTCCAATTTATTTTTGGCGGGGTTGGTTTAGAAAGTGCAGTTGAAAAATATTTTGATACTGACGGCAGTTTAATGCAAGAATATCATCAATGCATAGAAAATTATGCCGAAATGGACGCACTTTACACCCAACTTCAAAAAGTTACAAGATATGAATATAGCCCACTTATAAAAAATATAGATTTTTATAGAATTATGGACTATCAAAATAAAAAGGTTATTATGTCAACAATTTATGGCGACAAAATCACCGATAAAAAGGAATGTAAACTTCGTATGTATGGTGCATCTGCAAAACATGCAAAGGTGCGCGTAGACGGCAAAATTCTTCCACTTGTTGGCATTAAAAATGGGGTAATTGATATTCGCGACCCAGAAACACTTGAAATGATATATCAAAACCACTATCTTGCAAATGATAAATTTTCATCAGTTCAAAGGGCGGGCTTTGTGTTTGGCAGTGAAGAGGCTGTAAATGAATACGCCAATAAGGTGCGCGAAATTTCAACCCGCACACAACGCAGACCACAGGCAAATTCAGACGGCGACCGTGAAATTTTAATGTAAACAAAAAATCAACCATTTTGGGTTGATTTTTTTTTGCATATTTGGTAAACTTTTTATGTGAAAATTGCTGTGCTTACATTGGGGTGCAAGGTAAATAAATATGAAAGCGACGCCCTTGAATATCAACTTAATTTAAATGGATTTGAAACGACAGACGTGTTATGCCCTGCCGATATTTATGTTATCAACACCTGCGCGGTAACGGCAGAGGCGGAAAAGAAGTCCCGCCAAATGATTGCAAGGTGCAAAAAATTCAATCCAAATGCTGGGATTTTTGTTTGCGGTTGTGCAAGCCAAAACAACAGTGTGCAGTTTTTAAACAAAGATGTTGTATGCGTAAGCGGAGTTGCCGGAAAGTTTAAAATTGCACAATACATTGCAGAATTTGCAAAAAATCATCAAAAAACACAAAAAAAACAGCAATTTATTGATGATTTACCAACAGAATATGAAGATGATATGCACGCAAAACAAAATCGCACCCGCGCGTATGTTAAAATTCAAGACGGTTGCAACAACTTTTGCTCTTATTGTATAATTCCATATTTAAGGGGCAGAAGTCGCTCTCGCCCAATCTTTTCAATCATCAATGAGGTTGCCTCACTTGATGAAAACATCAAAGAGGTGGTGCTTACTGGAATAAATGTAACCGACTATAAAATAGACGGTGAAAAGGGGCTTGGTATACTTCTTGAAGAACTTGACACCATGGGCAAACGCCTTCGCCTTGGTTCGGTTGAAGACACCTTAGTTGATGAAGAATTTATAAAAAAACTTACCACATTTGATAATTTTTGCCCACATTTTCACCTTTCACTTCAAAGTGGCTCAGCAAGCGTGCTTAAAAAAATGAACAGGCACTATACGCCAGAGCAGTTTGAAAATTCGGTGGGGCTTATAAGAAAGTATTTTCCTCTTGCCGGCATCACCACAGACGTTATTGTAGGTTTTGGTGATGAAAGCGAAGAGGAATTTGAAGAAACCTTAAACTTTGTAAAAAGGGTAGGTTTCAGTCAACTACATATTTTCACATATTCAAAACGCGACGGCACAGTTGCATCAAAACTATATAAAGACCTGCCCGCACAAATAAAACAATCAAGAAGCGACAGACTTGAAGAAGTTGCACAAACCTTAAAAAACAATTTTATAAAGAAAAACAAAAAAGGAAAAGTGCTTTTTGAAGAAAGGGTTGACGGTTTCTACGTTGGCTATACCGAAAACTATATAAGATGCTACGTTAAAAGCAAAAAAGATATAACCGGTCAAATTCTTCCTGTAAAAATTGGCAGACCTTTCAAGGACGGTGCAAAGGCAAAAATTATCAAAAAAATATAGCCCTTTTCCTTGACAAAGGGGGATAAAATCAATATAATAATATAGAATTTTGAAAATTAGAAGGTGGTGAGAAGATTGACAACTGTTAAAGTAGGCGAAAACGAAACTCTTGAAAGTGCTCTTAAAAGATTTAAAAGAAAATGCCAAAAAGACGGTATCATTGGCGACATAAGAAGAAAAGAAGCTTATGATAAGCCAAGCGTTGCAAAGAAAAAGAAAAGAGAAGCCGCTCGTAAAAGAGCAAGAAAAAGAGGCTAAACCTCAACACCTTGTGCAAATGGCACAAACATAAAATTTTAAAAGGAGAAGAATAATGGCAAACATAATCGACCAAATCGAGAAAGAAAACATGAAAGAAAATCTCCCAGAATTTAATATCGGCGACACTGTTAAAGTTGGCGTTCAAATTAAAGAAGGAGATAAAACCAGAATCCAAAATTATGAAGGCGTTGTCATCGCTCGCAAAAATGGCGGAATTCGTGAAACTTTCACTGTAAGAAAAATTTCAAATGGCGTTGGCGTTGAAAGAACTTTCCCTTGCCACTCTCCACTTGTTGCAAGTGTAGAAGTTGTAAGAAAAGGTAAACCAAGACGTGCTAAACTTTACTATGTAAGAGAACTTACAGGTAAAGCAGCAAAAATTAAATCTGCTGACAACAACTAAAAAACATAAAACGCTGCAAAATCTGCGGTGTTTTTTTGTTTCCCAAGCACCCCCGCGGACTTGCAACCCGCGGGGACGCTTTTTTACGTCGCACCCGCGTTGACCTTCGACCAACGCAGACGCTTCCGCCCCGCTCCGCTAAATCAGTTTGAATTAAACAAGCCCCCTCGTTGAGGGGGCTGTCGGCAAAGCCGACTGGGGGAGTTGAATTAAGTGAAAAGTTAATAGTGAAAAGTGAAAAGGTGTGCCCCGCTCCGCACGCTTGGCGAGTGGTGCCCGCCTTGCACGCTTCGCTAAATAAGATTTATTAAACGCCCGTTGTTAGTCATTCGCATACCGCACCGCACTAAAAGCGACAATAATCCTCCTCGCCGAAGGGCTGTCAACCCGCATGGTTTGACTGTGGGAGTTTACACTTTTGTCGCCTTTCAGACAACTCCCTCCGCCCGGCGTTCAACATAGATTTAAGTAAGTTGTAAGGGAGAGTTGCATTAAAAATGCCTTTCAAAACCTTACAAAATATTTAAAAATAATAATTTTCAATAAAAATGTACACGGAGGGGTAAAAATCTTTCGACACTTTTTGCAAACGCTTGACAAAGGTGTTTTTGGGCTATATAATGGGGGTAGGAGATGAGAAAATGACAGTTAAACAACGTGTAGCAAAATTTGTTGAAGAAAATTATGACAAACAAAAAGCACTTTTTGATGCAAGTACAATTTCAAGCGATTATAAACTTATGGGTGTAAAAACGCCAAACCTTATTTCTTTTGCAAAAAAACTTGTTAAAGATGGCGTTCAATATAACGAACTTCCAAAACGCAATCATGAAGAAATTTTAATTTCCGGCCTTTTTATTGCTTTTTGCAAGGCACCAGCCGAAGAGAAAGTTGAATATATAAAGGAATATCTTACTTATGTAGACAACTGGGCAACTTGCGACCTTGTTTCTGCAAAATTGGTAAATTTAGAAGACCAACAAGCATTTTTTGAGCAACTTCTTACCAGCACAAAACCATATGATGTACGCTTTGCAGTGGTTTGGTTTAAAAGATTTGTTTTAAAAAATGATGTTCGTGGCACAGTAAATTTAATTAATAAAAGCGTAAAATGCACCGATTATTATGTTGAAATGGCACTTGCTTGGATTTACTGCGAGGCGCTTTTGCTTGATTATGACTATATGCTTAAATGGGTGCAAAAACTCGCCCGTTATGTAATTCGCAACCGCACACTTTCAAAGGCTTGCGACTCTTACAGAACAACGCCAGAGCAGAAAAAAGAAATTCGTGCACTTCGTAGCAAACTTTTGGGCATTGAAATTTAATGAATTAAAAAGGGGATTTAATATCCCTTTTTTCTTTTTTATCGCCGATTGCTTGGAAAAAATAGTTGTTTTGTATTATAATCGAATTTATAGGAGCAAATATGTATTCAAAAGTACAAAGTTTTGGGCTTAAAGGCATCGAGGGCTTTCCCATTGATGTTGAAATTGATGTAAGCAACGGACTTCCTCGCTTTGATGTTGTTGGTCTTGCCGATACAGCCATAAAAGAGGCAAAAGAAAGGGTGAAAAACGCAATCAAAAATTCAGCGCTTGAATATCCGGTAAAAACCATAGCAATCAACCTTGCCCCAGCAGACGTAAAAAAAGAGGGGGCAATTTATGACCTTGCAATGGCAATTGGTATACTTTCTTGTGATGATGAAAACCAATTTCATGACCATGATAAATTTTGTTATATTGGAGAACTTTCATTTGACGGAAGTGTAAAAAAGGCGAAAGGCGTTTTGCCACTTTTAATATCTGCACGCAAAATGGGGTACAAAAAATTTATAATACCCAAAGAGAACTGCGTTGAGGCAAGTTTTATAGACGGCATAGAAGTTTATGGCGTTGAAAGTCTTTTGCAAACTATAAAATTCTTAAAAGGGGAGGAAGTGCTTTCGCCTGTTCTTCCATGCAGTTTCAATGATATTCAAAACAGTCAACAAAAGGGGCTGGATTTTTGCAATGTTAAGGGACAGGCAATTGCCAAACGTGCACTTGAAATTGCAGCCGCTGGCGGACACAATTTGCTTATGTTAGGGCCTCCGGGAAGCGGAAAAAGTATGCTTGCAAAATGCTTTCCAACCATTCTGCCAGACCTTACCTTTGAAGAGGCGTTGGAAGTTACAAAAGTGCACTCGGTTGCCGGTGAACTTGACCTTGAAAAGGGCATTGTTGCCAGCCGTCCATTCCGTAGCCCTCACCATACAGCATCAACGGTGTCGCTTACAGGTGGCGGTTCCAACAGCAAACCGGGTGAAATATCCCTTGCCGACCATGGCGTGCTTTTCTTAGATGAATTTCCAGAATACACAAGGCACAGCATAGAAACCTTACGTCAACCACTTGAAGATGGGGTGATCACCGTTGCCCGTTCAAACGCAACAATCACATACCCAGCAAACTTCACCCTTATTGCCAGCATGAACCCATGCCCATGCGGAAACTATGGCTCCAAAGATAAGGAATGTAGGTGCTCGCCTGCACAAATAAACAAATACCTTTCAAAACTTTCAGGGCCAATTATGGATAGAATTGATATTCATATTGAAGTTGAAAGCGTAACCTATGAGCAACTTAAAAGCGAAGAACTTGAAGAGTGCTCTGCCGATATTAAAAAGCGTGTGGACCGTGCCCGTGCGGTGCAAATTAAACGCTTTGCCGGAAGTAAAAACTTTTGCAATGCAAAAATGAATGTTGCCCAAACCAAAAAATATTGCAAACTTGACAGCGCTGGCGAGGGACTTCTTCGCTCTGCCTTTGAAAGACTTAAATTAAGCGCAAGGGCACATGATAGAATATTAAAAGTTGCCCGCACCATTGCCGACCTTGAAGGCAGTGAAAACATTTTGGCGGTGCATATTGCAGAGGCAATTTCATACCGCTCACTTGATAGAAAATATTGGAATTAAAAATATTTTCAAAATATTTATTTGTAAGAAAATATAAGGGAAATAAATGTACGAAAAAAGAAATTTAATAATATTTTTATCGCAATTTGACCTCACATCTGTAAGAATACAAAAAGTGGTGGAATTTTTGCAAGAAAACCCAACAATAAAAGAGTTTAAAAAGACAAAATTTCCAAAAGATATTTTGCCAGAAGAACAGGCGACTGAAATAAAATCTCACGCCGATGAATTGGCAGTTGAAAACTATGTAAAATCACTTCTTGATAGAGGAATAAAAATAACAACAATTGCCGACCAAGATTTTCCTTCAAAATTGAAGATGCTTGATGATTGCCCAGCCATTTTGTACTATATGGGCGACCTTTCGCTGACAGAAGAAAGTTCAATTGCCATTGTCGGCACAAGAAAACCAACAAGTTATGGCAGAATGACAACAGAAAAGTTTGCACGTTCTCTTGCGCAAGCGGGAATTGTTATTGTAAGCGGGCTTGCCTATGGCGTAGATTCAATCGCGCACCGTGCCTGTCTTGAAGCGGGTGGTAAAACTATTGCTGTTTTGGGTGGCGGATTTGACTATATCTATCCTGCCCAACACCTTTCACTTGCCAAAGAAATTGCACAAAAGGGTTTGCTTATCAGTGAGTTTCGCCCAAAACGCCAAGCAACAACGTACACATTCCCTTTACGCAACAGAATAATTGCAGGTTTAAGCGACGGAGTGCTTATATCCGAGGCGGGTTTTAAAAGTGGAACCATTCACACAAAGGAATATGCTTTGGAATATGGCAAAAATTTATACGCCATACCCGGCAATATAGACAGCGAAAATTCTCAACTTACAAACGACATAATAAAATCAGGTCAAGGTCAATGTGTAATCACCCCAGACGACATAATTTGTGATTATAAAGGGCAAATTTCCTTTAATTTTGATGAAAAAAGTGAAAAAAACATATCAAAATCAGCATTTGAAGGGCTTTCTAATGATGAAAAAACAATTGTGGAAGTTTTGCAAAATGGCATGACCAGCCTTGATGAACTTTCACAAAAAGTCAAAATAAGTGCAAAAAATATCAACACTTGTTTGACAACTTTGGAAATTCGTGGAATAATAAAAAGACTGCCAGCAGGCATGATTTGCCTTGCATAGGGCAGTGGAGGAAGAATATTGAAGTTAGTAGTAATTGAATCACCTTTCAAAAGAGAGGCGCTTAAAAAATATTTGGGCGATGGGTATGAGGTTTTTGCAACCAAAGGCCATATCCGCGACCTGCCGGCAAAATCTTTTGCCATAGATATAAAAAATAACTTTGAACCTAAATATGAAATAATGCCAGACAAAAAAGCACTTATTGATGACCTTAAAAAACGTGCACAAAAGGCTGACGAAGTTTTAATCGCAACCGACCCCGACCGCGAAGGGGAGGCAATTTCTTGGCACATTTCACACATTTTGGGCTATGACCAAGATAAAGAATGTAGAATTGAATTTAACGAAATTTCAAAAAAGGCAGTTACAAAAGCACTTGAAAAGCCACGCAAAATAGACCTTAAACTTGTTGACGCTCAACAAGCACGCCGTGTGCTTGACAGACTTGTGGGATATAAAGTTTCACCAATCATCTGCAAAAAAATTGCACCAAAGTTAAGCGCAGGCAGAGTTCAATCTGTTGCCCTTAAACTTGTGGTTGATAGGGAAATTGAAATTGAAAAGTTTGTTCCAGAAGAATTTTGGACGGTTGGTGCCATTCTAAAAAAGGGTGCAAGCCAAATTAAAACATCACTTGCAACATACAAAAACAAAAAGTTTGTACCTAAAAACAAGGAAGAGGTGGATAAACTTTTAGCAGATGTAAAGGACAAAGACTTTTTGGTGAAAGAGGTTAAAAAAGCCAAAACCAAATCTCACGCACCTGCACCTTTCACAACAAGTACAATGCAACAAGATGCACTCAACAAACTTGGTATGCCTCTTGCCAAAACAACATCTTCTGCCCAACAACTTTATGAGGGCGTTGAAATAAAGGGCGAGGGCAAAATTGCACTTATCACATACATTCGTACCGACTCTGTCCGCGTTTCAACCGATGCCCAAAACGCCTGCCGAGAATTTATTAAAAACAAATATGGCAGTGAATTTGTGCCAGATAAGCCAAACAACTATCAATCAAAAGGCTCGGCACAAGACGCCCACGAGGCAATCCGCCCAATTACAATGGATATAACACCAGAAATGGCAAAAGAAACATTGTCGCCAGACAACTATAAACTTTATAAACTTATTTATGAGCGTTTTCTTGCCAGCCAGATGACCGAGGCAGAATATGCCAGCGTGTCAGTCAACTGCACCTGTGGTGATTACGGCTTTAAAGTCAGCGGAAAAACAATGGAATTTCCGGGCTATACCGCCGTATATAAAGAATTTGTTGAAGATGACGGCAAAAGCGACGCCATGGCGGGCAAACTTCCAAAACTTGACGAGGGCGAAACCCTGCCATGCGAAAAACTTTTGCCAGAGCAGAAATTTACAAAACCTCCAACAAGATACACAGAGGCAAGCCTTGTTAAGGCAATGGAAGAAAAGGGGATTGGCAGACCAGCCACATACTCGGCAACAATCACCATTTTGCAGACAAGAAAATATACAGAAAAACAGGCAAAATATCTTGTGCCAACAGAACTTGGCAGAAAAATCACCGCCTACCTTGACCAATTTTTCAGCGGTGTCATCAATGTTAAGTTTACCGCTTATATGGAAAACCGCCTTGACGACATTGCATCAAAAGGGGAGGATTGGAAAAGCGTTGTTTCAAGTTTTTGGAATGGGTTTGAGCATCTTCTTGCCAAAGCAGATGCCAGCAGTTTAACAATGAAAGAGCCTCCAAAAGAAACCGACATAGTCTGCGAAAAATGCGGAAGCAAAATGCTTATAAGAAGTGGCAGATTTGGCGAATTTTTGGCTTGCTCCAACTTCCCAAAATGCAAAAACACTCGTCCTGTAAATGAAGAGAAAAAGGTGGTTGGCGTTTGCCCAGAATGTAAGGGTGCCCTTGTGGAACGCAAAAGCAAACGTGGAAAAACTTTCTACTCTTGCGACAGATACCCAGATTGCCAATTTATGAGTTGGGATATAACAACCGGCGAGCGTTGCCCAAAATGCAACAGCCCACTTATTGTTAAGGGAAAAACAATAAAATGCAACAATAATGATTGCGACTATAAAAAGGAGAACTAAAATGGAAAGTATGTTTAGAGGCACCACAATTTGCGGTGTGAAAAGAGATGGCAAAATTGCCATAGCAGGGGACGGTCAGGTTACCCTTTCAGAAAGCGTTATTTTTAAGTCAAACGCACATAAGGTAAGAAGAATTTATGACGGCAAGGTTGTAATTGGCTTTGCAGGCTCTGTTGCCGACGCTTTTTCACTTAGTGAACGCTTTGAAAATATGCTTAACAAATTTTCTGGCAACCTTATGAGAAGTGCGGTAGAACTTGCCAGCACTTGGCGTGAAGATAAGGCATCAAGACAACTTAACGCAATGATGATTGTTGCAGATGATAAACAACTTCTTATCGTAAGCGGTACAGGCGAAGTGATAGAGCCGGACGACGACGTTTGCGCAATTGGCTCTGGCGGAAATTATGCCCTTTCTGCAGCAAAGGCGCTTAAACAAAACACAAACCTTTCTGCAAGGGAAATTGCACAAAAATCACTTGAAATTGCAGGACAAATTTGTGTATTCACAAATGACCATATAACAGTTGAGGAGGTTTAAAATGAATTTAACACCAAAACAAATTGTTGAAGAACTTGATAAATACATCATCGGTCAATCAAAGGCAAAAAAAGCGGTGTCAATTGCACTTCGCAACCGCTATCGCAGAAGCAGATTGCCAAAGGAAGTTCGTGAGGAAATCACACCTAAAAATATCATTATGAAAGGCCCAACTGGAGTTGGTAAAACAGAAATTGCAAGACGCCTTGCAAAACTTGTTAGGGCACCCTTTATAAAAATTGAGGCTACAAAATACACCGAAGTTGGCTATGTTGGCAGAGATGTTGAAAGCATGGTTCGCGACCTTGTTGAAACGGCAGTTCGCATGGTTAAAGATGAGAAAAAACATGAAATGGAGGCAAAGGTAAAACCTGTTGTTGACACCAAACTTGTTGATGCCATTTGTGATGCAAGACGTGCACAAAATATACCTGTTGACCGCACACTTGTTGCCGAAGAACTTGGCTCTGGCAAGGTTGAAGAGGAAGTTGTTGAAGTCAGCGTGCTGGATAACCCAACGCCAATGCTTTCAGTAGGCGGGCCAGAGATAAACCTTGGCAGTATGTTTGACGGAATGATGCCTCAAAGAAGAAAAAGAAGAAAAATGACAGTTGCTCGCGCAAGAGAGGTGCTTACAGCCGATGAGTGTGAACGCATAATTGATAAAGACAACGTTTACGCCGAGGCAATTCGCCGTACCGAAGAAGAGGGCATCATCTTTATTGATGAAATTGACAAAATCATTGGTAAGGCTGGTGGGTCTAACAATCATGATGTTTCCAGAGAGGGCGTACAACGCGATATTCTTCCAATTGTGGAGGGAAGTACAGTTGCAACCAAATATGGCAATGTAAAAACCGACTTTATTTTGTTTATCGCATCGGGCGCATTTCATGTGTCAAACATAAATGACATGATACCAGAACTTCAAGGCAGATTTCCAATTCGCGTAGAACTTGACAATCTTTCAAAAGAAGATTTCAAGAAAATTCTTACAGAAACCAAAAATTCATTGCCATTCCAGTATGCAAGCATTTTAAAGGTGGATAACATAAACCTTATTTTCACAGATGATGCACTTGATGAAATTGCAGACATGGCGGCAACAGAAAATGAAACAAGCGAAAATATAGGTGCAAGACGCCTTCAAACAATTATGGAACTTTTGCTTGAGGACATTTCTTTCAATGCATCTGGCGAGCATCCTATGCTTGACGTAACAATTGACAAAGCATATGTACAAAATGCATTTAAGGAAACAAAGAAGAAATTTGACCTTAAAAAGTATATTTTGTAAGCAAAAACACAAAAAAAACATAAAAAAACGCAAAAAAAAAGGAAGAATTTATGGATTTTTCTCGCACAGAGGCACTTATTGGCAAGGATAACCTTACAAAACTGCAAAACCTGCACGCGGTGATTGTTGGTGTGGGAGGTGTTGGGGGCGTAACTGCAACTATGCTTGCAAGGGCGGGCGTAGGAAAACTTACCATTGTAGATTTTGACACAATTGCCTCGTCAAACCTTAACCGCCAAATTATTGCCTATGAAAGCACAATTGGCAGAAAAAAGGTGGACGTTTTAAAAGAAATGATTTTGGATATAAATAAAAATATTCAAATCACGGCGATTGACCAAAGACTTACTAAGGAAAACTTATCAATAGTTGACAGTGCAGACATTGTAATTGATGCCATTGACAGCGTGGAAGATAAGGTTGCACTTATTGCCTATTGCAAACAAAAGGATATAAAAATCATATCCGCCATGGGCGCAGGCAACCGCTATCAATTGCAAAACTTTCAGGTGTGCGACATTTACAAAACCCATGATGACGGCCTTGCAAAAGTTGTAAGAAAAAAACTTAAAGAAATGGGCATTGCAAAACATAAAGTTGTTTGCGCAAACAGCCCACAAGATTGCTCGCCACAGGGGGTTGTGGGCAGTATCAGTTACACACCAACCATGTGCGGTTGCACGCTTGCCGGCGAGGTTGTAAACATGGTTATAAAGGGGGAATTATGAAAACCATAAACCAAAAAGAATTTGATGAAGTTACCAAAACCGGCATTTGCCTTGTTGATTTTTATGCAACATGGTGTATGCCATGCCGTATGTTTGGCGCAATTTTGGAAGATATTGAAGAAGAAATTGGCGAAAGCGTAAAAATTTTTAAGGTTGACGTTGATGAAAACGAGGCACTTTCCCGCAAATTTGGTGTGCTTTCAATTCCAACAATTTTAATTTTAAAAGATGGGGTTTTGCAGGAAAAACACGTTGGCGTTTGGTCAAAGGAAGATTGCATAGAAGCCATCAAAAAATATCAATAAAAGCAAAAAAGTGGGCAAAAAACCCATTTTTTTTGTTTTTTATCACAAATTTTGCAAATTTTTGCCAATTTAGGGATAATAAGCCTATTGACTTTGTAGCGTGCAGGTGATACAATACATACATATTAAAAGTTGATATTTTAAGGGGTAAAAAATGGAGAAAAAAGTATATTTAGACAATGCATCAACCACCTATGTTTCAAGCGAGGTTATGGCAGAAATGTTGCCATGCTTCAACGCCATTTATGGCAACGCAAACTCGGTGCATAGTTATGGCAGAGATGCTTCTGCAATTGTGGATAGGGCACGCGACCGCATTGCTCACGCAATCAACGCATCAAAATCGCAGGAAATATATTTCACATCTGGCGGTACAGAGGCAGACAATTGGGCAATCCGTGGTATTGCACACGCTTACTCAAACAAAGGCAGACACATCATCACCAGCCAAATAGAACATCACGCCGTACTTGACGCCTGCAAAAGATTGGAAGAAGAGGGCTTTGAAGTTACATATCTTCCTGTTGACTCTCATGGCCTTGTAAAAATTGTAGACCTTTTGCACTCAATAAGAAAGGATACAACTCTTATCTCAATCATGTCGGTAAACAACGAAGTTGGCACTATTCAAAACATAAAGGCAATTGCCAAAATCGCACATGACTATGATGTGATTTTCCACACAGACGCCGTTCAAGCACTTGGCGCAATCAAACTTGACGTTCAAGATATGGAAATTGACGCCATGACACTTTCCGCACACAAAATTCATGGGCCAAAGGGTGTTGGTTGCCTTTATCTTAAAAATGGTATCCGCATTGAAAACCTTTTAGAGGGCGGAAGTCAAGAGCGTGGCAAACGCGGTGGTACAGTAAACGTTCCTGCCGTTGCTGGCTTTGGCAAGGCAACAGAAATTGCCGTGCGTGATATGTCAATAAATCAACAAAAACTTCGCAACGTAAGGGAATACTTCCTTAAACAAGTTGGCGATAATATAGAACTTGTTTCTTTAAACGGACACCCACTTCAAAAGGTAAACGGCATTGTAAACCTCTCATTTGACATGGTGGATAAAGAATCTCTGCTTATGCTTCTTGATATGGAGGGTATCGCTGTTTCAGCAGGCTCGGCTTGCACTGCAAACTCTATTGAACAATCTCACGTGCTTAAAGCAATGGGGTTGGACGACGAAAAAGCAAATGGTGCAATAAGATTTTCATTTGGCAAAAACAATTCTAAACATGATATTGACCACTGCGTTGAGGCTTTAAAGAAATCGGTTGAACAATTAAGGTCAATTTCAGCACTTACAAAAGCGGGGAGGAAATAGTCATGTATTCAAACAGAATTTTAAACAGATTTAAATCACCTGAATATGCCGGCGGACTTCGCGGTGCAAACGGCACAGGCAGGGCAGGAAATGAAACAAGCGACCTTATCAAAATTTACATACTTGTAAGTGATGAGGGGGTTATTGAAAGGGTAAACTTCAAGGCTTACGGCGGTGTTTGCACAATTGTTGCCGGCGACTGCGCGTGTGAACTTATTGACGGAGCGTCATTGGAAGAGGCTCTTCGCGTAAACAACTATTCAATACTTCAAGAAATGGGAGAAATTCCAGAAGAACGCGAATATGTTGGCAACTTGGCAGAAGAGGCAATCAAAAACGCCATTGAAGACTACTATAAAAAACGCGAGAAAGAACTTAAAAAACAAGGTAAATAAAACGACCTCCCTTATAGAGGGAGAATACCACTTTATTTCGCCTTCCCCTTTGGCCGTAGGAAGGTGGCTCGAAGAGCCGGAAGAGGCTCATTGTGGAACAAACAAAATTGAAGATTTAAAAAATCTTAACGATAGTCGTCCAGCGTAAGGCTGGCGGAAGAAGGATTTTTTATATGCATATTTTCACCCTTTTTGCAGATAATATTGGCAAGGAGGGGAAAACATGAAAGAATTTACAATGATTTTGGGCTTCGGCATGGGGCTTGTTGCTGGCGCACTTTTATATAAACACTCCAAAGATGCCAAAACTGTTGTCGACAAGGGCGAAAAAGCAGTTAAAGAAGAAGTCAAAAAAATGGAAAATAAAACCAAGAAAAATTAAATGTACATATTAAGCCTTCCCTTGGGGGAAGGTGGCTCGAAGAGCCGGAAGAGGGATAATACGCCCTCTTTTTTTGTCGCACCTGCGTTGACCTTGCGACCAACGCAGACGCTCCCGCCCCGCCAGCCCGCTCCGCTTATAAGGTTGAAATAAAAAAATACAAGTGTTTGTCGACAAATTTGATTATGTAGTTGAATTAAGTAAAAAGTGATAAGTGAAAAAGGTAACTCCGCCCCGCTTCGCACCAAAAGCGACCTACGCCCGCTTTTGACGCTCCGCTAAATAGGCGTCGCACGCTTGGCGACCAACGTCCGCCTCGCCCGCCCCAAAAAAAACTTAAAATTTTTCAAAAAACATTCGATAAAAATTTGCATAATTCGACATAATATGATAAAATACTTAAAAAATAAGCCTTCCCCGCACGCGGGGAAGGTGGCTCGAAGAGCCAGAAGGGGGAAACCTCCATCTTTGAGGGAGGTGGCAAGGCGTATGCTTTGACGGAAGGAGTTAATATATGAAACTTAAAACCAAATTATGTTCAACAATTGTTATGTTCTGCCTCACCATTGTTACACTTATGGTGGGTGTTTGGGCTGTAAAAAGTGCAAACGTAAACATTGGCGGTACACTTTCCTTTGTCGCACAAGGTATAGAGGCAACAATTTCCAAAGGCACCATGTCAAACGGCACTTGGCAAACCGCCTCCCACGCAACAACCAAACTTAAACAAATTGAAATCACAAAAGCAGACACAACCTCAACCCTTTCAAGTAAATTCTCTTCTTGGTCTGGCATAAACCTCAACTTCAATGAAAATGGGGACGATATAACAATTTCTTTCTCAATCACAAACAACTCTGATACAAACTCCATTGCGGTGGACGTTTCAACCAGTTACGCATCAGCAACCAACTGCACAATCGCAATAGACACCTCTTCCGCAAGCATAGAGCCTAATAAAACCCAAAACTTCACCCTCACTATGAAAATAACCGATAAAGACATCAACGCATCTATGACCAACTTCACCGTAATTTTCAATATGCAACTTGTTCAACCTGCACCACCTGTTGATGCCGAAGATGTTTCCTACCTTACTTTCTCTTATGACGACACAACAATGACTGCAAGTGTAACTGACTGTGATACATCTATTGCGGAAGCGATAATTCCGGAAAGAGTATTATATAGTGATGCAGTTTATGAAACAGTAAGCATAGGAATCCAAGCCTTCTATAAATGCACAGGCCTTACCTCAATCACAATCCCGGATAGTGTTACAAGTATAGGAAATAATGCCTTCCTAGATTGCACAGGCCTTACAAGTATAAGCGTAGACAGTGAAAATAGTGTATATGACAGCAGAAACAATTGCAATGCAATTATTGAAACGGCAACTAATACTCTTATTCAAGGCTGTAAAAATTCAACAATTCCCGACAGTGTAACAAGTATAGGTGAGAGTGCCTTTAATGATTGCACAGGTCTTACCTCAATCACAATACCAAATAGTGTAACAAGTATAGGAGATTATGCCTTCACTAGATGCACAGGTCTTACCTCAATTACTATCCCCGATAGCGTAACAAGTATAGGAAATAATGCCTTCTTGTTTTGCGCCGGACTTGCAAGTGTAACAATTGGCAATGGCGTAACAAGTATGGGTAATGCTGCTTTCCAAGAGTGCTCACAGCTTACTTCAATCACAATACCAAACAGTGTAATAAGTATAGGAATTAATGCCTTCTCTGGTTGCACGGGGCTTACAAGCATAAGTGTAGATAGTGGGAATAGTGTATATGACAGCAGAAATAATTGCAATGCAATTATAGAAACGTCAACTAATACTCTTATCAAAGGTTCTAACAATTCAACAATTCCTAATACTGTAACAAGTATAGGAGATTCTGCCTTCGATGGTTGCACAGGGCTTACCTCAATCACAATTCCAGATAGCGTAACAAGTATAGGCGAGTCTGCCTTCCGTGATTGCACAGGACTTACCTCAATTACAATCCCAGATAGCGTAACAAGTATAGGAGGTTATGCCTTCTCTGGTTGCACAGGACTTACAAATGTAACAATAGGCAGTGGTGTAACAAGTATAGGAGGTTATGCCTTCTCTGGTTGCACAAACCTTGCCGAAGTGAATGTAAAAGCAACATCTGTGCCAAATGGGGGGAATAATATGTTCTATAATTGCTCTTCATCGCTTGTGATATATGTACCAACAGCAAGTGTAAGTGCCTACAAAGCGGCAACATATTGGAAAAATTATTCAAGAAAAATTCAAGGTAAAAGTTTTTAAATAAAAGCGGGTTTTTAATAACCTGCTTTTTTGATTGTGAGCCTCTTCCGCCAACCTGGGGAGGCACCAAACAAGTTTAGCGCGGGCACGGCAGAGATAAACTCGTGCCTAACCGCTACTTGTTCGGTTCCCCGTCCCAATCTCCCTCCCTCATAAGGACGCACTTACGTGCGATTGACTTGCACCTTCCCCGGTTTCGGGGAAGGCAAGAACCTAAGGAAGATTTTTTATAATACACAAAAAAAGCAGAGGACTTCCTCTGCTGAATGTTCAAGGTCGGGCATCTCGGGTTGATAGAGTTTTACCAACTGCCTCGTGTGTATTACGCTCCACCAAAGCCACCTTATGGCACACCAAAAGGTCCTTTTAATGATGCTCCCGTCAGGGCCTGACATGGTTCAAGGGTTTTGATTGCATAAGACCTTGATTTCATCACGCAAAGCACACGCACATTTTTGACAAAACTAAACCGCGCCGAGCATTCAACCCCACATATAGCGGATTGTGGGTACAGAGCACCGCTAACTCTCCGTTTAGCCCGATATATGAATGATAGCATACTGCGAAAAATTTTGCAAGAAAAAAAACATTTTTGATGATAAAAAAATAAAATTAAATATAATCAGTTGTAATTTTTTGACAGATTATGTTACAATGTCCTTATAAAAGCCTCGTGTAAGACCGCGGGAAGTGCCTTATAGGGGCGGTGGGTGTCAAAGCCTTCCCTTGGGGGAAGGTGTCGCCTTGGCGACGGAAGAGGGACAACTTTAAGTGAAGAGTGAAAAGTGAAGAGTGAAAAGGTGAGCACGCTCCGCTAAACAAGTTAAGCCTTCCCCTTTGGCCGTAGGAAGGTGCCCGCAGGGCGGAAGAGGCTCATACAAAAGCCTTCCCTTGGGGGAAGGTGTCGCCTTGGCGACGGAAGAGGGACAACTTCAAGTGAAGAGTGAAAAGTGAAAAGGTAAGTCCGTTGGACTTGCGGAAGAGGCTCATGGTGGAACAAATAAAAATAGAAAATTTAGAAAAGACTAACGATAGTCGCCCAGCGTAAGGCTGGTAAGAAGGAAATATTTATGGCAGACAAAACACAAAAAACAAATTCAAAAAGATTTTTGGACGCATACAACAGCATTGACTATGCACTTAAAACAAGGTATGGCTTAAACAGAGCTATGGGCTTTTCTGACCTTATCCGCAAAAGCGTTGTCAACAATTACGTAGTGCGTAAATATGAAGATGACCTTATCGATTTTGGCAGACTTCGCAATGCCATTGTGCATAACAGCAATGAAAATTTTGTAATTGCCGAGCCTCATGATGAGGTTGTTGCCCAAATAGAGCACATTGAAAAACTGCTTACCACTCCACCAAAGGTGTTGGATACTGTTGGACAACGCGATGTTCTCACTTCACAGGCAGGCAAAAGCATGAGGGAAATTATCACCCTTATGTCATCATCAAATTACAGCAACATTCCAATTTACCGTGGGCAAGACCTTTTGGGCATTGCCAATGGTCAAAAAATTATCAACTCTTTTGGTCAATATCTGCTTGCAGGGGGCAAAGCCGATGTTTTTCTTGACCATGTGCAAATTGAAGATATGCTTTCTTCCCTTGCCAACAGCATATATTATGTTGTAAAGCGTGCCGACTGCACAATTGAAGAGGCGCTTAATGAATTTAACAACAACCACAAACTTCTTGCCATACTTTTCACCAAAAACGGCACTTCAAATGAATTGCCTGTGGGGATTATGACAGGTGCAAACTTTGTTGACGCACAAAATGTGCTTGAAAACTATTAAAATGCTTGACAATGTTTGTTTAAAGTTTTAAAATACAATTGTAACTTAAAAAAGCGTTGATGAAAGACAACACCTTTTCTGTTTATCCGCACAGAGAATTGCCGGTTGGTGTAAGGCAATGGGAGGGCGAAAAAGGTTATCACTTTCGGAGTTGCATTTGCGAAGTTAAGTAGCAATTGCCGGGACTTCCCGTAACAGAAGGGGTGGGTGATTGCCCGCTGAAAAAAGACTGCAAGTGGTATATAAAGCCGTAATTTAGGGTTCTTGTATCTTAAATTGCGGTTTTTTGTTTATAAAAACGCTTAAAACAACAAAATTCACTTTGATTAGGAGGAAATTATGTATAAAAAAGTGGAGGCAAAACTTGACTTTGTTGCCAATGAACAAAGGGTTTTAAAATTTTGGGAAGAGAACAATATCATCAAAAAGGGGCTGGAACTTAACAAAAACAGCGACAAAACTTTTGTTTTGCATGACGGCCCACCAACCGCCAACGGCAAACCACATATTGGGCACGTTCTTACCCGCGCAATGAAAGACGTTATCCCTCGTTTTAAGGCAATGAAGGGGCATTATATCTTCCGCAAAGCCGGCTGGGATACTCACGGACTGCCTGTTGAGGTTGAAGTTGAAAAGAAACTTGGTTTCAATGGCAAAAAAGACATAGAAAACTATGGCGTGGATAAGTTTATTGAACTTTGCAAGGGCTCGGTTTGGGAATACAAATCCATGTGGGAAGATTTGACCAAAAAAATTGGCTATTGGGTGGATATGGACAACCCTTATATTACCTATGACAACAACTATATAGAGTCTGTTTTCTGGGCGCTTAAAGAAATGGATAAAAAGGGGCTTATCTATCAAGGCCATAAGGTTGTGCCATATTGCCCACGCTGTGGCACCTCACTTTCAAAGGCAGAACTTGAAAATGGGGATAACTATAAAAACCTTAAAGAAAATTCGGTTTTTGTTAAATTTGCATCAGCAGAAGAAGCAAACACATACTTCCTTGTTTGGACAACCACACCTTGGACACTTCCTTCAAACGTAGCCCTTTGTATGAATCCAAATGAAGTGTACGCAAAAGTAGAAGCGGACGGCACAAAATATATCATGCTTGAAAAACTTCTTCCAACACTTTTTGAAGAGGGCAGTTTTAAGGTTTTGGAACGCAAAACAGGCAAAGAATATGAATATCACAAATATCTTCCTCTTTTTGATTACGCAAAAGATATTGTAAAAACAGGCTATTTTGTAACAGTTGACGACTATGTAACCACCGAGGACGGAACAGGCATTGTTCACATTGCCCCTGCATTTGGTGAAGATGACGCCCTTGTCGGCAAAAAATATGGCATAGATTTTGTTCAATTTGTTGATAAATATGGCAAAATGACAGAAGAAACAGAGTTTGCTGGCCTTTTTGCCAAAGATGCAGACAAACTTGTTATTGAAAAACTTGAAAAAGATGGCAAAATGTTTAAGGTGCTTCCGTTTGAGCACTCTTACCCACACTGCTGGCGTTGCAAAAGCCCACTTCTTTACTATGCACAAGATGCTTGGTTTGTAAAAACCACCGCAATTCGCGACCAACTTGTTGCAAACAATCAAGAAATTTATTGGCTTCCAGACCATATCAAAAATGGCAGAATGGGCAACTTCCTTGCCAACAACATTGATTGGAATATCAGCCGAAACCGTTTCTGGGGCACACCTCTTCCTTTCTGGAAGTGTGAATGTGGGCATATTCACGTGATTGGCAGTGTTGCAGAACTTAAAGAACTTTCTGGCGTAACCGGCGACCTTGACCTTCACAAACCAACACTTGATAAAATAACATTCCCATGCCCACGCTGTGGCAAACAGATGACACGCACACCAGAAGTTATGGATTGCTGGTTTGACAGCGGTTCTATGCCATTTGCACAATACCACTACCCATTTGAAAATAAGGAAACTTTTGAAAAGGCGTTCTGTGCCGACTATATCAGTGAGGGCATAGACCAAACTCGTGGCTGGTTTAACACACTTCTTTCGGTAAACACCGCAGTTTTTGGCAAGGCACCATTCAAAGCCTGCAACGTGCTTGGACTTGTGCTTGACAAAAACGGATTAAAAATGAGCAAAAGTCTTAAAAATGGTGTTGACCCTTGGGAAGTGCTTGAAAAATATGGTGCAGACGGCGTAAGATGGTATTTTATGTCTTGCTGTAACCCAGCACAAGGCCTGCCTTTCATTGAAGAAAACCTTGTTGACCTGCAAAGAAAATTTATGGGAACACTTTGGAATGTTTACTATTTCTATGTGCTTTACGCAGAAATTGACCAAATAGACCCAACAAAATATTCACTATCAGACTGCAAACTTTCATTCCTTGATAAGTGGCTGTTGTCAGACTTTAACGCACTTATAAAAGAGGTTGACGCAGGGCTTGAAAAATATGATATGCAGTCGCCAGCACGCGCAATCAGCGAATTTGTGGATAAACTTTCAAATTGGTATATCCGCCGTTCTCGTGAACGCTTCTGGGGCAGTGAAGAAACCGATGATAAACGCTCTGCATACAAAACCCTTTACGAGGTGCTTGTTGGGCTTGCAAAACTTGTTGCACCATTTGTTCCATTTATTGCAGAAGAAATTTATCAAAACCTTGTAAGAAGTCTTGATAAAACAGCACCAGAAAGCGTGCACTTTTCATCTTACCCTGTTGCAGATGAAAAGATGATTGATTTTTCACTTAACGAAGGCATGAACAAGGTGCTTGACATTGTGCTTTTGGGCAGAACATCACGCAGTGCAAGCGGGGTTAAAAATCGTCAACCACTTTCAAAGGTTATGATTTGCTCGGCTGAAAAAATTGAACTTAATGAAGAACTTGCATCTCTTGTTAAAGATGAACTTAATGTTCTTGATATAGAATTTTTGCATGACGCCGACGAGTATGTGTCTTATGAACTTAAACCTCAACTTAAAACTTTAGGGCCTAAATACGGCAAAAATCTTGGTGCAATCCGTGAATTTTTGGCAAAAACCAACGCAAATGAGGCTGTTCGCAAGGTTAAATCGGGCGAGGTGCTTTCATTTGAGGCAAACGGACAGACAATTGAAATTGGCGAGGCTGACCTTTTAATTGCCCTTAAAAACAAAGAAGGTTACGCAAGCGACAGCAATGGAAACATCACTGTTGTGCTTGACACCACTCTTGACCAAAATCTTATCAATTTGGGCACTGTCAGCGAATTTGTAAGCAAGGTGCAAAACTTGCGTAAAGACAGCGGACTTGAAGTTACAAATCATATTGCCCTTGAAGTGAGCGGTGATGAAAGTCTTGTTGAAGTTGTTATGAATTCAAAAGAAGAAATTGCCAAAACTGTGCTTGCAGATACCTTTATAAAAGGAAATAATGGCGATTATTCAACAGAACTTGTCATTGGCGAGAAAAAACTTGTTGCATACATTTGCAAAATTTAATATTTAATAAAACAAAATAGCAGGTTTAGTGCTTGCTATTTTGCTTTTTTTTTGTTACAATCAACATATAAAATTTTTTGAGGTGTACATTGAAAATTGCAAATGATTGGCAGGAATACAAAGTTCTTGCAACCGGCGACGGTGAAAAACTTGAAAAATGGGGGAAATATACGCTTTTAAGACCAGACCCACAGGTTATTTGGCATCCACAAACCCAATTAAGCGGTTACAAGGGGCTTGACGCACACTATATTCGCTCATCTTCTGGCGGTGGCGGGTGGAAATTCTTTTCACGCGTGCCAGAGCAGTGGCAGGTTTCTTGGAGGGATATTAAATTCATCATCAAACCAATGGGTTTTAAACACACCGGTCTTTTCCCAGAACAGGCTGTTAATTGGAATGACCTTACAAACGCCATAAAAGGTGCGGGTAGAGAAATAAAGGTGCTAAACCTGTTTGCCTACACCGGCGGTGCAAGCGTGGTTTGTGCAAAAGCGGGCGCAAAAGTTACCCACGTTGACGCAAGCAAAGGCATGGTAGAGCGTGCAAAAGAAAATGCACAACTAAATGGAATAAACACCATTCGATATATTATAGACGACTGCAAAAAGTTTATTGAAAGGGAAATTCGACGTGGCAACCGCTATGACGGAATAATTATGGATCCACCAAGTTATGGCAGAGGTACAAATGGTGAAATGTGGAAGTTGGAGGATAACCTTTTTGATTTTGTAGAACTTACAAAGCAAGTTTTAAGCGACAATCCACTTTTTGTGCTTATTTCATCATATACAACAGGCTTGCAGGCAAGCGTGCTGTCAAATATTCTAACACTAATTTTTGGTGAGGGCAACATTGATGCCGATGAAATAGGGCTTCCAACTGATGAAAAAATAATACTCCCATGTGGGGCAAGAGGGCTGAAATTATGGAAAAATTGATTGTTTTATATGAAGATAACCACCTTATTGTAACAGTAAAACCACACAACACGCCATCACAGGCAGATGAAAGTGGCGATAAAGATATGCTTACAATGGTTAAAGAATATGTTAAAGAAAAGTACAATAAAGAGGGTGAGGCTTTTATAGGCCTTGTCCATCGTCTTGACCGCCCAACAGGTGGCATTATGGTTTTTGCAAGAAACTCAAAGTCAGCAAGCAGACTTTCAAAACAACTTGCCGACAAAGAGATGACAAAAACATACTATGCGGTAACAAGCGCACTTCCAAAACAAAAAAGCGGGGTGCTTACCAACAATCTTAAAAAAGATGAGAAAAACAACATTGTAAGAATTGTTCCAATCAGCGAAAAGGGGGCAAAAGAGGCACAACTTTCATATAAAGTGCTTGCAACTGAGGGTGAAAATGCATTGCTTGAAGTTAAACCCAAAACAGGCAGAGGGCATCAAATTCGCGTTCAACTTGCAGGGATAAACTGCCCACTTTACGGCGATAATAAATATGGCAGGGATAAAACGCACTCGTCTTCAACCCTTGGACTTTGGGCGGGCAGACTTGAATTTACTCACCCAACAACCAAACAAAAAATGACATTTGCCTTTCCGCCGGACAGCGAAAGAGAGCCATGGAATAAATTTTATATGGGCAAATACTTTTTAAAATAAAAGATAAAATGCGATATTTTTTCGCATTTTTTAAAATATAAGGAGCGTTATGAAAACAAGAAAGCAAATTCCAGAAAAATACAAGTGGGATTTAACTCCACTATGCAAAAATGATGAAGTATTTGGTAAAACACTTGAAAAGGCAAAGGCGTATCTGCCAAAACTTAAAAAGTTTGAGGGTAAACTTAAAGATAAGCAAACAATTTTGCAATATTTAAAATTGGATAAGGAGTTTTCAAACCTTATAAATCCAATCGCCCAATATCTGCACCTTAAACAAGATGAAGAACTTTCAAACCCTAAATATCAACTTATGGGCGAAAAACTTTCATATTTTTTAAATGAGGTAAGCATAGAAACATCTTTTGCAAGCACAGAACTTTATGAACTTTCCAATGAGGCACTTGATGAAATCATCGCAGACCCCGATTTTGCCAACTATGACAGAATGTTTAAGGATATTAAAAAAGATAAAAAACACAAACTTTCCAAGGCGGAAGAAAAATTGCTTGCCGGCATGGACTTTTTAGGCGGATTTGCCCAAAATATGAGAAATTTAAGCGATGTGGACTTCAATTTCGGCGAAATTGAAGATGAAAAAGGCAGAAAACTTCCTTTTTCACACTCTCTTTATGGAAAATATATGAGAAGTAAAGACCGCACACTTCGTAAAAATGCATTTGCCTGTATGAATGGCAAGTTTGGGCAGAGCATAAATATGCTTGCAAACAACTATATAAATGACGTTAAAGCAAACTGCTATTTTGCCAAAGTTCGTAAATATAAATCGGTGCTTGAAAGTGAACTTGAAGGGGAAGAGGTTACCCCAAAAGTTTACAAAACACTTATTGAAATGGTGCACCAAAATCTGCCACTTCTTTTTGACTATTTTAAAATTAAACAAAAAGAACTTGGCTTAAAGGAAATGTATATTTACGATACAATGACCGCCACCGATAAAAACACCGACAAAACCTACACTTATGATGAGGCGATTGAAATAATAAAGCAAGCACTTGCACCACTCGGTGAGGAGTATGTCGGGTTAATTCAAAGGGCGAAAGAAGAACGCTGGATTGACGTTATGCCAAACAAGGACAAACGCTCTGGCGCCTATGAAAGCGGTATTTATGGCTATAATCCATATGTTCTTACAAATTTTGAGGGCGACATAGACAGCATTTTCACACTTGCGCATGAACTTGGGCACGCTATGCACTCATATTTTTCAAACAAAAATCAACCGGAAGAAAAGGTGTATTACACAATATTCCTTGCAGAAATTGCAAGCACAACCAATGAAATTTTGCTTATAAACTACTTCCTGCAAAGGGCAAAAACAAGTGAAGAAAAATGCGCCCTTTACAACAAACTTTTTGATGAGGTAAAAGGTTCAATTTTTCGCCAAACTATGTTTGCGGAATTTGAAGAGAAAATGCACGCAAAGGTTGAAGCGGGCGAGGGGCTTAACAAAGATATTTTGTGCAATGAATATTATGCACTTAATAAACAATATTTCGGCTTTGTAAAACTTACAGAAGAAACCAAATATGAATGGGCAAGAATACCCCACTTTTTCACCTGCTTTTATGTGTATAAATACGCAACCGGAATGATATGCGCAATCAACTTTGCAAACAGAATATTAAATAAAGAAAAGGGTGCTCTTGCCGACTATTTTAAATTTTTGTCGGCAGGAAACAGCGCCTCGCCAATTGCAATTTTAAGAAAATCTCATTGTGACCTTGAAAAGCAGGAAACATTTGATAAGGCGTTTGACTATCTTAAACAAATTCTTGGCGATTGGAAAAAACTTAATTAAACAAAGAGGGACTTTCCCTCTTTTTTCTTTACAATGCAAAATTTTTATGTTATACTTGCCTTGAATAGAAGAATATACTACACAAATGAGGGGGAATTATGACGAAAATCAAAAATAACCTTATCTACATAATTTTGGCACTGCTTATTGTGGCAACATTAGGCGTGTTTTATGGTTGCAACAAGGGCGAAGAACAAGACCCTTACACGGTAACCGGACATGGCAGTGTAACAGAAAGCCTTGATGAAAATGGCGATATAATTTCACTTACCGCCACCGCCGATAAATGGAACACCTTTTCTGGCTGGTATGATGGCCTTATAAAATACAGCAATCAAAAAACAATCACAATCACAAAAAACACTCCAAAAGGGCTTGTTGCAAAGTTTGAAACAAATGGCATGACAGGCGTAGACAGACTTTTGTTTGGCACTTATCAACGATATGCAGATGTCCTTGAAGGCGAGGGCGAATACCTCAACTTTTCTTGCGACGCAGACATATCGGTTGTATCTGGGCTTTTAAGTAAAACCCTTTCATTCACAAGCGGGGGCTACGCCTCAAAAGATGGCAATGGTTTCAACGCATATTCACGCGCCCTTGAAAACGACAAACAAGTTTTTGCAACATATTACACAGATGACACAGAAAACGCTGGATTGTATATCGACTTTGGCACACATAAGGTGGCGGTTGGCGATTTCAACACACTTGGCAAAATGCCATTCAGCCTTGCAACCTTTGACGGTGCTTGGAACCTTGTAAGTCTTTTAGATGAAGATATTTACAAAACCCTTGACGACTATTTAGGCACTCGAAACGCGGTTGGCTTTGTTGAAGAGGTGGAAAACTCGCCAACACAAACCCGCCTTGTGCTTAACCTTGACAAACTACTTAATGAACTTAAAGACAGAATTTACGCCCTTACCGACCCAAAATGGCAGGGGATAAAAGATGTTGTAGAAACGCTTACAAACCAATATTCAGGCATTGCATATAAACTTCCAAAAATTCAACTTTCAATTTATGCAAACTATGAAAAAGTAGGCGAAGAAGAAAGACTTTCTTCATTAGAGATGACAGCACTTTTTGAAGAGGACTATTTGCTTGAAATTGAAAACACCCTTGTTACAATTCCACAGGGCATGATGACTGTCAACCTTAAAAACGCACAAATTGCAATCAGCGACACGCCAAACGCAATTCCGCAGGAAATCATCTCAACATTCCCACAGGCGGTGCACGCAGTCAACTTCCACGCAGAGGGCACTCTTTCATTCCTTAAAGAAAATGTTGCAACACTTAATAAAAGGGTGATTGACCAATATCTTGTAGAACTTGACGCTGACATAAATTTAAGATGCCTTGAAAACGCAGTTGAAGAAGATGAAATCAATGTTGAAAAAATTGATTGGAATAAGTTTGGATTTTTAAGTTTTAAAATCACACTTATTGAAAACTTAGACGATGCAAATCAATCAAACCGCCACAACGGCTCTACCGAATACTTAAATATTTTAATTGACACCCAAAAGTTTGGTGCAAAAGCCCTTATTCATGCCGACCTATACAATCCTAAAACACTTCAAGGCGCAGGCACTTCAACATATATTTTAAATGGCAGTTATGACCTTGCAGAACTTGCCCGCATATTGCCAAAAGTTGCCGGCGACTTGGAAGAAGAGTATGAAAACCCAACACCAGCAAACCTTGTTATGACAACAGCAACAGCGTCATTTGGCATTATTCAATCTTCACCAGATGAAATTTTGCATAACATTTTAATCAACATTCTAAAAAACATAGACCCAGACAATCAAATTGTTTCAGAGGGGCTTGAAATCACAGAGTTTGGCACAACCCTTGCCGTAGAAAAGGTTAAAGACCTTATCGAAGAAAAATTTGCATCAGCAAACGATACACTTGCCAGCCTTGGACTTCACAACAACCTTTTTGGCAATGAAACATCTCACATAGCCTATAAGACAGGGGCGTTCACGTATGGCATTACAACCCAAAATGCAGACGGCGAATATGTTGACGCACAGGGTAATAAATTTGCAGATGAATTTAATCAAAAACATATCACACTTATTGGCGTAGCAGACGGCACAGATATGTTTACAGAAACATTCACACTTGCCAATATAGCAGATGAGGTAAACGCGCTTGTCGGCAAATACGTTACCATAACAAAGGGTACTTTCAGCGACGGAAGCCAAAGCACCACCTTTGCAAATTGTGCCGGCAATCAAGCAGAAATTGCAATGAGGGTTTACAGCGCAAGATATGAAATGACAGGCACAGACACCGTAAAAATCACCACATACCTCACATTCTCTGCTGGCACACTTCAATCACTTATGACAGGCACATTCAACGTTCCATACGGCCTTGTAGAATACACCTTCGAGGTGCAGTTATAACAAAAAAACTCCCACTCGGGAGTTTTTTTATTCCACAATCACCACATCGCCGTCGCGAGAATAACTTTCACCAAGATAGTCAAGTTCTTGCATCGCGTAAGAAGAAAGGTGTATTTTTACTAAATTACAATCGGGGTACTCTTTCGCAAGTCCCACAACCTCACCAACACAAAGGTGCTTTTGCGTTACTTCTACGCCCGCGGTGTCAATAAAACAAACCTTTGCTTTCTTTAAAATTTTATGCAAGTTGTTGCACATGGCGGTGTCGCCGGTAAAGCCAACCTTATTTCCGCCCTCATCAATCAAAAAGCCGTAACTGTCAAGGCTTCCATGCAACATTTTAAAACATTTAAAAGAATATTTGCCCAATTTCAATTTTTTGCCATTTTCACATTCAATAAAGGTTACAAATTCTTCAAGATGAGGCAAAAGATGTGAAAGTTCAAACAACCTAAACATGGCTTGAACTCGCTGTGCACAACCCTTTGGCGCAAGTATTGTTAATTTGCGTTTAGGAAAGTGCCTGAAAATATAGTCCAAAACAATATGCAAATCGGCAAAGTGGTCGCTGTGGAAGTGGGATATAACAATTGTGCTTATTTTGTCAAAACCATAATCTAAATACAAGGTTTTAAAAGAGCCCTGCGGTACGTCAAACAAAATTTCATCATTTATAATATAACTTGTAGAAAGTTCCCGCGTCCAAGTGCAACCAGAGCCTACAATTTGAATTTTCATAATAACTCCTACCTAAGTATAACATTTTGTAAAAAATTTACAAATAAATTTTTGATTTATACTTGAAAAATAAAAAATTTATGTTACAATCAAAACATAGGGGGAAGATATGGGAAGAGAACACCATCGCACAACAATGCCTAAAAAGAAAAAACGACCATATCACCAACCTATGGCAGAAGAAAGAATAAATCTTCATCATATAGAAAGTTACTTGCACGGCCACCGCAAACAAGCACTTGAAGAAATCACAGAGGCTACCGGCAACGATAATTTAAACGAACTTAAACCGCTTATAAAAAAGGGGATATACTCATACGTATCTCGTCAGTATCCAGACTTTGAGGGCTGTGTCAATATAAAATCATGCATATACAACTTGTTGAAAGATTTTAAGATGACAGACTTCACCCAAAGAAGTTGGCAATATCATCCATACTATATAAATGTTCACGCATATAAAAAACTTCAACAAAGCCAGAAGTACCCAATTTATATAAGCAACTATGATTATGACAGCCCACTTTACACACTTTCCAACAACTTTATGTTCAACAATCGCAAAAAGGCAGGGCTGAACAGATACAGCGAAGAGAAAATTAAAAACGACGTGCAATTTTACCTTGCACCAGAACAAAAAATTCTTTGCGCAAAGGTGATAACATTAAGATATAAACCAATCAATTTGCAACTTATCAAAAAAAGATATAGGGCAATTGAAAGCGTGGCAGGTGTTGCCATTTTGGACGGCGAAGTTGCCAAAAAACAACAACTGCTTACAGAACATGACGCACTGTATTCTCGCTCTCTTTCACTTTCAATGTATGTTATGCTTGACGGCAACCCAGAAAAGGCAATGCCTTTTATAAGATTTGATGATGAAGAGGGTGAACATACAAATGTTTATATCGGCGATGATAAACGCAGAAAAATCTTTGGCGATAGGGCAGAGGGACCACACTTTCACTTTCAAAATGAAACCGACAGCCTGCTTTGCTTAAGAAAGTTCTCTGGCGAAGAAACCAGAAGATACCGCACCGGCAGATGCAACGCAATTGACTGCCCACACCTTAAATCATATCTGCAATTTCTTGACGGCCTTGATGAGGCAGAAACAGAACGCCAATTAGAGAAAAATTTGCACTATGGTATGCCTTTTCTTGAAATGAAAATTCGCGAAAGAGCACCAAAAACCAAAATCACCGCTCGCATGTATGAATTTATAGAAAACCTGTCTGATGAAGAAAGAACAAAAATTCACTATGTGCAAGAATGGATAAACAACGCAAAACAAAACCCACAATATAAAAATGAAGATGGCAGAAAGTTTGGCAAAATTATTATGACACTTGACTTTTTCACTTTTATAAATGAAAAACGTAAAGAAATTGTCGATTTGGAAGAACGTTCTATGCTTACTCAAATTGAACTTGTAACCGCCAACGCACTTATCTCCACCTTTGCAAATTGTGAAGAAAAAGAACTCTCTTCCGCCGATGACCGCTATAAATACACAATCAATGGCAACCATTTAGAAGAAACAAAAATTGAAAGGGAGGAAGAAAATGAAGTTTGATGCCATATTAAACAACTTTAAGGATATCGCTGGCGACAACCTTAAAAAAATTTCACCTCATAAATACCTTGTTACCTTTCCTATTATGCTTGTAGAAAACTTTGACAGCCTGCCTGTGTACCTTGTCAACCTTGATGAAGAGGCATATTTGGCAGACTACGGCAAAACGCTGGAAAGCATGGAAGTTGCCTTTGATGACCTTAAACCACAACTGAAAGAATATATATCAAATAAACTTAAATTTCTTGGCGTTGAATTTGATGGACAATCAATGATGATGCCAATAAAAGAAAACAATGAAAGACTTTGCCTATCACTTTTTGTTATGGCAATCTCATTCTTGCAAACTGTTTGCTTATAAATAAAAGCACCCCTGTCGACCGCTGACCGACAGGGACGCTTTTTTTTGTGGAAGTGGGACGAAACACCGCCGACGACTTGCAACCGTCGGCGACGTTTTTTTTGTGTCGCCCGCTCGGCGACCGCTGACCGCCTCGCCCGCTCCGCTTATAAGGTTGGAAATAAAAAAAACACTAAAAGCCTTCCCCTTTGGCCGTAGGAAGGTGCCCGCAGGGCGGAAGAGGCTCAATTTTTGAAAACAAAAACAAATCAAGCCTTCCCCTTTAGCCGTAGGAAGGTGTCGCGTAGCGACGGAAGAGGCTCAATTATTTAAAACAAAAACAAATCAAGCCTTCCCCGAAACCGGGGAAGGTGCCCGAAGGGCGGAAGAGGCTCAAAAAAACTTGCAATTTAATTTAGAATTATATAAAATAAAGTTATGAAAACGCCGAATAAAAAACTTACGCCAAATGCTCAAATATTGCGGAAAAATATGACAAAAGAAGAAAGACATTTATGGTATGATTTTTTGTCAACTTATCCTATACAATTTAAAAGACAAAAGGTTGTAGGCAGGTATATTGCAGATTTCTTTTGCCCGAAAGCCAAAATTATAATTGAAATTGACGGCTCTCAACATTTTAGTGAAGATGGATTGCAGTATGATAAAGAGAGAACGGACTTTCTTAATAAATTTGGAATTATGGTTATAAGATTAACAAATATTGATATAAATCAAAGGTTTAGGTCATCATGTGAATTTATTGATTTAAAAGTTAAAGAGAGGTTATGAGCCTCTTTCGTCATTCGCTAACGCTCATGCCACCTTCCCCGGTTTCGGGGAAGGCTTTTTATTGAAATCCTAAACCTTATCATGCTTCCTGCGAGCCCGCGGGGAGTGTCGCCAAAGGCGACGAGAGGTGTCATCAAAATTCCTTACATATTAAAAGCGTTTGTGGGGTTCCGGGGGAATCGCAACCCCCGGCGTCTTTTGGTTCTTTTCTAACGTTAGAAAAGAACATACAAAAAAACAATTTAACCAAAAATTTTCCCATACCTTTTAAATAAAAGGTAACTTTCCCTTATAAAATTCAAAATATCAATTATCAATAGATTATAAGTTTGATGATAAAATTAAAAACCCAACCTTACAGAAAAGCGTTTGTGGGGTTCCGGGGGAATCGCAACCCCCGGCCCTTTTGCTACTTTTCAGGCTGAAAAGTAGATATAAAATAAAAAATCTTTTTAAAAAAAATTTTCCCATACCTTTTAAATAAAAGGTAACTTCCCCATTTATTAGCAGTGGCAAATCTAAAAAACAGGGGAATAAATCCCCATTTTTTTACACAATATATACATAAAGCCAAGCATTTTGTATGGTTTTGAGGCAAAAATGACAAAATTCTTAAAAAAATCTAAAAAAAATTAAAAATTTTTTAAAAATGACGCCATTTTTAGTTGACAAAAAAATGTTTGTGCTAAAATACTCATGAATTCATATAAAGGAGGTAATACATATGAGTTTAAAAGCTAAACTTGTTTCTACTATCGCAGCGTTTTGTATGGTAATCTGCTTGCTTTCAGTAGGAATCTGGGCTGCTTCTACTGGTACAGTTAACGTTGGTGGTACTGTATCATTTACTGCTACAGACGTTGACGTAACTATTTACGGCGTAGTTGGCACTGCTGCTGCTGACGCTGAGGATATCACAACTGAAATCGTTACATGGGATGCTGCATCTACAGGCGATACACTTACTGAAGATTGGACAAATGCTCTTAACTTCACTAAAGGTCAAGATATCGTGATTTCTCTTAAAGTTGTAAACAACAACGAGGAAAGAGCAGTTACTGTTACTCTTGTTGATGATGAAACTGCTGCAACTAACTACACTCACACTCCATCAGCTGGAAGCTCAATCGCAGCAGGTCAATCTGCTGTTTACACAATCACACTTAAGGTAACTGATTGGAACAAGAAGGTTGAAGGAACACTTTCTTACGACCTTACTGTAACAAACGGCTAATAGTTGATTTAAGTAAATCCATTAACTTATAAAAATAATCTTGCATTGCACACCATACTGCAAATGGGAAACATCAGTTTTCCACCGCAAGATTATTTTTTTTGTTAAAAATTAAATAATTTCTTTAAAAGGTGTAATATCATTTGACAATTCTTGCGCGAAAATTGTATAATGGGCTATAAAAAGGTGCAATCTATAAAAAAGGGGGATTTGTATGCGCAGAAAAACAAAACTGATAACCTCAATTGTGTTTATGGTGCTTGTCGCTATATTAACGGCATTGGGCATTTGGGCAGTTGTTGGTGGCGATATTGGCATTGGTGGCGACATCTCCTTTGAAGCACAAGAACTTGAAGTAACAATTTCCGGCTATATGTATGGTCATGATAAAAATCATATGACAGAAGAAAATGCAGAACAACTTCCGGGGGATGAATTTGGCAAACAAGATGATTCAGAAATTGTTAAAAATAGTCTTGATTGGACAGGGCTTGACCTTGTTTTTGTAGACAAAAATGTTGACATAATCATTGAAGTTTTCATCACAAACAATCACTTAGATAAGGCTGTAAGGGTAAGTCCAAGCGACAAAAGTCAAACAGAAGGCAAAAACTTTTCTGTAACAATTGATTGCAGTGGCACAGCCACCAAAGACATAATCAGCGTTGGCGAAACAATCAACTACACAATCACCCTTAAAATTCTTGATAAGGGAATGAAAGTTGATGGTATTCTGGATATTATTTTCAGTCTTACAAATGAAATTTAAGTAAAAAGGAGTAGTGGTTATGGAACAAAAACCAAGGACAAAATCGTCAAAAATAGTCAACATAATTTCAAACTGCATATTCATTCCCGTTATGATAATTCTTGTCGTTTATTTCATCTATTCAATGAGCATTATCACCAAAAACGGCGTACCATCATTCTTTGGGCAATCTTATGTAAGAATTATGTCAAACTCGATGGTTCCAAGTGGATTTAAAAGAGGCGATGTTGTAATTCTTGAAAAGAAAATGGTCTCTGAAATTGAGGTTGGCGACGTTATTGCTTTTTATTATTGTGTGGATGGTTGTCCAAACACCAATGGTACAAGAGAAGAGGCTCTTGAAAATGACTTTAAAATAGGGCAAGAAACATTTACAACAACTATTTATTTTCATAAGGTATACAAAATAACATATGATAGTTATGGCGATACTTGGTTCTATACATATGGTACAAACAACCTTAAAAGTTCCAACAGCGACCCGAATAGTGTTGATATTGAGGCAAATTATAAGGTAGACAAGGAAACACGTGGCGACCACGTAGTTGGTGTGTATAAAGAAAGTTGGCTTGCCGGGGTAATTCAATTTATTTCCAGCACACAAGGTATGATTATTTTAATCATTGTGCCAAGTGCAATACTTTTGTTCACGCTTCTGCTTAACATAATCGAAATTGCCGACCAAATGATAAGGGAGAAAAAACAACAAAAAGCCCTTGCTGATGGCGAACTTCTTGAACGTGAACTTGATGTAACCACAATCATTGAAGAACATGAAGATGAGGACGAAACATAACCTATAAAATTTAACAAAAAGCCCCTTTTTGAGGGGCTTTTTTAAAATACAACTTTATATGGCAAAGCCTTCCCCGAAACCGGGGAAGGTGTCGCGTAGCGACGGAAGAGGAGTGTCCGCAGGGAGGAAGAGGATTTAAACAAAAAAGAAAAGAGCCTTCCCCGAGACCGGGGAAGGTGCCCGAAGGGCGGAAGAGGCTCATATCTTATCTTTCAATAGAAAGTATCAACTTTTCCACATTTTTCGCAAGATTTGTTGCAACTTTTTCACTTTTATGCTCACACATCACTCGAATTTTGTTTTCCGTTCCACTTGCACGCACATTCAATCTGCCGTCGCCCTCAATTTCTTTCTGCACTTTCAAAATTTCAGCCATTAAAATTTCGCTGTTCATAGTGCGGTATTTGTCATGCACTTTCACATTTATAAGCACCTGTGGCAAATGCTTTAAATTGCAAAGTTTAGAAAGCCCTTTTCCCTCTTTTTGCACAATGCTTGCAATTGTAAGCGCCGTTAAAACTCCGTCGCCGGTTGTGGAAAAATCAAAGTTTATAATATGCCCCGACGGCTCGCCACCCAATGTTGCACCTTTCACTTTCATCATCTCAGCAACATATTTGTCGCCCACATCTGCACGCAACAATGTTTTGCCCATGCTTTTAAGTGAAAATTCAAGCCCGCTGTTTGTCATGCTTGTTCCCACAATAGTTTTTTGATTTTTGTCGCCTTTTGCAAGCAAAAACAAAATATCATCGCCGTCCAAAATTCGCCCATTTTCATCACAGGCAATTATGCGGTCTGCGTCGCCGTCAAAAGCAAAGCCCATATCTGCACCATGCTCATTCACCGCACTTGCAACAACGTCTGGGTGCAGTGCTCCGCAACGCTCATTTATCTTCATTCCGTCATTTTGGCAGTTAAGTGCAATCACCTTGCACCCCAAATTTTCAAACAAGAATTTTGCTATGCGGTATGATGCACCACAGGCACAATCAAGTACAATTTTCAAATTCATCTTTTCAAACGTTTGCAAAATGTGCTTTTTATATTTCCCCACAAGGGCAGGGCGTTTTGTTATTTTGCCCAACCTTTCATAGCCAACATGAAAAGGGTATAACATCTTTTTTTCAATTTCATTTTCTTCACTTTCACTTATTTTAAAGCCCTTGCTGTTAAAAATTTTTATTCCATTAAAATTTGCGTCATTGTGGCTTGCAGAAATCACCACGCCATAATCAAAATTCATTCTCTGCGCAATGTAGGCAACAACAGGCGTTGGCACAATTCCAATATCCACAACGTCCACGCCACCACCGCAAAGCCCACAAGCAAATGCAGATGCAAGCAAACTTCCGCTGGTGCGAGTGTCCCTGCCAATTACAACTTTTTTATGTATTTCACATCGCCTTGCAAGGCTGTTGCCCACTTTGCAGGCAATTTCAGAGGAAATCACTTCCCCAAAAATTCCTCTTAATCCATCTGTACCAAAGTATATTCCCATATTTTTCTTCCTTTACCAATATTTTTTTGCTTTTTCCGCCTTGTTTTCTTGACGAACACGGCCGATGACAAAATCTCCCGCTTTCACATTTTGGACAACCGTTGTTCCCGCACAAATATAACTGCCGTCCTCAATTTGCACAGGCGCAATAATGTTGCAATTACTTCCAACAAAAACATGGTCGCCAAGTTTAGTTTTGTGCTTGTTTTTGCCGTCATAGTTTGCAAAAATAACTCCACAACCAATGTTGCAGTCAGCCCCCATTTGCACATCGCCAACATAAGCCAAATGACTTATTTTGCACCCACAACCAATTACGCTGTTTTTAATTTCCACAAAATTGCCAATTTTGCAATTTTCACCAATCACAGAATTTGGGCGTATTCTTGCAAATGGCCCCACACTTGCCCCATTTTTAATCACAGCACCCTCAATCACATTGTTGGGCAGAAGGGTTACATTGTCGCAAATTTCAACATTGTCGCCAATGTGGTTGTTTGCATGAATTACAACATTTTTTCCAATTTTAACATTTTTGCCGATATAGCATGATTTTTTGTTTACAAATTTTGCCATAATATTTTTTATGCCCTTACCGCAATTTTGTTGCAAAATTTCAATTTTTGTGATAACATAGCAAAGAAAATAATAAATTACCATGTGCAGGTATAATTTAGGGGTAAAATGTGTGCTTCCCAAGCACAATTCACGGGTTCGATTCCCGTTACCTGCTCCACAACCGCTCCCAACCATTGGGGGCTTTTTTAATGACAAAAAATTGCAAAAAATTTTTTCAAAATGATTGAATTTATTGGTGTAATAAGTTATAATATACTCAGGAGGGAAAAAGTATGGCAAAATCAAGCAAAGATTACTTCGGACTTGGCAGATTGGTAAGCATCATTCTTGCAATCATTCCAATCACTGCTCTTATCTGCGGAATCGTTACAAGATTTCAAGAAGGAAAAATTCTCGCTGGCGTTTTAAGACTTGTTCTTGGCTGGAACCTTATCTGGCTTGTTGACCTTATCCTTATGATTGTCAACGGCAGAATTATGCGCCTTCTTAACGTATAATTTCCAAAATTATACCAATAAATCTCCTCAATTTGCGAGGGGATTTTTTTTAATTTAAAAAATAGCCTATTTTTGTTTGACTAAAATGCAAAAATGTCTATAATAAAAATGACCGATATGGGCTGATAAAACCTTTTTGCAGTTGCAATTTGTGTTTTAATGTGCTACAATAATCTGCAAAGAGAGGTTTTTATGATAAATGTACTTTGCAACTGGTTTCATGATTGGGGCGTTGCTATAAAAGATGGGCTTGGCGAAACTTGGCTGATAATCCTGCTTGTGGCGTTTTCGGTGATTGCTCTTGGCTTATTGTCAAACATTCTTCGCGCATCAATCAACAAAACAAAATTTGTTATAAAGTGGGGACAAATCTTACTTTTGGCAGTGTTTATTTTGTTTATCGTTTGGTTTAGTATTTTATTGTAAGATTAAAAGGAGATTTTATGAATAAGTTTTTCACTTCACTTTTGCTTGATGGACAACTTGCTGGCGACTTTGCAACTAAAGTTTTGCCTGTTCTTCGTTATGTGCTTTTTGGCATTATCGTTGCAAGCGCAATTGTTATGATAATCACAACGCTTATGCAATCAAACAATTCAAGCGACAATCTTGATGCTTTCACAGGTACAAAACAAGAAAGTTATTATTCTCAAAATAAGGGCGCATCACGCGACAGTATTTTAAAAAGAATTACCATTGCTATGGCAGTTGTAATTTTTGTGTGCGTGATTACATTCTTTGTAACAGAACTTATTGCGGGAATTAGATAGTATGATTGCAAAAACTAAAATTTTAAATTTGCTTGAAAAAGATGGCTTGGCTTTCTCGGGGCTGGGCAATCTTTTTTCTTTTATTTCAAACACCTACAACCTTTCAATGGAAGAGGTGCAAAAAGATTTCAACAAACTTCTTGCCGAAGGGCAGATATTTGAAATCAAAAAGGGTAAATATATCACCATACCTTCACATGGCTATGTGAGGGGCTCTTTTATTGGCAATTCAAAAGGTTTTGGCTTTGTGGACGTAGAGGGTGAAGAAAATGACATTTTCATTCCTGCCAATATGACCGCAAACGCCATTGACGGCGATAAGGTTATCATCAAAATACTTTCAAAAAGCGATGAGGGAAGCGACGGCCAAGTTGCCGGCATTTATAAACCTGTTACTTACGTTGCAGGAGTTGTAACTAAGATAAACGGCGTGCCTTTTTTAGAGCCCGACAACAACCACATTCCTTTTAAGTTTAAACTAATTTCCGGCGGGCTAAAATACGCAGAAAACGACCGAGTTGTGATAAAAGTTATAAGAAATAAAGCCCATTTAAGTGGAATTGTTACCGAAGTTTTGGGCAAAAGCGATGATATAAAAGCCTGTGAACTTGCAATAATTCGCGACCACCAACTTTATGAAACCTTTTCTGGCGAGGTAGAGGCAGAAGTTAAAAAACTTCCACAAAAGGTGCTTGCAAAACAGAAAAAGGGCAGGGTTGACCTGACAGATAAAGTGATTTTCACCATTGACGGCGAAGACGCAAAAGACCTTGATGACGCCATTTCAATTGAACGCACCGATGACGGCGGATACATTCTTGGCGTGCATATTGCAGACGTTGGCGAGTATGTTAAATACGATTCTGCACTTGACGGCGAGGCGTACAATCGCGGAACAAGCGTGTATTTCCCAACCTCTGTACTTCCAATGCTTCCAAAGGAACTTTCAAACGGCATTTGCTCGCTTAATGAAGGCGTTGAAAGACTTACTCTTACTTGCGAAATGAAGGTGGATAAAAACGGCAATGTTAAATCGCACAAAATTTATGAAAGCGTAATCAAAAGTGTTGCCCGTCTTAACTATACCAATGTATACAAAGTGCTTGTTGGCGACGAGGCAGACGAAAAAACCCAAAAAGTTGCCCAAGAACTTAAAATAATGCATGAACTTTCACTGAAAATTCAAGAGAAAAACACTAAAAATGGATGTCTTGACTTTGAAATTCCAGAAGTTCAATTTGTTTTTGACGATAAAGGCATGGCTGTTGGCTTTGAAAGAAGAGAACGCAACGACGCACACCGCCTTATCGAGGACTTTATGGTGCTTGCAAACCAAACGGTAGCCAAAGAGTTTTGCGATAAAGATATACCTTTTGTATATCGTGTGCATGAAAGCCCACGCAAAGAAAAGGTTTATGGCGTTATGGACTATTTAAAAGGCTTAAACTTAAAAACTCCACGTGTGCCAGAAGTAATCACACCAGAATTTTACCAACAAATTATCGCACTCACCGAAGGACAATCATTCACAGAAACTGTCAATAAGGTGATTTTGCGCTCTATGCAAAAGGCAAAATATACCAACCAATGCCTTGGACACTTTGGCTTGGCACTGAAATATTATTGCCACTTTACTTCACCAATAAGACGCTATCCAGACCTTACAATTCACCGAATTATAAAAGAAATGCTTAAAAAGAAAACTCTTTCACCACAGCGAAAGGAAGAACTTATCGACTTTACATTTGAAAGCGGAGAGCAATCAAGCCTAACCGAAAAGAACGCAGATAAGGCAGAACGCGAGGTTGATGACCTTTGGAAGGCATACCTTATGAAACCTCATGTTGGCGAAAACTTTGAGGGTGTAATTTCATCTGTTACAAACTTTGGGGTGTTTGTGGAACTTGACAACACCGTTGAGGGACTTATCAAAATTGAGGACCTGCCAGATAGCGGATTTTTGCTTTTTGAAAAACAACTTAAACTTAAAGGCAACAAAATGACATTTGCGGTAGGCGATAGGGTGGAAGTAAAACTTGTTTCTTCAAACGTGTACACCCGTAAAATCGACTTCACCTTTGAAAGATTTTTGTAAAAACATTATTTTGATAAACAAAAGACTAAACACTTTCTGTTTAGTCTTTTTTAATATGTTCCCTCTAAATCTTTATTTTTAAAAACAGGGTCATTGAAAAAATCGTATAAAGTAATGTCCAACGCTTGACATAAATCAAGTATTGTTCTTGTTCCGGTATTTTTGCTTTTGCCATAGAAAATACTTTTTAAAGAGCCGGCAGGCATGCCTGCAAGCCTTGCCAATTTATTAGGTGTTATATTTCGCTCTTCGCACAAAGTATAAATCCTTTTTGTGATTGCTTCTTCCAATTTCATATACTTATAATTCCCAATCTTAATATTTTTGATAATTTTAACAAAAGAAGTTGTAGAAAATAGAAGATATATCTTCCAATTTGTGTTATAATGCAAGAAAGGAGGAATTATGGATAAAACAATTACGTTTTTTGGTCATAGAGAAATATTTGCTGATGATGAAGTAAAGGAGCGACTTATAGGGGTATTGAATGAAAAGGTATCAAAAGGATATAATAATTTTTTAATTGGAACTCATGGAGAATTTGATAAAATAGCATTATCAAGTTGTTTATATATTAAAAGAAATATAAACAATAAAATAAAAATCACGATTGTTCTTACAAGTTTTTCATTTTTGAATAAAAAGAGTGTTGTTTCTTGCAATCTTGAGTTTTATAAGCGTGAGGGGTGCAAAACAATTGTTTATGATATTGAAGAACAGCATTTTAAAAATCGAATTATAGTATCAAATAAACATATGATTGATGATAGTGATTTAATTATTTGTTATGTTAATATGGATAGATACAGAAGTGGTGCAAAGAGGGCAGTGCAGTATGCAATTCAACAGGGGAAAGAGATAATCAATTTATATAGATAAAAAACAAGAAGTTTGAAGAATTCTATACCCCTCTTTTTCCCTTGTCAAACCTACGCTTTCATGCTATAATAAACTGAAAAAGTCGAAAAATACCTTAAAAAACAACAATTTTTTTAATTTTTTGCGTCAAAAACTCAAAAAAATTAAAATAGGGTATTGAAAATGGTAAAACATGATGATATAATAGGAGGCGAGATGAAGATAATCGCAACAAACAAAAAAGCAGGACACAATTTCTTCGTTTCAGACTTGCTTGAAGCGGGTGTAGAACTTAAAGGCGGTGAGATTAAATCTGTCAGCGGTGGCAAAATCAGTTTAAGCGAAAGTTATGTTACAATCAAAAATGGCGAGGCCTTGCTTAAAAACTGCTATATTGCACCATGGGGGAACAATCAAAACGGCGAAAGTGATACAAGACGTACAAGAAAGTTGCTTTTGCATAAAGCGCAAATTACCAAACTTGAAAGGGCGGTTCTTGAAAAAGGCTTTTCCATAGTTGCAACAAAAGCCTACTTCACAAAAGGGAAGTTTAAAATTGAAATCGGCCTTGCAAAAGGTAAAAAACTTTATGACAAAAGACAGGTTCTGCGAGATAAACAGGTCAAGCGGGACATTGACCGCGCCATAAAGGGCGTGTAACCCAATTTGGGGGCGTTATTGGTCTCGACGGGGAACAATGCTTAAAATGTAAAGCACGTGGTGGCTTGCCTTCACCTAAAAAGAGGCTATTTGCAAATAAACGCAAACGAAAACGTAGTTCGTATGCCAAGCGTTGCTTGCGCAGCTTAATCGAACAAAAAAAACTCGGTCAACAATTTTTTGACCTATCCACACCATTCGCACCGGTTTGAATGTGGAGAATAATTTGGTGCTCTGCAAGTTTTAACTGCCTTTGCTAAAACTTGTAACAAATTAAAGGCTTGCCGAAAGAAAGTTGTTTATGGCTAAACTTTCGGTGAAAAATAAGCATAAACTAAACGTGTAGAAAGATTTTAAACAGGTTTTTCGGAAGAGGGTTCAAATCCCTCCGTCTCCACCAAAAAAGCGGAATGGTGGCAATACGATTATCACCGCAAAAAAATTAAAAGGAAGGAAAAATTATGACAAGTTCAGTTATCATCACAATCATTGTTGTTCTTGGAATCATCGTTGCCGGCGGATTTTTATTCTATTTCATGGGCGATTTGCTTATGGGACTTGCAAACAAGAAGAAAGATGCAGACGCAATCAACCAAAAACAAGTTAAAGAAACAAAGGCACTTGCAGAGCGCGTAGAATCTCTTGAAAATGCAGAAGAGGCAAAACAAGACCCAGACATTGCAGCAATTCTTTACGATGGCGCAGTTGTAGAGGCATTTGACGAAGAAGAGGAAAAAGCAGAAGAAGTTTCAGAGGAAGAACTTACCGAAGAAACAGAAGAAGCAACTGAAACCCACGAAGTTGAAGAAGAATCTGCCGAGGAAACAGAGGAAACTGCCGAAGAAGAAACTGCTGAAACTGAAGAGGTTGAAGAGGAAGAAGAGGACGACACTGCCGAATTTATCAGACAACGCAGAGCAGAACTTATGGAAAGACTTGCAAGAATGCAAGAAGAACAAGAGGCGGAAGAAGAGGAAGAAGAGGAAAGCGAAGAAGACTCTGTAAACCTTGAAGAAGAAACAGAAGAAACAACCGAAGAAGAAACCGCTGAAACTGAAGAAGTTGAAGAGGAAGAGGTTGTTGAAGAAATCGCACCTGTTGAAATTCCTGTTGTTGCAACAACCAACGCAATCGACCCACTTGCAGGACTTACAAGAGAAGAACTTGAAGCACGCCTTGCAAGCGAACAAGAAAAACTTAAAGAAAATGAAAAAGACCTTCGTTCTTGCAAAAAAGAGTTTATCCCACTTCGCAGAGTTAAGAAAACTCTTGAAAAAGATGAAAACAAACTCCGCAGAAAAGAGGCACTTGTTGCAAAACAAAAAGTTGTACTTTACGGCGTAAACAACTATGCTGATATTGATGAAGAAAAGGCAAAGAAACTTGCAGAAGACCTTGACCTTCTCGACGGCCTTAAACTTTCAGTACAACACTGCCAAGAAGTAATGAGCAAAAATGAAGAGCGCTATCCACTTCTTGAAAAAATCTTCACTTTGCTTACAGCACAAAATGAAGAAATTAAAGGGGATATTAAAGAACTTCAAGACGCTCTTGCAAAACTTGATGAACAGCCAACAGACGCTGAATAATAAAAAACACATATGTATTACCAAAAATCGGGCAAATTTGCCCGATTTTTTATGAATTTATCTATATTTATATAATTTTTAAAAGAAAATGTTTGTTTTTTCAATTTTTTTTATTATACTATTTATATAAATAGGGTGGAGTGGCAGTTGTTTAAATTTGTTCAAAAACACAAAATTTTCATTCTTGCAATTGTGGCACTGCTTATGCTTTTTATAGGCTCCTTTTTCATGTTTACAAACAAAGAAACAAACGACACAAAAGCAGGAGAATGTACTTTCACATTCACTTTTTCAGCATATATGTCAGGCAGTAAAAATGGCAATTCAACAGGCACCTATGTTGGCGGTGGCGGAGATACTTATTCTGGAGCAATAGGCTCTATCTCCGTTTCAAGAACGGGTAGTGGAGGCTCCTGGTCTGGCTCAACTTCAACAAATACAACCACAGGGTCAGCATCTTGTAAATTTACTTCTACAAACAACAATCCCTTTGTTTGGAAAGATTGGAGTTGTCGTGCAACCGTAAGCACAAGTGCATCGTCTGGCTTTTATGCCTCTTCTTATCCTTCAACATATACAAATGGCATTGATGGAACATTTGGTGCTTTGGTTTGGAATGATTATTCCGGCAGTTTTTATTGCTATTTTGCAGCTCGCACTTACACCATTTCCTACAATGCAAATGGTGGAACGCTTACAGGTGCTTCAAGCAATACCGTAAAATTTTATGACAAATACAAACTCTCTTCTGCCACCCGTACTGGATACACATTTGCCGGCTGGTACACATCGGCAAGCGGTGGCACACAAGTTACCACAAGCACCTGCTACAATTCTGCGAGCAATAAAACATTGTATGCACACTGGACGGCAAATACATATAATGTTACCCTTGATAGAAATATCGCATCGGGTACAAGCGACCTTACCGGAGGAAACTACCGAGCAGGCACAACATCACTTACAGCAACATATGACTCTACATATCCAAGCATAACAACCCCAATAAGAAATGGGTATACATTTGATGGTTTCTATACTTCAGGTGGAACAAAGATATACAACGCAAGCGGAACAAGCAGTGTGAAATGTACAACAGCAGACCACCACACTTTGTATGCACGCTGGACAGCGAATACAATAGCAATCACCCTTGACCAACAATCAGGCACAGGTGGAACTGGTGCAGTTTACTACAAATATGACACCAACAAATATTACAGCAATGCATCGTGTACAACAACGCTATCAAGCATCACCAAGCCAACCCGAACGGGCTACACCTTTGGTGGATATTATACAAGCACGGGCGGTGGAGGAACTCAATATATAACGGCAAGCGGAGGCTTTACCAATTCGCTATTTAAAAACATATATGCAAGTTCAACCCTATACGCAAAGTGGACGGAGAATGACTATTCAATCCAGTACCTACCAAACGGAGGCTCGGGTAGTATGTCCAACTCAACAGGGATACTCTATACAACCTCATTCACCTTACCAACAAACGCATTTTACCGCTATGGATACCTGTTTAAAGGTTGGGCGACATCTGCCGTTGCAGTTGATGCATCAATCACATATTATGACCAACAAACGGTATCCAAACTTTCAGCAACAGATAATGATATTGTAAAACTGTATGCCGTATGGGAGAAAACTTGGGCGGTTGATAAACAAACCCCAAGCGGAGCGGGCACAAGTACAGACCCATACTTAATATCAACCCCACAACACTTAGGTTGGATGGCATACCAAACGGAAACCAAAAACCTTTCTGGATATTTTAAACAAACAGCCCACATATCCCTTGCCGGAGAAACATATCTTCCAATAGGCGATTCTTCATGCAAATTCATAGGCAACTATGATGGAAACAACTACGTAATAACAAACCTTACAACAACAGAAACAAGGGTAAAATCAAATACCGGAAACTTTAAATATTCTTATCAAGGACTTTTCGGCTATACAAACAACGCAACCATAGACAACGTAAAAGTACTTTCTGGCACAATTAAAGGCTACAACTATACAGGCGGTATAGTAGGATATTCTGGAACATCAACAATAACAAACTGCCAAGTGGGAAGTGTTTCAATTTATGCAAACATTTATTCAAACGGTGGAATTGTTGGCTACGGATATTCATCAACCCTTACAGGTTGTTACAGCAAAGCCCAAATGTCGGGAGGCTCTTATCATGCAGGAATATTAGGCAATTCAAATGGTTGTACCTTTACTGCTTGTGCTTTTGAAGGCACACTTGCAAATATGTTTTTTGGTTATCAAATGGTTAGAGGGTCAAGCACTGCAACCAAACTTTATGACTGCTTTGCAAAAACCACAACAGCCAATGGCTTTGCAGGTGGCTCATTTACAAAAGACTCTTGCTTGTATATTGCGGGTACAAATAAAAAATATTACGCTGGCAACTTTACAAACTGGGTAATCACAACCACAAATACACCATTGCCACAAGGCTTGTCTTGGCTTGCAACAGGTGGCACAAAGGTAACTTCTGTAAACGACATAACCGCACTTGGATACACAGCAGCATAACAAAAAACACCCAATCGGGTGTTTTTTATTGCCAATCAATGGCGTCAATGCCATTTTTTATCAAAAATTCATTACATTTAGAAAAGTGTTTACATCCAAAGAACCCACGATATGCAGATAGGGGACTTGGGTGTGGAGCCTTTAAAATTAAATGCTGGCTTCCAATAAGCGGTGCAAAACTTTGCGCAAAACTGCCCCAAAGAAGAAAAACAATAGGCTTTTGTCTTTCGCCAACAATTTCAATAATTTTTCTTGTTAAAGTTTCCCAACCGCGGTCTTTGTGCGAATTTGCCTGCCCACGCCTTACAGTAAGCACGGTGTTAAGTAAAAGCACGCCTTGCTTTGCCCAACGCTGTAAGTTGCCATGCTTTATGCAAGAAATGCCAAGGTCGCTTTCAATTTCTTTCATAATGTTTACCAGCGATGGGGGAATATCCACATCTTCTGGCACCGAAAAAGAAAGCCCTTGCGCCTGCCTTGGCTCATGATATGGGTCTTGCCCAATGATAACCACCTTAATATTATCAAGTGAAACGTGATTTAGGGCATTAAAAATGTTTTCTTCTGCCGGATAAATTTCATAATTGCAATATTCTTGCTTTAAAAACTCTTGCAGATTTTTGAAATATGGCTTATCAAATTCGCCTTGCAAAAGTTCAAACCAACTTTTCCTTAAACGTATCATACAATCATTTTAAATGACTTTTAATAAAAAAACAAGCAAAAATAAAAAAATAGAGGATTTTTCTGTCGATTTCCTCTATTTTATTTTTAATCAACTATTTTTTGCTGTTCATTTCAACTGCAACGGCAAGCGCAACAGTCGCGCCAACAATAGGGTTGTTGCCCATACCGATAAAACCCATCATTTCAACGTGAGCGGGAACAGATGAAGAACCGGCAAACTGTGCATCACAGTGCATTCGTCCCATAGTATCGGTCAGCCCATAACTTGCAGGACCTGCACCTACATTGTCTGGATGAAGAGTTCTGCCTGTTCCGCCACCAGATGCAACTGAAAAATATGTTTTGCCATTTTCGAAGCACCATTTTTTGTAAATTCCAGCCACTGGGTGCTGAAATCTAACAGGATTGGTTGAATTTCCAGTGATGGAAAGGTCAACCATTTCATGTTTCATAATGGCAACGCCTTCTGGCACGTCAAATGCACCATAAACACGCACGGCAGAGCGTTCGCCCTTTGAAAATGCCCTTTCGCTTACAATTTTCAATTCGCCAGTGCTGTGATTGAAAGAAGTTTGCACATAGGTAAATCCATTTATACGAGAAATGATATATCCAGCATCTTTGCCAAGACCATTTAAAATCACTTTAAGGGGAGTTTTTCTTACCTTGTTTGCAGAAGTTGCAATTCCAATTGCCCCCTCGGCAGCGGCAAAACTTTCATGCCCAGCAAGAAAACAAAAACACTTGTTTTTCTCATCTAAAAGCATTTGCCCAAGCCTTCCATGTCCCATGCCAATTTGTCTTTCGTCGGCAACAGAGCCCTTTATTGCATACGCTTGCAAACCTTCGCCAAGACACAATGCAACATCGCCTGCCTTTGTTATACCTTTTTTAATTGCAATTGCAACGCCAAGTTCGTACGCTTTTACTGCGTTGTCAAAACAAATTGGTTGAATATCTTTAACAATTTTTTCAACGTTTACACCATATTCAAGGCAGATTTTTTCAGCCTCTTCAAGGGAAGAAATACCATATTTTTTTAAAACTTCCTTAATAGAGGTTGTTTTTTTTGTTACTTTCATAGGTTGTCCCTCCTTGGATTTATAAATGTTACGCCTTCGGCAAAACGCCCATATGTTTTTGTGGCTTTTATAACGGCCTCACGAGGGTCAACGCCGTCGCCTAACATTTTCATAAGAGAGCCTACTGCGACATACTCATAGCCAATAATTTCACCATTTTCATCAAGTGCCTGTTTTGTGATGTATCCTTCTGCAAGGTTAAGATAACGTGTGCCATTACCTTCTTGTGAAAAAACAGTGCCCACATTGCTTGAAAGGGTTTTGCCAAGGTCTTCAAGTGCACTGCCAACAGCCAAACCTCCCTCTGAAAACGCCGATTGACTACGCCCATATACAAGTTGAAGAAAAATATTTTTCATAGCGTCATTGATTGCATCACAAACAAGGTCGGTGTTTAAAGCCTCCAACAAAGTTTTGCCCGGCAAAATTTCCCCAGCCATTGCCGCCGAGTGTGTCATGCCAGAACAACCAATTGTTTCAACCAAAGCCTCTTTAATAATGCCGTTTTTCACATTCAACGTCAATTTGCAGGTGCCTTGCTGTGGGGCACATTTTCCACAACCATGTGAAAAACCAGATATTTGCGTAATATCTTTTGCCTGCACCCATTGTGCCTCTTCTGGGATAGGCGATGGGCCAAAGCCGGTCATGTTTTTAGGACAACTCATAAAAATTCCTCCGTATACCCATATTTTATACAAAACCGACAAAAAAACAAAGTGAAAAAGGCTTTTTTTATTAAAAATTTGTTTTTTTTAACATTGTTAAATTGTTGACAAATCTTTTATTTAGTTATATAATTTTCACATAATCAAGATGGCGGGGTAAGAAAAGTAGTTTGTATTTTGCTTTTCAGAGATAGGGCGGTTGGTGAAAGCCTTAAAAGCGGATATAAATGAATTACACTTATTTCAAGTCTTGCGTCCAATGCCCGCGAAGAGGCTATAATAAGGTTTGGCTTTTGCCAAATAAATTTAGGTGGTACCACGAAACAGCACGCTATTCGTCCTAAAAAACGGACAATAGGCGTGCTTTTTTAAGGAGAAATTATGATTGATACAAAACTTTTCAACACTTTAAAGGAAAGAGGACTTCTTTACCAATGCACAGATGAAGAGGCACTTGCAAAACTTCTTTCAAGCGGTGAAAAAATTTCACTTTATGAGGGGACTGACCCAACAATGGACAGCCTGCACATTGGCCACTGCGTGCCATACTGCATTTTACGCCGTTTTCAACAGGCAGGACATAAGGTATACCTGCTTATGGGCGGTGCAACTGCCTGCATAGGCGACCCAAGCGGAAGAAATGAGGCAAGGCAGGTTATGGGTAAAGACATCATAGCAACAAATATTGCCAAAATTAAGGATACTCTTAAAATTTTCCTTGACTTTGAGGGAGAAAACAAGGCAGAAATCGTAAACAATGCCGATTGGTTTTCAGGCTATGATTATATTGATTTCATGCGTGAAGTTGGCGTGCATTTTAATATCAATGAAATGCTTTCAAATGAAATTTACGCAAACAGAATAAAAGAGGGCGGACTTTCATTCTTTGAACTTGGTTATATGCCAATGCAGGCATATGATTTTGTGCACCTTAACAAAACCAAAGGTTGCAAACTTGAATGGGGTGGCGCTGACCAATGGGGGAATATCGCTGCCGGCGTAAAACTTGCCAGAAAACTTAACTTTGCCGATGGTGGCAAACGCGAAATGATTGGTGCAACAAACCCACTTCTTCTTACCCCAGAGGGGAAAAAGATGGGCAAAACAGAAAAGGGCGCAATTTGGATTGATAAAGATAAAATTTCAGCATACGATTTCTATCAAGGGGTTTACCAAACACCAGACGCCTGCGTTGAAATGATGTTTGCCCTTTTCACAGACCTTCCAATGGAAGAAATTCGCGGACTTGTTGCTGGGGATATTGTTAAGGCTAAAAAACGCCTTTGCTTTGAAATCACCAAGTTTGTAAGAGGTGAAGAAGATGCAATACTTGCCCAAAACATGAGCGAAAACCTTTTCACCCAAGGTGGTGATAACGCCCCAGAATTTGAACTTGCACTTGATGAAAATGGCATCAATATTTGCGACCTTTTGGCAACAACAAAACTTTGTTCTTCAAAAAGCGACGCCCGCAGAATGATTGAGGGGGGCGCAATATCTGTAAAAGGCGAAAAGATAGGCGATATTGCCCTTATTGTTACTCCTGCCGATTTTGAAAATGGCTCACTTCTTCTTAAAAAGGGCAAAAAGAACTTTATTAAGGTTGTGCTTAAATGAAATTGCTTGCAACAAGCGTGCTTATAGAAAAAAAGTCCAAATTTTTGGGCTTTTATTTCCATTGTGAAAGCGAAAACGATATTCAAGAGGCACTTGCCTTTTTAAAGGCAGAACATAAAAAAGCCACACACATTTGTTGGGCAGGGCGTATGACAACCCCATTTTATGAAAGGGCGGTTGATGACGGCGAGCCGGGCGGTACTGCCGGCAGACCAATTCTTTCAGTTTTGCAAAAACAGGATAGAAAAAATGTTATGGTTGCGGTTGTACGCTATTTTGGAGGAATAAAACTTGGTGCCGGCGGACTTGTACGTGCCTATGCAAAAGCAACGGCAGAACTTTTAAAGGAGATTGATAAATCTTGAAAGAAATCACAGAAATCAAAAAAGTTGGCAGGGGAGAGCGATATAAACTTTACCTTGACGGAGAATTTTTTGGTGTGTTTGAGACAGAAATTCTTGCCAAACATTGCCTTAAAAGCGGTGAAAGATATGAGGAAGAATTTTTTGACGCTCTCTGTCTTGAAAATGGCGATTACGCTTGCTTCAATCGCGGTTTAAATGCCCTTGAAAAAAGTATGAAAAGCGAAAAAATGCTTAAAACATACCTAAAAGAAAGGGGTTATCCAAAAGTTTGCATAGAAAAGGCGACCGAAAAACTTAAAGAATATGGTTATATTGATGATGAGGCTTTTTGTGAAAACTATATTGCCTCTTATCCGTCAAAAAGCAGACGCAAACTTAAATATGACCTTCTTTCCAAAGGTATTAAAGAGGGCGTGATTGATGAAAAACTTGATATGCTTACCACCGATGAGGAAGAGGAAACAAAGTGCCTTGCTTCTGCCCAGAAATACATGAGGGGTAAGTTATGCGACCTTAAAACCAAACAAAAATTTTATAATCACCTTGCAAGCAAAGGTTTCACTTTTGACACAATTGCAAGGGCATGGGAGGAAATTGAACATGGTGGGAATTGATATTTTGGAGGTTGCCCGCATAGATAACAGCGACGCTTTCATAAACAAAATTGCCCGAGAGGAAGAAATTGCCTATATAAAATCTTCGCCCTGCCAAAGCCTGCAAGCACAACGCCTTACCGCACTATTTTGCGTTAAAGAGGCGGTTATGAAAGCACTTGAAATGGGCAAAAACAGCGGTGTGGTGTTTAAGGATATTCAACTTTGCCATGAGGACAGCGGAAAGCCTTATGTTAAACTTCACGGCAAGGCACTTGAAAAATATTCCACACACTTTGCCGATAAAAAAATTGAGGTGTCCCTTTCTCATACAGAAAACTACGCAACAGCCATTGCAATTTTAATTTAATAATTTTAGGTGCATAATTGCACCTTTTTTTATTCAAAATAGTTTAGAAAATGCAAAATAGGAGATAATCATGGCAAAGCATATAAAACCTTCTCACGGCAAAAATTCAATCAATCAACATATTGACGACAAAAAAACACCTTTTACTTCTAAGCAAAAGGAAATTTTGACCGACAGCGGGCATATTATGCTTATAGAAGAAAAAAGTTTTCGCCCTTCAAAAAAACTTTACCAATTTTTGCAGGAAGAAAACTCAATTCTTGAAAAAGTCGATTTAATTGATTATTGGAATTTGCAGGAAAGTGGACGGAACAATCAAACGCGGTGAAATTTATTATGCAGATTTAAGCCCTGTTGTAGGAAGTGAACAGGGTGGTGTTCGCCCTGTTCTTATTCTGCAAAACGACGTGGGCAATAAATATTCGCCAACCGTTATTGTAACCGCAATCACCAGTCAACTTGGCAAGGCAAAACTGCCAACCCATGTGGAATTGCCGGCCGATGAATACAACCTGCCAAAAAACTCGGTTGCCCTTTTGGAGCAAATCCGCACCCTTGATAAACGACGTTTGCAAGAACATATCACAACCCTAACCCCAACCAAGATGAAAGAAGTCAACAAAGCCCTGCTTATCTCTCTTGGGTTTTAAATTTTCAAGATGTTGTCATAAATATTTATAACTTTTATTGCCTAAATTTAATTTAGAAATAAAAGTGAAAAAGTGAAAAAGTGAAAAAGTGAAAAGTGAAGAGTGAAAAAGTAAAAATCGACAAGTTTAAAAAGAAACTTGTCGATTTTTGGCAGGGG